>CAMWUY010000137.1 GCA_947177615.1 uncultured Porphyromonadaceae bacterium
ACCGGAATGGCGTATTCACAGTTGTATATCACCGGACTTCATCGGAGGTAAGATGGTGGCAGTCAGATCTATGGTAGCCGATTGCAGGTTTTCATACGAACAACCATCCAACGAACCTGTCATGTGCGCGGAAGAGGGTCCGATAGATATGGTCTCTATTGTGCCCTCTCAGATGGTATATGTCCTGGACCATCCCGATATGTTCACTCATGTGAAGCGGTATCTGATCGGTGGTTCTCCCCTACCTCTGGGTATGAAAGACTTAATCAAAGAGCGAGGACTTGAGGTATGGGAATCGTACGGTATGACCGAGTCTGCCTCCCACATAGCCGTCAGACACGTTGCCGATAATACACTGTTTATGCCATTGCCGGGAATTGATATCTCCTGCGATGAGCGTAGCTGTCTTGTCATAAAGGGGGTGTCGGAGTCTGATATTGTCACCAATGACATTGTTGAAATCACTGATAAAAACAAATTCAAGGTCATCGGCCGTCACGATAATGTCATTATTACCGGAGGGAGAAAGGTAAATCCGGAGTGGCTCGAAGATATGATTGCATCCATTACCGGTATAAAACATCCAATGCTTGTTGCAGGTATACCTGATGAGAAATGGGGTAATAGAATAGTTCTGTATATTGAGGGTGCACAGATGAATGCAGACGAGGCACGCATGATGATGTCAAAAATGCGTGATTCGCTCGAACCGTGGCAATGCCCGAAAGAGATCTATTACGTAGATACCCTCGCGCGAACCCCAAACGGAAAGATCATACGGAAAACGGCTTCAGAACCGGATCGGAGTGGTTCGGAGCGATAATCTACCGTATTGATTGGGTAGAGTTTTCATATATGGAATATTATTTGTATCTTTGTATGAAAATATGGTCACTCATTAACTTTAACGGTGTTGAGAAGACCATGAATATGGTTTATCTGCATGTTAAAAAAATCTACTCTTGATGATATAATATCCAAGGACATGTCCGAACTATGGACAGTCTTACAGCCCGAGGAGAAACGTATCATCACAGAAAGCTTTACAGTACAGACCTTTAAGAAAAATCAGGTCATCTATGAGGAGCAGGGGAAACCGGAAATGCTGTACTGTCTGCTCTCCGGTAAGGTAAAGATGTACAAAGCCGGCATCGGTGATCGTGTCCAGATACTTCGCCTGTACCGTCCTGTACAGTATTTTGGTTATCGTGCCTATTTTGCCAAGGAGTCCTATGTATCTTCGGCAGCTGCATTTGAGCCGTCAAAGATTGGTATGGTGCCTATGAGTATCGTTGAGCAACTGATACGCAATAACAATGACCTGGCTATGTTCTTTATCCATGAATTGTCGAGAAATCTTGGAGGCTCAGATACGAAGATCGTCAATCTTACGCAGAAACATATCCGTGGCCGTCTCGCGGAGTCACTGCTGATGCTTGTTGACAATTATGGGTTGGAGGATGATGAGGCTACACTCAAGATATATATGAGTCGTGAAGATCTTGCAAATCTGAGCAATATGACCACTTCTAATGCCATTCGTACATTGACGGCATTTTCGCAGGAAAAGCTGATCATCGTCGATGGCCGTCGTATACGCATCATCAACGAAGCTCAACTCCGCAAAATTTCCAAATACGGCTGAAAACCGTTGTATTTAGTCATAAAAAAAGATCTTGCGATTGTGTGTCGCAAGATCTTTTTTATACTATATGATTTCAGATCCTATATTGCGGAGCGGATGATGCCACGTTGGGAGTTCTCAATAAAGTGAAGTATCTCATCCCTTATCGGCGTCTGAGGCACACTCTCATAGACTAATTTGATAGCATTGGTGACATTCAGATCGCTCAGATAGATGATGCGATAGATGTCACTTATGATCTGAATAGACTCGGCATCAATTCCACGTCGATGCATTCCGATGGTGTTGAGACCGACGTATGATATCGGCTCACGGGCAGCCTTGACATACGGCGGGATATCTTTATTGACTAACGCTCCCCCTTGCAACATTATATGCTTTCCGAGGTGACAGAATTGATGCACCAGGCTTCCGCCTCCTATCACGGCGAAATCATCTACCTGTACTTCACCTGCCAGCTGTGTCGCATTAGATATGATCACATTATTGCCTATAAGACAGTCGTGCGCTATGTGAGTGTAGGCCATAATCAGACAGTTGTCGCCGACCTGTGTCAATCCCTTGGATGCTGTGCCACGATTGACAGTCACACATTCACGTAGTGTAGTGCCGTTGCCAATCACTGCCGTAGTATCCTCTCCTCTGAACTTCAGATCCTGAGGTACACCGGCAACAACTGCTCCGGGAAAGATAGTGACGTTGTCTCCGATACGAGCTCCGGGAAAGATAGTGACGTTATTATAGATCTTGACATTATCGCCTATTTTTACGTCACCATATATGCAACTGAACGGGCCGATGTCTACGTTATTACCAATCCCGGCTGATGGATCAACAACGAAATTGCAATTCATACAATGACTTATTTATTCTTGATAATCTGAGCCATAAATTCAGCTTCAGCCACTATCTTCTCTCCAACAAAGGCATAGCCCTTGACAACAGCACATCCTCGACGTATCTCAGTCATCAATGAGACGTGAAGCAACAGGGTGTTGCCCGGGACAACCTTCTGACGGAACTTAACATTATCTATCTTAAGGAAGTATGTGGAATATTTGTCGGCATCCTCGAGAAAGTTGAGCACCAGTACACCGGCAGCCTGCGCCATAGCCTCAACCTGCAATACTCCGGGCATAACGGGTTCCTGCGGGAAGTGACCCTGAAAGAAAGGTTCGTTGACTGTGACATTCTTGACAGCTACACAATGCTTGCGATCTATCTCTATGATTTTGTCAATCAACAAGAAGGGATAACGGTGAGGCAACATGCTCTTTATACCGTTGACATCAATAAGCGGAGCGACGTTGGGATCATACAGGGGAGCCTGGATCTCGGTATGTTTCACCTCCTTGCGCAACATACGGGCGAACTTATTGTTGACGGCATGTCCGGGACGTATGGCTACAACCCGACCACGCAACGGCCTACCGATGAGTGAGATGTCACCGATCAGATCCATGAGTTTGTGACGTGCCGGCTCATTACCCCACTTGAGAGGGATATTGTTGATAAAGCCTAAGCTGTCCGGGTGTACATGTTCAAGGCGTAGTTTGTCACATATCTCGTCAATTTTATCTTCAGAGAGTTTCTGGTCATATATCACAACAGCATTATCCAGATCTCCTCCCTTTATGAGGCCATTCTCCAGAAGTGCATCAATCTCCCGAACAAAAACGAATGTGCGGGCACCGGCAATCTCCTTATTGAAATCGGTTAGGGAGTCAAGGACGGCAAACTGATTGGGCAATACAGGAGAATTGTACTCGACCATCACCTCGGCACTGAATTCATCATCCGGATAGATGGTGATGATGGAGCCGGTCTCTTCGTCAGTATACTGTAATTTGCTCTTGATGATATAAAAATCCTTTTCAGCTTTCTGTTCCTCTAGTCCGACTGCCATTATATTCTCGACGTACGGATGGGCGCTACCGTCCAGGATCGGCATCTCTGCTTCATTGACATCGATGATACAATTGTCTACACCTAACGCGTAGAGTGCAGCCAGTGCATGCTCGACGGTTGAGACACGGGCCTCTCCTTTACCTAAAACTGTTCCTCGCGGTGTTTCTACAACATTCTCGGCGAGTGCCGGTATCTCGGGCGCGCCCTCCATGTCTATACGACGAAATTTGACACCGGTATTTTCCGGAGCCGGTGTAAAGACAGCCTCGACCGTGCGACCGGAGTGAAGTCCTTTGCCCTTGACGGTAAAGGAGTTTTTAAGGGTTAATTGGTTCATTCTTTATGTTGTTTAAATAATTGATCAAGATGTTTAAGGTATACATGCGTTCTGGCAAATGTACGAGCATCCACCACGGGATATCCGATCATACGACGTCCGCTGCCGATACTGTTAGGAATACCGGACTGGGCTCCAAATTCATTATTGTCACCGATAGTTATATGACCGGCAAATCCACATTGACCACCTACACGGTTGTAGTCTCCGACCACTGTGCTACCGGCAATGCCTGTCTGAGCCGCAAAGACATTATGCCTCCCTATCTTGACATTGTGCGCAACTTGCAACAGGTTGTCGAGCTTTGTTCCTTCGCCGATAACGGTATTGCCGAAAGTGGCGCGGTCAATGCAAGAATTGGCCCCGATCTCCACATCATCACTGATGATAACGCCACCTATCTGCGGGATTTTCTCAAACTTACCATCCTTGGGTGCAAATCCGAATCCATCGGCACCAATGACACAACCGGAATGTATGATACATCTCTTGCCAATTTTACATTTCTCATATATCTTGACACCGGGTCGGATTATGGTGTTTTCACCTATCTCTACATTATCACCTATATAGGACTGCGGATAAATCTTGACGCCTCTGCCGATCACGACATTCTTACCGATATATGCGAATGCACCGACATATACGTCATCGGGTATTATGACGCCATCGGAAATATAGGATGGTTGCTCTATAACGGAAGGCAACGGCTTGGAACTCTCCACCAATGTCATTAGTTCAGCAAGGGCACTATATGCATCCTTAACTCGTATCAACGTTGCCGAGACCGGGTGCTCAAGTACAAAATCCTCGTTAATAAGTACCACCGAAGCCTTAGTGGTATAAAGGAAATGACTATATTTCATATTCGCCAGAAAGGTGATATCACCCTCGCCGGCTTGCTCAATCGGCCCAAATCCCGTGATCAATATATCCTGATCACCCTCGACGACACCGCCCGTCAAAGAGGCAATTAGTGATGGCGTAAATTGCATATTATCAATTAATTATAAAGCCATATACATAAACAATCTGCTCGATGGGGTTGTGTCAAAGAAGGTGAGCACAAATTAAATCGCTGCTGCATAAGGCAAATAATATGCAAATATCGTAAAAAAAATTGACATATCCACACTCTCTAATCATAAATGCTTGATAATGTAAGCCGCTTTACCCAAAAATACTGTCTAACCCTTTCCCACAACAAATGTTACTGTTATGCAATAGCCTCTAAGAGCGCGTTCCTTAAAATTTATCGGAATTATTTTGTCATTCCGCTTTATTTATCTAATTTTGTCACTGTCCGTAAATATATGTATGCCAAAGACAAGGGCCGGCATTATCTCGGACGGAATAAGATTTTGACTGTAAACATTTTAACAAAACAACATAACTTTAAATCAGAGAACTTCAAATGGAAATCTCACACATCGAACACATCGGCATCGCAGTGCCCAACCTCGAAGAGGCTATCAAGTATTATGAGAACGTTCTCGGCCTGAAATGCTACAAGCAGGAAGTAGTGGCCGACCAGAAGGTGACCACCGCTTTCTTCAAGGTGGGCGACACCAAGATCGAGCTGCTTGAGGCCACTTCCCCCGACAGCACAATCGCCAAGTTCATCGAGAAGAACGGCGGTCGCGGAGGTATGCACCACATGGCTTTCGCAGTCGAGGACGGAGTAGCCAATGCTCTGGCCGAATGTGAGGAGAAGGGCGTGAAGC
>CAMWUY010000138.1 GCA_947177615.1 uncultured Porphyromonadaceae bacterium
AAATATTGGGCTATTCAGTTCGAAGATTTTTGCACTTCGTTATTGAATCTTCGCATTAATTAGAGCGCGTTCCTTAAAATTTCAAAAAAATCATTATATTTGCAGATATAAATAGTGGCACGGATGAAATAGATTGTTAATTACCGTGCAGAAATATATTTAAAATGCGTTTATCGACGCTCATTTGACAAACAGAAATCTGGAAAATTTCACTCAGAGTCAAATGCGCAGTGATGAATGCCTTTCGTAGGTGTATATCATTTGATATTCACATATCATGCGTGAGGCTCTAACTGCTCGTTTCATTCTGAAAGGCATTCCAGAGCCTCTGTTTGTGAGACGAGTAGGAGATACTGACTCTCACGCATTTTTTTTGTATAACATAAATGCCGACGAGGAGAGGACCGAGGCTGCACCATACTACATGATATCATACTGCCCGCCTTAAAAATTGATTCATCGATAACGATGGATTTTGTATTTAAATTCCCACGAAATATCGGCCAAAGGCCACAATTAGTTATCTTATCAATATATTATTATTATTTGAAACATGAAGAGACTCTTTATCCTTCTGTATAGTGTCCTCACTATCCTCACAATATCGGCTCAAGAATTCAATTATGAATATGCAGGGACGACTCTCAGATACAATATTCTTGATGAACAGACCAAAACTGTTGAAGTCGCCACCGGGAACACCGTTTCCGGAGAACTGACAATACCATCAGTTGTAGTATATAATAATGCCGAATATCAAGTAATCTCAATCGGCAAGTCTGCTTTTGCTAATTGTGACAGACTTGTTTCTGTAGATATTCCCGGCACCGTTACTACGATTGGCATGTCTGCTTTCTATCGTTGCGATATGTTAGAGTCAGTAACAATTCCCGATTCAATTACAATAATCGGTGATGAAGCATTCTACTATTGTGACCGTATGAAATCTGTTACCCTACCCGGTTCTGTAATTTCAATAGGAGAATCTGCGTTCAGTCTATGTAAGGCTCTTACAACTATTACCATTCCAGCATCAGTTGTTTCTATTGGGGAAGAAGCTTTTTATGGATGTAAAGGATTAAGTGGAATTAATGTTGATAAAGGAAATAAATATTATAGTTCCGAGAACGGTGTCCTTTATGATTATGATGTAAAAACTCTGATTTGGTATCCGTTAAACAGATCAGAATTCCTTATAGCCGACTCGGTCACTACTATAGGTGCTCACGCTTGCAAGGGTTGTGAATTCACATCTTTATGTATACCGAATTCAGTAATCTCAATCGGAGATGAGGCATTTAGATGGGACGATTTGACATCACTTATTTTATCTAACTCTCTATTAACAATTGGAAATTATGCCTTTGAATCATGTGAGGCATTGACTTCACTGATTATTCCTGATTCTGTTACATCCATTGGGAATTATGCTTTCTATGATTGTGAAAGCCTTAAAGATGTAGTAATAGGAAAATCACTTTCCTCAATAGGAGAATATGCATTTGATAATTGTGACAGTCATTTAGAATTCCAAATCAAAGATGGCAACCGGCATTTCAAATCTGTAAATGCAGTACTCTACAATTACGATTTGACAACTCTTATAAAGTGTCCGCAATATAAATCAGAACTTATCATTCCCGAGACAGTCACCACTATAGGCGTAAGCGCATGCCGGGATTGCGACCAACTAAACTCTGTATTTCTCCCTGAGTCTCTTACAACAATAGAAAAGGATGCCTTTAATGGATGTTATGGTCTCACAACACTCGTTTTACCGAATTCTGTTGTCTCAATAGGTGAGGGGGCATTTGCGTCATGTTGCAATCTTAAATCAATTGATTTCCCTACTTCTCTTGAAACTATAGAAGCGTACGCCTTTGCAGGCTGTTCATGTATCACATCAATCGTATTACACAACTCTGTTGTCTCGATAGGTAATGATGCTTTTTCGAATTGTATAAGTCTTAAATCAATCATCTTACCCAATTCTCTGATTACAATAGGCGATGAGGCTTTTTGGGGTTGCGAGGAACTGACTGACATTGAACTTCCCTCATCTCTTGTCACAATAGGGATAGACGCTTTTCACGCTTGTACAAATATCACATCAATCATTATTCCGGACTCGGTAACCTCAATTGGACACGCGGCATTCAGCGGTTGCAATAGTTTATCTTCAGTAAGTATAGGAAAATCTGTTTCTGAAATAGGAACGTATGCTTTCAACGGATGTAATAATCTTACGGATATTTACGTTGTCTCAATGACTCCACCGCAGGCAGACACATCAGTTTTCGAGGCGTATGATGATAATAAACTAATATATCAAAATGCAACGTTGCATGTCCCTGCCGGATCGTTAGATAACTATAAAAACAGTACCGACGACTGTTGGGCATTATTCTCAAATATAGTTGAGTATAATCCCAATACCGGAATTGATTCTGTTGTTACCCCCGGGAACAATACCGAAGACTGTGAGATTTTCAACCTCAATGGTGTAAAAGTTGCTGATGGCGTTGCTACTCTCCCGACCGGCGTATATATAATTCGCGAGGGAAATAGAGTAAGCAAGATAATCGTCAAGTAATATTTTCTGACTTTTGTCATAAATATTAAGAGCGCGTTCCTTAAGCACTTTCCGAATCTCCGGAAGGTGCTTTATCATTATGCCGTATTAATTGTTATAATTACAATACCACAGATTTAGATAGAGATAATGAAACTTTAGATAGAGATTATGAAACGAATTGGGATACTCAGCGATACTCATGGGTATTGGGATGACAGATATAGTGTCTATTTCAAGGATTGCGACGAGATATGGCATGCGGGCGATGTAGGTGATTACAGTATCATAGAAAAGTTGGAAGATATATGCCCTGTTCGGGCGGTCAGCGGCAATATAGACCACGGTATGGTCAGGCGCAAATGCCCCGAACTGTTGATTTTCGACTGTGAGGATGTCAAGATATTGCTGACGCATATCGGTGGTTATCCCGGACGTTGGTCACGAGGTATGAAAACGTTATTGAGAGATAACGATATCAAACTGATGGTAGACGGGCATTCCCACATCTTGAAAGTAATATTTGATAAGGAATTAAACCTATTGCACATAAATCCCGGGGCAGCCGGTCAACAAGGGTGGCACAAAAAGCGCACATTAATACGGCTTAAAATCGACGGTCAGGAAATGAGAGACTGTGAAATAATCGAACTTGCGACGTAGTATCTTACCACCATATAATAAAATAGGCTCCGTCGGACAGTGCCGAACAGAGCCTTGCGCATCAAATACTAAAACAAGGGTAAATATCTATTTTTCTTGTCCCGCAGCTTATTCGGATGAACAAACTATGGTGACCGGAATAGTAATAACCTGAAATGTATGGTCGAGGGCGATAGATTTTTTCAACCACTTCTGAAAGTCCCCCGAACTTAATGTTTTAAGTGAAAGCGGTTTTCCGGTGGAGCTGTCGATCGGCTTGATAAATTCATTCTGAGAAAAGATGACGTATATCATATTTCTCTCTATCTCCTTATCGGTATAAAGGGTATATTTCTCCTGATCGCCATCATTGGTCGTAAAATAGAGATGTCGTCTTCCGGGATCAATCGGTACGCATGTCGAGGTCTGCGAGTAGTAGGGTAGCATACATGATAGAGTCTCCGCCTCATCCTCCAGATATACGGCCAACGCACCTTTCACCGGAGTGGTAACGGCGAGATAACAGTTGTCACCGGACTCAAAAGTCGAAGCCTCATCATCATCCATAACGCCGTTGCGGAGCAATTTCACCCTCAGTTCGGCTTTTGTTGTATTCACCTCGCGAGCCTTTCCCCTGACCTCACACCTGATGACAAAAGTATCATTCTCGATAGATGGCGTAAAAACCGGATTGCCGATCGTTTCTATCCATTCCCCTTTCACCAGTGATGAGGCGGACAGCCAGAAATCTGAATACTCCTCATCCTTCGATGAACGCATATCCGTGCGCGAATGCTGTGTCAGTACAGTACCGAAATTTTCTGCTATGGCCTGTATCATGGCACGTTCAAGAGCTATCTGTTCAGCCTTGTCACGAGACACATTATAAGGGATATAATAGGTATAAGAGCCACTGACCTCCTTCTCCTTAGCGGAAAAGAGAGTCAATGGCATCATAGCAATAATGACAGCAACAATTAAAGGTCTCGGATTCATAGTGTGTCTCAATCTTTTTAGGCTATTCGCAAGTCCATGTGAACACGAGAGGATTATCCGCTGTAAAAGTAGCCGCATTCATATCCGGATCAATCAGATTTACATACAGTCCTGTCATCTTGACGATGTATTGATGACCCTTTTGCAATGAACCATCTGTTTTGTTAAGTCTTATCTTGCCATCCGAGTCTGATTCACCTCTCAGAATATAATTATCCTCACTGAAATCTTTCTTATTTTCATACAAATAAAGTTCAGTCCAACCGGAAGATGTATATAGGGTAAACAGGCTACTATAACTAATATTAATTATCGGAGTAAAGCTGACATAATCTGTTTCCGGCTGATATATTAAAGAGATGATGTCAGCTGTCGCTTGATTCTCGATATCTAAACCACCACTTATTTCTTTATCATGAACAATAGAGGTACTACCGGAGAAACTATCCTGGTATTGGTATGATCCACTTATTGTAAAGTTGATACAATCTCCTCTCAACAGCGACTGAGGTACACTGACAATGCAGGAAGTGTTTGATTCCCACCGATAGTTTGAATTAATATTTCCGGAGAAAATTTCTTTGCCATCTCTTTGTACAGTATACCTGATATTGTGAGAGCTATCGTAGGCTCTGATCATCCCCTCCGGTAAAGAGAGCTGAAAAACTGAAAATTGCGCCGTCTGAGACATTAATTTTACAGATAGACCATCTTGGTCTTCAGAAGACAGATTGATAGCAGGGAGGACTACTTCCGCAGCCTTACATATACAATAGCATTTACTATCTTCGGCTATATATATATCACCTCTATATTGCAGATAATATTTTGCTGCATTTAATCCTTCAAACCCGACTATAAAATATTCAGAATATTCTTGGTCAAAATCTGGAGAAGATGGTTTATAGCTACCAGAAGGCCCGATCCAATCAGACATATCCTCACACAGACTTGCAATTAATCCAGATTTATATTTGTAAAAACGAAAACCCTCAGGTGCAGTGAGTTTAACATATGTGTAGATTGCGTTATATTCAACGACCTCACATTTAAACTCACCTAATCCGGAATAATCCCCCTCCTTTGAAGTCGTAAATGATACTCCTGTATTGATATATAATTTATCATCCTCATGCCTACCGCCCCAATATTTTTCCACGGGACGGATGCCGACATAATACGTGGTATTACTATCTAAATCACTATACAGGATTTTTACCATTCTTTTATTGTCGTATCCGGAAGATGGCTCTACAGATATTACATCCGACCGGGTTTCCAACTTGCTGCCTTCGGTATCATATAATGTATAGT
>CAMWUY010000139.1 GCA_947177615.1 uncultured Porphyromonadaceae bacterium
GCGCGCTACGTTCGGGACGTAGAGGTCGGGCGTTCGAGTCGCCTCACCCCGACAATAAAGGCTGTATCGATCACGATACAGCCTTTGGTCTTTCAGACCCTATCCCACAAGAACTCAGCGCGAGCGAATGAGGGTCAGAGCGTGTTCCTTAAAATAGGAGACGGTAGGAGTCATCCGGGGGCGCGATAACCCAGAACAGCAGCAACATCAGCGCAAAGGTCAGCACATAGTTCCAGACACTCAACTTGAACATGGCCTTGACATTAGATATCGTACGCCTGTTCATCATTATGGCCACGACACTGTTCAGCAACAGTCCTATAAATGCAGGCACCAAAGCTATCAGAGGATCGGAGATATGCAGTGCCAATACCATCCATACCATCAGCCCGAACATAAACAGGCCGTTCAGGAAAGTCATCAACACCATCATGGTCGGACCTACCAGGCGTGTCAGGTTGAATTTGTTATAGCCGGGGCCGGAAATATAATTGGCGTATGAGAAGATATAATGCACCGTGAGGGCCATAAATCCCACAGCCCCACCGATAAAGAGGCACGGAGCCGTATCAAAGAATGCCCAGATACTCCCGTGAGCCTCGGCCTGACTCTGTATCAGACCGGTGGAGATGACACCTACCGGACCGAACACCAGGAAGGTACACACCATAGACAACGGGGTGTTGATCAGCGGTTTCTTACCTAAATGCAGCAACAGAAACTGACCGTAGATGAAGGCTCCCATAAGCAGAAACCACCAGGGCTGGTGAGTTATTGCCAGCAGACCCAGACCCACTACCGCCGAGATAAGAAACGCCGAGGTAGAAGCCTCACGCAGCACACGTACCTTGAACGGATTGCCGCGTTCATCATTCTCATCCTCATATATCACCGACTCCTTGGCAAAGACTTTATTCTCCTTGGACCTCTGCACATACCACGCATGATAGAAGTTGGCCGTCAATTGCGCAAAGATGCCGAACAGAAGGCACAGAATAGCCGGAAGCACCTCCATATTGCCACGTATCACCGCTGCCGCCGTACCGCCCATTACAGTACCGACGCTCAGCCACAAAGTCATAAGGCTCGCCTTATGTTTTACAAATTCAAGTACATTCATAAATCTTTATCTGTCGTGTCTCCCCTATGAGTCCGACTCTTTATCCCTGATATCATCGCCTCTTATCACTCTATTGTGTACATGACCACAAAGAGCGAAGTCGCACCGATCACCATCCACAGAGTCAATGCCTGTATCAACGGCTTGACGCCGACTGACTTCAGCACATTGACTGACAACCCCGCACCTATTGCAAACAATACAGCTATCAGAGCCTGCTTGGCCAATACGACTATTACCTCATACACAGGCTTGAATGAAGCCGGCGTATATGTATTTATCACCATCGCAACGACAAAGAGGAGGATAAACCACGGGATATTCACCTTCGCCTTTCCCTCGCCTCCGGCGCCGGAACGCTTATTGTCGCGATAGAACCATAATGTAAAGAATGCCAACGGTATAATCCACAATGCGCGTGTACACTTGATAAGAGTCGCCAGGTCACACGCCTCCGCACCATACGCCGCGCCGGCACCGACTACAGAACTTGTATCATGTATGGCGATAGCCGCCCACGTACCGAACTGCGCCTGACTCAGACCGAAGAGACGTCCCAGCGGGGGGAAGATAAAGAGAGCTATCGCATTCAGAATAAATATGACACCGAGCGAGACCGCCATCTGATTGCTGTCGGCCTTGATGACCGGACCTACCGCAGCGATGGCACTACCGCCACAGATGGCCGTACCTGATGATATCAGATAGCCGGTCTTGCGATCGATACCCATATAGCGGGCCAAGAGCACACCGATCACCATAACACCGATCACCGACACGATGGTGAAGATCATACCCTCGCTGCCGGACTGCAGACTCTCTATCAGATTCATGCCGAAACCAAGCCCCACGACCGAGGCCTGAAGCAGATATTTGGAGATAAATTTATTTGTCTTGGGCAACGGCGTGCCGAACACAAAAGCGAAAATCAGACCTGACGCCAGACCAATCGGAGCACTGATGAAGGCAAACTTGACCCCGAAGACCAATTCGTAAGGGAAAAAGAGACCTATCAGCAATACCCAGTACAGATATTTTGCGATTGTAGTCTTCATATCAAAATATAAGAATTAGTTAATAGATTTTTGTGCGTAGGCTAAAGCCTACACTCCTTAATGAATGTGGGCCTTTTTACCGTTGATGATATATACCCCCTCCGGCAGTGTGGTCAGCGCCTCTCCCGGTGCATCCACCGCTACGGCAAGTCCATCCAATGTATACACCGTATAACTCTGCGCCGCCTCAGCGCCGGTGATACTCACTGCAGTCAGATCATCCTTCAGCACATAGAGCACCGTGATATCCTCCTCGGGCCAGTCGGGCGCAATACCCTCATCACACCAGCAGTTGACATTGATAGTGTTGCGCCTCAGTCTGAAGGTATACTCACCCGGTTGCCAGTCTATCGGATATCGCCAGTTCTCCTTAAAGATCCACGTCAACGATGCACCATTCAATTTCGCATAGCTTGACTCAAACCTCAGAGCTTTGCCGTCAGGATCATACAAAGCACCCGGAGTCCCCGGATAATCCACCATACGGATATCTCCCTCGAGAGTGATGGTAAGGCTCTTCATGGGTGATGCCACATCAAACTCACTCCCCGAGGCCGGAGTAACCGTATATGGATAATGCACTTCGATATCACCTAAAAAATTGTAGGGTATCTCACCACCTCCGACAGTCTCGCCATCGAGTGTGAAAAGGCCTTCGGGAATAACCAGACGGTACCGACCCGCCTCCTTGTAGGTCTCGGTCACTTCCGGACTGAGGACAAAAAGCCATGATGTCCTACCGGTCCCGAAGTCTATCAATCCGTCATTTTCATTTAAAATACCGATCGTGACATTCTTGATGGCGCTCAACGACTCGTCCGGATTGGCATATACCTCAGTCAGCAGATCGTCACCCCTGTACAGTCTGACCGCATCCGGGCATGTATTGACAAGTTTTAGATTCTTGGAACCCGCCAGCACCACCGCCGACATATACTTCGGCTGCCCGATCTCATAACGATAGCTGGTCACCATCGAAAATTCCTCCCGTTGCGGTGTCTCATACGTGAGCACTTGCCCCAAATGCACCACCTCCCCATATACAGTTATTGATGGCGAGCATACACACGCCATCAATAACAGTTTATAAATCGATCCTCTCATATCATTTGCAAATACGGGCTTTCTTGCCGTTGATTATGTACAGACCGGCGGGAAGCTCGCTGAGTACATCGCTTGTGGCATTGACAGCCACAGTCTTACCATCCGTAGTATAGACTGTATAGCTATCTGCGGCCTCTATACCGACGACAGCCACCGCTGAGGACATATCCTTGAGAACGTAAGTCACGACAATATCCTCTGTCGGGAAATTGGCATCGAAACCGTCATCCCAGAAACCGAGATTAACCCATATCGTATTTTTTTCCACCCTGAAGGTATAGTCACCATTTACCCATTCCACCGGTTTGGACGGGAACTCGTCAAGATTCCAGATTAATTTATTACCCTGGATCTTGGGAGTGTACTGGAGATTTACCTGGTTTCCTTCCGGGTCATAGAGACGTGCGGGATACTTGTTGTAGTCTATTCTGGTGGCACCGTTGATAGTCAATTCTATCGGACCGGTAATTTTTTCTCCAAATTCAGTACCGCTTTCAGGTGTCAGTGTATAGGTGTACGTTGTCGGGAGAGCGCTGCCGCTTACCAGCTTATAGTTTAATTCGGCTGCCGCTACCGGCTCACCATCGAGCGTAAAGAGACCTTCTTCGAATTTGACTGTGTAGCTGCCCTCTCTCTTATACTCGGCTGAGGCTGACCCATCGAACATTATCATCCATAAAGTCGCGGTCTCCCACTCTATAGGATCGACATAATCCTCAAACATGCCGGCACCAAGACTCATGATGCCACCATCTTCATTTTCCTGAGCACCGACCTCTGCAAGCAATGTGCCCTCATAATATAACTGCACTTTGCTCTGTGATTCACGGTCAAGCGCCACACCCTTGGCACCGGTCAGGCCGATACATGCCATACCGTAGCGCATACCGGATACGGTCAGAGACTTTTCGATTGTAAATTCGGATGTTGCGGGAGCATACATCTTGAAAGCATCCTCAAATGCGACGGTGGCACCGGAGGCACCGAAAGGTGCTACACACGCCGCAACCATACATAGAGCCTTTGTAAATAATTTCATGTTTATTAATAGGTTTAATTAGAAAAATATATTGTTTTAACGAATTTCACTTAATACAACCTTAGTGCCGTTGATGATGTACAGTCCGGCCGGGAGCGTACCGAGCACATCGCTTGATACTGATTTGGCCACAAGAGTGCCGTCAAGTGTATATACCGTATACGAGGGGGCGGCTTCAATGCCCTCTACGGCCACACCCGTCACTGAATCATCGTTGATGATATAGAGCACCTTTATATCCGCTTCGGGAAAGTTGCCCCCTTCACCATCGTCCAGCATCTGATTGACTCCAAAAGAATTTGCCCCGATTATAAACGTATATTCACCCGGTATCCAGGTTATCGGATCCTCCTCATCCGGAGATGTCTTGAGAACGAAATCCCATGTCACGGTATTCTTGTTTATTGTCGGAAAGCTCTTCTTGAACGGCATCTTTATCCCCTCGGGAGAGTATAACGCTCCGGGAGCCAGACCATAATCCATATCTATAAAATTGACATTGCCTGTCACGGTCATTGTCACTTTGTCAATAGGACTGCTCAGCTTAAATCCGGCACCATCCTCCGGTGAAATAGTATAACCGAATTTTTCCACAACGGTGCCTCCACCCTGATTGTCCTTCAGAGTATAGTTGAGAGTCGCACCTGACACCTCCATTTCGTTATAGATAAAAAGGCCTTCGGGAATTACAACTTTATAATTGCCGGGCTGCCTGCATGACTGCGGCATCGATGCGTCGAACATAAACAGCCATGAATAGGTGAAATCCGGTGTATCGTCGTCATCAAGCCCTTCGGCACCGAACGTTATCGTATTATTGATGATACCTCCGTATTCACCTGACTCATTGCCGGCCTCGGCCAACAGAGTGTCACCATAGTATAACTGTGCCTTGGCGTCGCTTTCCGAATTCTGGATCACACCCTCCAGACTGCCGAGTTCGATGGCTGCCATACCAAAGGGGCTGCGGTGATAGCCGCCGTAACTTTGATTGAGAGTAAACTCGGATTTTGACGGTGTTTTAAGACAGAACACCTCTTCAAAAGGCACTGTCTCCGCCATCAGCGAGAGCGGAAATAAGAATACCGTCGAAAGCAATATTTTATTCATATTCATTATATTTATTTTGTTTGTCACAAATATAGTCAAATTATATCGCTATTCAAAATATTATCTCCAAAAATAATACGTCT
>CAMWUY010000140.1 GCA_947177615.1 uncultured Porphyromonadaceae bacterium
CCTTCAGAATGCTAATATTATATGTCCGGATGATAAATTAAGGACAGGTATTTCAGAGGCACTAAAATCAAACGAGTGCCTTGATCTCAATCCCTTAGGCGTGGTCGGTGTCACCACGGCATATAATGATGGTGAGCAGTGGTTGGATGCTCTGCGAGTCTATTTAGATGAGAATTGTGAGCTGTTGCGATCATATATCAATGAAAACATTTCCGGATGGAAAGTTTGTGACTCCGAGTCAACATACCTTGCCTGGATAGATGTAAGCGGGACGGGCATGACCGGTGACAAGGTCGCATCATACCTGCTTGATGAATGTAAAGTGCGTGTCAGCCCGGGTAGTATATATGATGCTCCCGACTATATCCGTATCAATTATGCGTGTCCGCGTGCCAGACTCATGGAGGCGCTCAAGCGGATAAAGTGACAATATATGTAATTACGCCGCATTTATCCGGCCAAAAAAGGATGTTTAAATAATAAAGTATCCGGGTGACGTCAAGCGTCCGGATACTTTTTATTTTATCTATCAGGATCAATTATATAGGCAGTTCCCGACGGGCATGGGATACATATAGGGTATTGTGATAATACCGTATGTGCTCTTGATCATATTAGTCCTGCAATGAAGACAATTGTAATGCAGATCGGAGCCAGATACTTAATGATAAACATAATGGTATTGTAAAGCCAGATGGGTATTCCTGCTTTATTGTGCAGTTCCTCCAAAGAATCACATTTTCTCATTTTCCATCCTACAAATATGCAGACTCCGATCCCGCCTAAAGTCATAAGAATATTGCTCGATACATAATCGAAAATGTTGAAAAGATTGAGCGACCGCAGTGGTCCGAACGATAATGAACAAAGTGTGGATGTGACAACAGTAAAGGCTGTCAAAAGCATAGTTGCTTTTATGCGAGAGAGCTTGAATTCATCACTTAAGAATGCTACGACAATTTCACTGACAGAAATCAACGATGTCAATGACGCCACAGATAGCAAGATGAAGAAAAGTGTACTCCATACCATACCTCCCGGCATAAGATTAAAAATTCCCGGGAGTACTTCGAAAACTAATGTAGGTCCTTCTGCAGGTGACATTCCGAAACTGAACACGGCCGGGAAGATTATTACCCCCGCCAAAATGGCGACGAGTGTATCAAGAAACGCAATCTGAAACGCGGTCTTGACAAGTGGCGTTCTGTCGGAAAAATAGCTCGAATAAGTTATAAGGCATCCCATGCCAAGTGAAAGTGAGAAGAAGGCTTGTCCTAAAGCGCTGAGAATGACATCCGGTGTAAGCTTGCTGAAGTCAGGATGGAACAAGAAGGTTATACCCTGGTCAAATCCCGGCATGAAGAAGGAATTGATGCAGAATGCAATAAGGATAATGAACAGGAGTGGCATCAGTATATTGCTGACGCGTTCGATACCTTTCTGGACTCCTCCGAGCAGCACAAGTGCATTTACAAGCAGAAACAGGATCGTCCATCCGACGGCTCTCCATCCACTGATAAATGACTCGAAGTGTTCGTGACGTACTTCCGGTGTCGTCTCTTTAAATGCGTTTAAAACAGATTCGATAATATACTCAAAGGTCCATCCGGCCACTACAGCATAGAAACCTAATATAAGTATAGCAGCCAGAATGCCGAAATATCCGACAACATCCCATTTACGTGATTTATGTCCCTGACGAAATGCACCGGGGATACCGACACGGCTGGCGCGCCCCATTGTAAACTCAGCGCATATAGTGGGTACACCGATAAGAAAAACAAATAAGATATAACATAATAAGAAAGCTCCTCCTCCATGTGTTCCGGCCTCGTATGGGAAACGCCATATATTACCTAATCCGACAGCCGAACCGACCGTGGCAGCAATAACACCTAATTTGGAAGAAAATTGAACTCTACCTGTAGACATAAAATACGTGTTAAATAGGTATTATATCCTTAAGATAATATATAATACTTATGGATCAGCCTATTAAGAAAAGTATGTAATGAAATACTATTATTTATTGCCTGACAATGACTGTGCCATTGGCTTGATGAGTGGCTAATATCAACATTTCAGCAATCTGCACGTGAGGTGGGGCCTGAACGGCATATAAGGCGGCGTCAGCGATGTCCTGTGCTGACAATGGAGTTATGCCTTGATACACCTTATCGGCTTTCTGACAGTCTCCATGAAAGCGAACATTACTGAAATTTGTCTCCACAAGCCCCGGCTTTAATAACGTAACTCGTATCTCGGTGTCGGCGACATCAATTCTCAAACCATCTGTTATACTTTTGACGGCCGCCTTGGTGGCACAATATACATTGCCATTTGCGTATGCCGCATCACCGGCAACACTGCCGATATTTATTATATGTCCTGCATTACGTTCTACCATCCCGGGAACGACAAGTCGCGTCATAGTCAGAAGTCCCTTAATGTTGGTATCAATCATAGTGTCCCAATCAGTGTAGTCTCCCTCGTATTCCGGTTCAAGTCCCAATGCGAGACCCGCATTATTGATAAGCACATCAATATTCTTCCATACAGGGGGTAGTGTGCTGATAGCTTCAGTCGCAGAAACCCTGTCACAAACGTCAAAGGATAGTATCAGACAGTTTTCTCCATATCTGCTGTATAGCTCGGTTAATTTATCCTTTCGTCTCGCTGTTACTATAACGTTATACCCGGCCTTAAGAAATGTCTCAGCGCAAGCGTGTCCAATGCCACTGGTGGCACCGGTTACCAATACGATCTTATTCATATATAATTGTACTATTATTGGGATTAATATTCATACAGTCAGTCTCGTCCGTATAGGTCGCGAGTATAGACTTTCTCAGCAACGTCCGACAAAAATTTGTCCGTGCGATTGGCAATGATCGCATTACTCAATCTCTTGAATTTATCAAGGTCATTGACGACCTTACTGCCAAAGAATGTGGATCCGTCGGGCAATGTCGGTTCATAAATAATGACGGTTGCACCTTTGGCCTTGATACGCTTCATCACCCCCTGTATTGAACTCTGTCTGAAATTATCAGAATTGCTCTTCATCGTCAATCTATAAACGCCGATAATGCAATTTCCTTCTCTCCCGCTGTCGTATGCATTATTGGCATCGTAATGATAATATCCGGCCTTTTTCAATACTTGGTCTGCGATAAAGTCTTTGCGGGTACGATTGCTTTCGACAATAGCGCTCATCATATTTTGTGGTACATTCGCATAATTGGCAAGTAACTGTTTACTATCTTTGGGTAAACAATATCCACCATATCCGAAGGACGGATTATTATAGTGTGTGCCGATACGTGGATCCAAGCCAATCCCTTCGATAATAGCTCCGGCATTCAATCCTTTGACCTCGGCGTAGGTGTCGAGTTCATTGAAATAGCTGACACGAAGTGCAAGATAAGTGTTGGCAAACAGTTTGACCGCCTCCGCCTCTTTCATCCCCATATACAGTGTTGGAATATTGTCCTTGACGGCCCCCCGTGCTAAAAGTGATGCGAATATAGTGGCCTGCTTTTGTAAGAATGGGATATCGGCAAGTTTGGAGATGGCGATATTCTCTTCCTCATGTTCTCCATCCTCAATCAGCTTAGGGACTCCGACAATAATTCTTGAAGGATAGAGATTGTCATAAAGTGCTTTGCTTTCGCGCAGGAATTCCGGTGAAAAGATCAGATTAAGTTTCTCATATCCCGCCTTTTGGTATTTAACATACATTTGTCTGCAGAAACCTACAGGAATCGTACTTTTTATTACAATAACGGCTTCGGGATTGACACTCAACACCATATCTATAACCTCTTCAACATGTGAGGTGTCGAAATAATTCTTTTCAGAATCGTAGTTGGTCGGGGTAGCAATGATGACAAATTGAGCATCAGAGTATGCCGATATACCATCGGTAGTGGCCGTCAGTGAGAGGTCCTTTTCAGCAAGGAAACGTTCGATATACTCGTCTTGAACAGGTGATATACGCTTGTTAATAAGGTCGACTTTATCCGGTAAAATGTCAACCGCAGTGACCTTATTATGTTGTGCAAGAAGTATGGCGAGACTTAGTCCTACGTATCCTGTGCCGGCAACAGCTATCTTATATTCCTGGATCATATCACAAATATAATTATTTTTTATGAATATTCTTTCCGGGAATGCATGATACTATATTATTTTTCGTAATTTTGTCGTTTGTGAAGGTACTTCACGGCCTTATCATGAAAAGCTTCATAATATTTATATGAAAGGATTAAAAGTCAATCTGATATGGCAGATTCTGATTGGAATATGCCTTGGTATATGTATCGGTTTTATTTCCCCGTTGTGGCTGGCACGTCTTGCAGCAACTCTGAACGGTATCTTTTCCCAGTTTTTGGGATTTATGATACCTATGATAATAATAGGTTTTGTTGTGCCGGCGATAGCAGACGTCGGAACCCGAGCCGGGAAATTGCTGGTGGCTACAGCATTGCTTGCCTATTTCTTTACCTTCTTCAGTGGAATGTTGTCTTATTTTACCGGTGTATTGACCTTTCCATCCTTGATCCGGGGCGAGTCCGGTTTGACCGCAGTCGAAAATGGTGCTCATCTTGAGCCCTGCTTTACTATGGATATTCCGGCAATAATGCCTGTAATGACAGCCTTGGTCCTATCCTTTATGTTGGGTTTGGGCATTGCCTTTATCAAAGATAAAAGTATCATGCGTGGCTTTTTTGATGAATTTCGTGAAATTGTCCAAAAGACTATCAGCGCATGTATAATTCCCCTTCTCCCGTTCTATATATTTTTCATCTTTCTTGTGATGACAGTAGAAGGCCAGGTAGGTGTCATACTGACGACTTTTGTCAAGATCATAGCCATTATATTTTGTCTTCATATATTTATCTTACTATTGCAATATTGTATAGCCGCATGTTTTATGCATCGTAATCCGTTTAAGATGTTGATGACAATGATGCCGGCGTATTTCACGGCATTGGGAACGCAGTCATCGGCAGCAACAATACCGGTAACGTTGCGTCAGACAATAAAGATGGGTGTGTCCGAGGATGTTGCAGGATTTGTCGTGCCTCTATGCGCAACAATACACATGTCAGGTTCTGCTCTTAAGATAACGGCATGTGCGTTGGCTCTGATCATCATGCAGGGAAATCCTTATACGTTAGGTGAATTTCTACAATTTACAGCGATGCTGGGTGTAACAATAGTTGCAGCTCCGGGCATACCGGGAGGATCAATTATGGCATCATTGGGATTGCTATCCTCGGTATTGGGTTTTGACCAGCGGATGATAGCTCTGATGATCGCGTTATATATATCTATGGATAGTTTCGGTACAGCATGTAATGTAACCGGCGATGGTGCAATCTCAGCTATACTTAATCCCTTCTTTGTACGTAAAAAAGTTAAGACCCCATTCCACAAAAAATGTTAAAATCCAGGGCGGCCTATTTTTGAGATAAA
>CAMWUY010000141.1 GCA_947177615.1 uncultured Porphyromonadaceae bacterium
GATATAGACTTGTATGAAATTTCACGCGGAAGCCCTTGAATGTTTCAGCCAAAGAGGCTGCACTATCAAATAGATCACCTATACCAGAACCAAGTACTGCACCCGCTAAAATACCGGCGATACGGAGACCGGTACCCACATTCTTACTACGGTTGGCATTGTCGATATAATGCGCCTCATGCACTAATACAAATGTATTGCCGATCAAATCCTCTCCCGCATCAGCCAGCATTGCCATGCCACGAGGAGATCGCTTGGCCAACTCTTTATCTAACTCCGTAGCATTATATAGACCTCTCTCTTTAATTAAGTCCAAAGAACATTCTCCGGTCAGGATGTCACGGTCAAACCAACGTCCGACCAAACGGCTCGCCACCTTATTACGGTCAAGCCAGTCGGTTATACTATCTTTATAGTTACCCTTTTTCCCAACATTGATAACACGTATACTAAGGTCGTGATTATTATATTGATCCGGTGTCGGTATCTCCAGAAATTTTTCCTGTATCTGAGGATAACGATCCTGATCTGTACGCGATATCAGGAAACTGCATATAGAGCTACGTCTATATTGCATATCTGTTATATCCTGTTGGTCAGCAAACATCGGAAGAATGCTCGCAACCATAAATATTAATAATGATATTTTTAAATGTTTCATTGTCGTATAACTTAAAAATCCCACATTTCTGTCTCTATAGTCTCATGAAGCTTATATTTTTTTATGTCAGGATGGTGGTAGAGATTGAATCGATAGGCTTCTATGTCTCTCATCTCTGTCCTTCCATTCTCTGTCAAATACGCTAGGGCGGCATTCGCCAATTCGCGAGTCGCAAATCTTACAGGCAATAATATTTTACCGGATGTATCCACGGCTCCTATCTTATCATCTATCGTTATCAGTGCGCGACCATCATCATCAAAGCTTTCAGCACCATCTACTTCTAATTTGAATGCCGGCTTATCATTACTTAGTTTATGAGCACTCCATTTGTTGGTTTCGGGACTCTGTACCCATATCACATCATCACCGGCCTTATTGCAGGCAATAATATTGGCCCACTTGTTTCTGACAACACATTTACCGGAGTTATCCACCACGCCACAATACTCGCCCTCTCTTATGAACGCATGGGATCCTATAAAAGCACCGGCGCCATCATATTTGAATGGCAATATTATTTCACCTGAATTAGTAATATATCCCCACTTTCCGTCATCATTCTTCGCAGCGTATACACCCTGTGTATCAGATGCCAGGAACATACCGGCATAAATCCCTGGAACGGCTTCCTTGCCATCCTGACTCAACAATCCATATTTGTCATCATGTGTATATATATATTCATTGGTGAGAGTTCGCACTATATTATTACAAACTTCACCCACCTGCTCACCTTGTAAATTTATAAGGTGAGCACCTGTATTATTTCCACAGATGGCCAACCCTTCTTCAAATGGTGTGCACATATATAGAGGGTGTGTCTCATCTAATATCTGCTCCACATTTTTCTTCAACAATTTGGTATTCTTGCCATCCAATGCATAATAATTTGACTCTAATGCAGGTTGTTTCTTTACCATCTTATACTTCTTATTCAAAGCATATCCATCCTTGGGCATACCTACGCACCCGGACAAGGATTTGATCAATATCTTTCCATCGGTATCAAATATCGATGTTCTAAGCAACGCATCACTTGCCCATATATATGGATGCTGAGAGGAGGACAGAGTGTTCAGGTTCCCTTTTATTTCATTGTTGGCCGGTTTCCCGTTTGGATATTCTATCGGCATACCGTTTGTATAGTCTATAGAATCAGTCGGCACATAAAATCCCACACTCTTATACATCACAGGCACTATCAGCTTATCTTCCTTATACAGTCCGATTAGCGCATCCTTAAGTGACTTTCCTTTGCCTACCCATACGTAGCCGTCATCGTTGATACTCCCTATATAATTATACTCTGGTTTAATATAGAAAGTACCGTCTTCACGGATATATCCATATTTATTATTCTTTTTTACCAACGCAATGCCATTCTCAAAGGCTTCTATATTATCGTACTCCAGTTTGATAACAGGCTTGCCATCTCTATCTATATACCCCCATTTATCACCCTTCTGGACTTTAGCTTTATCATCCTCAAAGGGATAAGCCACGCTATATACGGGCTTGATCACTACATTTCCTGACTCATCAGCGTAGCCAAATTTATCTTTTTGCTTGACTACACTTAATGTCGCAGCTTCACTCGGTATGACAAATGAGATTATCAATGAAAATCCCGCAAGCCACCTCTTGACAATTGTTATATTCATATTATTTCCAAAGTATGTTAGTTGTTGTTGATTTCTGACCTTGTCCATAAGCAACTCCGATCTGGCGTGCCGCATCTATTTTACTTCGTTGTATATTCACCTTATCTTCGTATTTTTTGTGTATCTCGAAATCGTATTCTGCCTTTGTCTGTCGCTTTATTTCTTCAGCAAATTTCATTGCTGCTCCATAGGATGATGACGTGGGATCGATTGAATTTATATATGAATATGCCTCTGTTGCTCCATATTCATTGGGCGATATCGCAAATGCTCTTTTCGCTTCATTTAAGAGCCTGACACCCTCTAAATCTATATACCCATGCCAATATCTCTCTAACATTCGTTCTGACTCTGCATATCCTACACTACATTCAGGAATTAGACCTGCAAAATACAATGCCTGCTCATAGTCATGTGTTTTAGCCGCGGCATTTGCCTTCTGCAAGAGTTTCTGATAGTTATTATCAAAATAGGATATTACTTTTTTCTGAGCCCTATTTATAAACTTACGGAGAGGCGCATTGTCCGCATTAACTTGAGAAAGTGCATTCAAGTACGCTCTCTGCACACTTGTACCTACTCCTCGCAGGTCGAAACTTTCAGTTTCAAAAACCTTATTGCCGAATAAATCAGCTACCATCAGCGTAAGAGTGGTGTGGACTACCGTGCTTGTAGGAGGTCCGGGCAGTGTCTCACGATAAATATCATCAAATTTTCCTGTAATATAAAATTGACCATAATTATCATCCGCCGTAACGCCGTCCATGGTCAATACCCGGATAAGCTTATTGGACAGTTGTTTGGCTACACCAGCGTCTCCACCGCACATTTCAGCAGACGGACATACAACCTGAATATGTAGATCACAATTTTCACCGGATGACTTTACAACTGACAGTAAGCTGATACATAGCCCTATAAGTATTCGTTTCATGATTTTATGATTTTATTTTTCTCCTAATACTACATCTGCCCTACCCAACCCCTTGGTCAATACCTTGCAGGTTAAGTTATATGGAGCCTTGGACAGATACTTCCTTAGCAGATTGGAAAAGGCCCTGGCATCCATTGCCTGTCCATTCTCTCTGTATAAGGGTATGCGGACTTGCTCAAAATGAAGAGTCGTCTCAGTTGCATCGGATAAATTGTACCGATGTTTAACGGTGTTGGCATTCACCCAGTTGTCTATTATATCAGTCAATTCCTCACCACCGAACTCTTCTTCCATGTTCAACCCCGATCCGTTATCGAAAATTCTGACCGTAAGTATAATCTCTCTGCCATTCTCTATCATATCGGTAAAGTGATCCATCAGCTGAGCCATGAAATTATCCATCTGCTCGAGGACGGCCTCCTCAAGTAATACAGGCACCTCTGCTGTAAATGAGGCAGGACCGGTACCCTGAGCGGCTGCCACCTGCTTATTGCTGTAAGCATCCAGACCTTTTAATGTAAACGTTACCGAACTCTTGGGACCTATATTGTTTAATTTATATCCTACCTCTACTACGACATCTGCCTTCGCTCTATTGTACAGGCGGTCTAACGGTGTCTCTGACAGAACAGCCCCTGAACTGCGGCTGGTGGTCATCTCATCCTCTGCCGAGTTCTGATTTATAGTCTTGATAATTGCCGTCATATCTTTGACATCAAAACCTCTTTCTGTCATCAATTCCCCTAACTTGACAAGAACATTAGAGAGATCCATATCTTCCCGCAATGCTGTCTCATAGTCAGGAATGGAGGTTTGGCGACCTTGGTTGGATAGATTTATCATGTACCCGTTCGCATGACACCATGTATCGGCAGGCACAAACATGAGGGTGGGCTTTTTAGCCTGGCTGTACCCAGTACTTATACCTGCCATCAGTATAAAGACTAACAGGTATATTTTGATATTAAATTTCATGATATGTTTCTTTTCAGGGATTAATTATACCATCCTTTATCATCCGTTCCTTCAGTCCGGCTCTATCCACGCGAACCACTATCCCCCAATTTTCCAATGCCTTGTCACTACTCTTAATTCGGGACGTACGCTTTTCATCTATAAGGGAGGTATATTGCTCAAATGCACCGCCGTCTGAAAAGAACCTGTTGAAATATCCCTCATTTTTCTCTTCTGCATTGACTACGTTTATTATCGGACGTGTGTTGCATTCCGACGTGCCTGCTGTTATACCCTTGAACAGCACGGCTCTTACAGCATTCTTACGTGCAGTTTCCATAGCTTGTGCCTTATTCTTACCCTTGCCGAAACTCCTTAATGTTTGAGAGCCATCATGGTCTACCCCCAGACACTCCACTTCGAAGTTTACACGCGCATATACATTCTCCACCTTGGTCGGTGTCTTACATCCGACCATTGCCATACATAATATAGCTGATAAAAGTAACTTTATTTTCATAAGATAATATTTTTATACTTGTAACTTATCGTATTACAATCATATATTATGAGATATGCCCTTGGTCTTAGTATTCGTACCCCATCGAAACACCAAGGCACGAGACAAATTTCCTCATTCCTCCATACGCATATTTGAGATCTTGTCCGGTATATGTGATGCCCACTGTAAATGCAGAACGAGCCTGACCGATGCGTAAGCCCACTGTTGGTCTCATCATAAATCCATCAGAGATAGACGCGCCTATATCGTATGAATAATATGGGGTGACAGTCCTGTTGGATTCATTGATAAAGTTGCCCTCAATGGTAGCGAATATCGGCATCGCCCACATACTGTGGCGACACCTTATCTTTTCATTATTCACATATATCCGGGCACCTAAACCTATACCTACTTTCAAAAATTGACTGAATCTGTATCCACCGGCAATCGTCAGATCAAAAATCGGTGTACATGTATGGGACACAAATATCGAGGCGCTTGCATTAAAATTAGCCCGCATCCAGAAACCCCTTTCAAACTCCATATAATCTACCAGTGAGGGGTTCTTGGCGACAGGTGGTACAGTACTCGCTTCATCAGAAATCTTATAGACCTCTATGCGTGGATAGGTATATGACTTATCTTGTGGTGTGATTACGGTGATTTCACTCTCATTCTCTATTATCTGACCTTCAATTACATTTCCGTTATTGAGT
>CAMWUY010000142.1 GCA_947177615.1 uncultured Porphyromonadaceae bacterium
TGAAGGCGCAAAACGCCCCGTCGAGGAGACAGTCACCGAGACTCTCCCGATCAGCGACATCAAAAAGGCCGAATACCACCTCGTATTCTGACAAAACAATGATCCGATAATCCAACATAACTCCGATAATTCAGATAAAACACAATATGGCAAAAAAAGCAGCAGAAACCGTCAACATGGTCGACAGATTTCAAGAGTTCAAGGAACTCAAGAATATCGATAAGACCACTATGATCTCAGTACTCGAAGATTCATTCCGCAACGTCCTGGCCAAAATGTTTGGCACTGACGAAAACTTTGACGTCATCATGAACCCCGACAAGGGTGACTGTGAAATATATCAGAACCTTACGGTCGTTGAGGATGGCACCGTCACCGACCGTAACACTCAGATGGAGCTCACGGAAGCCCGTGAGATTGACCCGGAGGCCGAGGTCGGTGAGGAAATAACCAAGCAGATCTATTTCCAGGACTTCGGACGTCGTGCCATCCTGACCCTGCGTCAGACCCTCTCCACCAAAATCCTTGATCTGCAGAAAGGTGCCCTCTACAATAAATTTAAAGAACTCGAGGGTGAGATCGTCACCGGTGAGGTCCATCAGATCTGGAAACGTGAGATGCTGTTGCTCGATGATGATCAGAACGAACTCATCATGCCTAAAGAGGAGCAGATCCCGGGTGATTTCTTCCATAAGGGAGATATGGTCCGTGCTGTCGTTAAGCGTGTCGACAACGCCAACAACAATCCCAAGATCATCGTCTCCCGCACTGACGAACGCTTCGTGCGCCGGCTATTCGAGCAGGAGGTTCCCGAGGTGCATGACGGCCTGGTGACCATCAAACGTGTGGCACGCGTCCCCGGTGAACGTGCCAAGATCGCCGTAGAGTCTTACGATGACCGTATCGACCCGGTAGGTACCTGCGTAGGTATCAAGGGCTCACGTATACACGGCATCGTCCGCGAACTGCGCAACGAGAATATTGACGTTATCAATTATACTGCCAATCCCTCGCTCTTCATACAACGTTCACTCTCTCCGGCTAAAGTATCCTCCATACGTCTCAATGAGGAGGAGAAGAAGGCCGAGGTATTCCTCCATCCCGAGGAGGTGGCTCTCGCCATCGGCAAGGGGGGCATGAATATCCGTCTGGCAAGCGACCTGACCGGTTATACTATCGACGTATATCGCGACATCGAGGATGGCGAAGAGGATATCTACCTCGATGAATTCCGCGATGAGATCGACGACTGGGTGATCGAAGCACTCAAGGATCTCGGACTCGGCACAGCCAAGGCTGTCCTCAACGCTGATCCCAAAGTGCTCGAACAGGCTGACCTGGAGACTGAGACACTCGAGAATGTTATCAATATCCTCAAATCTGAATTTGAAGATTAAACTGTGACCCCTAATACGTAAAAAATGCCTGAAAAGATAAGTAAAATAGCTAAGAAACTGAACGTGGGGGTCGCTACCGCAGCTGACTTTCTGCGCAAGCATAATATCGAGGTCGAGAGCAATAATCCCAATGCCCGTATCGATGACAAGGCAGTGGAACTGCTGACACAGGAGTTCTCACAGGATGCCGGTATCAAGGCTAAGGTCGACCTGGCTCGCGAGAAGAAACAGACCCAAAAGAACGATAAGCCCGAGCATAAGTCCGTACAGGACGCCCCGGTACTCAAGGGACCGAAGATCGTAGGCCGTATGGACGCTTCGGGCAAGATTGTCACTCCCGAGGACGAGGCGCGGGCCAAGGCTGAGAAGGAACGCCGCGAGGCTGAGGCCAAGGCCGCCGCCGAACGCGCTGCCAAAGCTAAGGCTGAGACCGAACGTGCCGCCAAGGCCAAAGCGGAGGCTGAACGCATCGCCCGTGAAAAAGCCGAAAAGGAGGCGGAAACCCGGACTGAGGAGAAACCCGTCGTGAAGGAGGAAGCTCCGGCTGAACAACCGAAATCCGAGACTCCGGCCGGAAATGCTGTCGGTCCGCAACTCAGAGTCGTGGGCAAGATTGACCTCGACGCTCTCAATCAGACTACACGCCCCAAAAAGAAGAGCAAGGAGGAGCGTCGTCGTGAGCGTATACAGAACGCAAACGGCACCGGTGGGGATAAACGCAAACGCACACGCATCGGCAAGGAGAAAATCGATGTCGAAAAGGCCGCTAAACAGATACAATCCAATCAGAACGCCAAAAATGACGGCGGACGCAACCGTAATGGCGGCAGTAACGGCCAGCAAGGTGGCGGCAAGAAGGATAAGAACCGCGGACGCAACCGCAATGAGCGTCAGCAGAACAATACCCCTGTCAATCAGGAGGATGTACAGAAGCAGGTCAAGGAGACACTCGCTCGTCTCACCAACAAGCAGACCAAGAAGTCTGTCAAATGGCGTAAGGAGAAACGCGAGGAGATGCATAACCGCGAGCTGGCCAATCAACAGCGTGAGGCTGCCGAAAACTCTATAATCAAGATTACCGAGTTTGTGACCGCCAACGACCTGGCCAACCTCATGAACGTACCTGTCAACCAGGTTATCGCCACCTGCATGAACCTGGGTCTTATGGTCTCTATCAATCAGCGTCTTGATGCCGAGACTATCAATATCGTAGCGGAGGAATTCGGTTTCACCACCGAATACGTTTCGGCTGAAGTGTCCGAAGCCATCGCTACCGAGGAGGACTCGGACGAGGATCTCGTACCGCGCCCCCCGATCGTCACCGTCATGGGTCACGTCGACCACGGCAAGACCTCTCTGCTCGACTATATCCGCAATGCCAACGTTATCGCCGGCGAGGCCGGTGGTATAACCCAGCATATCGGCGCTTATAACGTCAAACTTGCCGACGGACGACACATCACCTTCCTTGACACTCCGGGTCACGAAGCCTTCACCGCCATGCGTGCGCGTGGTGCCAAGGTCACCGACCTCGCCATCATCATCGTCGCCGCCGATGACAATGTCATGCCGCAGACCGTCGAGGCCATCAACCATGCCACAGCTGCCGGCGTACCCATGGTATTCGCCATCAACAAGATAGATAAACCCGCTGCCAATCCCGACCAGATCAAGCAGGAACTCGCCAATATGAATTACCTCGTCGAGGAATGGGGCGGCAAGTACCAGAGCCAGGATATCTCGGCCAAGAAAGGTATAGGTGTGGAGGATCTCATGGAGAAGGTTCTTCTGGAGGCTGAGATGCTTGAACTCAAAGCCAATCCCAACCGTAATGCAGTCGGCTCTGTCATAGAGTCTTCACTCGACAAGGGTCGCGGATATGTCGCTACGGTACTCGTACAGAACGGCACCCTGCGCGTCGGCGACGTTGTCCTGGCCGGCACACACTTCGGCAAGGTCAAGGCTATGTTCAACGAGCGCAATCAGCGTATCACCGAGGCCGGTCCGGCTGTCCCGGTTCTCATCCTCGGTCTTAACGGCGCTCCGCAGGCGGGTGACACATTCAATGTCATGGAGTCTGAACAGGAGGCTCGTGAGATCGCCAACAAACGTGAGCAACTGCAGCGTGAACTCTCACTCCGCACCAAGAAACGTCCGGGACTCGAGGAGTTGGGACGCCGTCGCGCCCTCAACGACTTCCACGAGCTCAACCTCGTCGTCAAGGGCGACGTGGATGGTTCGGTCGAGGCTCTCTCCGACTCTCTAATCAAGCTCTCTACGCCTGAGATACAGGTGAATGTGCTGCACAAGGGTGTCGGTGCCATTTCCGAGTCAGACGTCACTCTGGCAGCTGCCTCCGATGCCATCATCATCGGCTTCCAGGTACGCCCGAGCGCCGCTGCCCGACGCGAGGCTGAAAAGGAGGGTGTCGAGATACGTCTCTATTCCGTCATATACAAAGCTATCGAGGAGGTTCGCGACGCTATGGAGGGTCTGCTCTCTCCGGAGATCAAGGAGGAGATCATCGGCAACGCCGAGGTGCTCCAGACATACCATATCTCCAAGGTCGGCACTATCGCGGGAGCTATCGTCCGCGACGGCCGTATTAAGGCTCGCTCCAAGGTGCGCGTAGTCCGCGACGGCATCGTCATATACACCGGAGACTTAGGCTCGCTCAAGCGCTTCAAGGATGACGTCAAGGAGGTCGTGTCAGGCTACGATTGCGGTCTGAGCGTACAGGGTTACAACGATATCCGCGAAGGTGATATCATCGAAGCCTTCGAAGAGGTCGAAGTCAAGAAGACGCTCTGATGAATAAATTGCAGAAATTCGCCGAAATGGCGACTATGCCCAATGTCATACAATGCCCCCGCCCGACTGTAGAGGCGGGTGCATTCCCCTATAAGGGACGCTGGGGTAAGGACCATTTCAAGGCAGACAGACCAATCGTCCTCGAGTTAGGATGCGGCAGGGGGGAATATACCGTCCGGTTGGCACAGGATGAGCCGGATCGCTCCTTTATCGGCATTGATATCAAGGGAGCACGTATGTACACGGGCGCCAAAATGGCTCTCGATGAGAAGACCGACAATGCCGCTTTCCTGCGCACGGAGTGTGAGCTCCTCGACTACTTCTTCGCTCCTGAGGAGATAGATGAGATATGGATCACATTCCCCGACCCGCAGATGAAGAAGGTCAACAAGCGGCTCACATCGGCTCGTTTTCTTGAGTCGTACAGACGTATATTGCGCTCGGGTGGTATCGTCAATCTCAAGACCGACTCACCCTTCCTGTATGAGTTCACCAGGCGTATCGTGGAGCTCAACGGACTTCACAAGCTCGTTGATACCACCGATCTGTATGCCGAACAACCGGAGGGCACCGAGGATGCCCGGCGAATTCAGACCGCTTACGAACGCCAATGGCTCAGCCGGGGCAAGAGCATCAGATATCTGCGCTTCAAGATAGATCCGCCGACCAACGGCAACGCCGGAAAGGAAAACGTAATCATCAACCCTCGGGAGGATGATATCGAAAAAGATGATTATCGCGCATATCCGCGCGGCAATGAAGTGAAAATATGACTATATATCCTGCACTGATCACTGACGCACTGAGTCAGGTAAAATATCCGGGCAACGGCAAGTCGTTGACCGAAAACAATATGGTGGAAGATGACATCCGTATCGACGGTGATGATGTCACCTTCTCACTGATATTCGACAAGCCCACCGACCCATTCATACGATCGGTGGTGAGGGCGGCCGAGACAGCTGTCGAGCGTGCCGTTCCGGGACTCCGGATGCGCGATAAGATCGCTGTCAAGTACCGTCAGGCACCCAAACCCAAACTCAATCCACTGCCGGGTGTCAGGAATATCATCGGCATTTCATCGGGCAAAGGTGGTGTCGGCAAGTCTACCGTAGCAGCC
>CAMWUY010000143.1 GCA_947177615.1 uncultured Porphyromonadaceae bacterium
CTGTCAGGTTCACCGATGGTGACACGCATCGGCTTGTTCTTCTTCTTGAACATTTCCCGTGCAAGACACGCCGTGCGCAACGGTATGGAGTGATGACCCAACCAGGTGAACAGACGTGAATTGGAACCATGAAAATAGATAGGTATCACCGGCACCTTGGCCTTCTGTATAATCTGCAGGACAGTCGGTTGCCAGGGACGGTCGACGATAATACCCTCCTTATCGGTCTTGCCTATCGCTCCGGCGGGAAAGAAGCCTACCGGCTTGCCGGACTTGAGCATCGAGATGGCCTCACGCACGCCGGCTACCGAGACCTTGCGCTTTTCGGGATCAGCGGAGGCTGACTGATCGACTGCAATAAAGTTGGGACGCATGGCCGAGATACGGTTTAAGATCATATTGACCATCACCTTATACTCGGGACGCACCCGCGTCACTATATATATCAGGGCTATCCCATCCACCGAGCCGAAGGGGTGATTGCTCACCGTGATAAAGGGTCCCTCCTTAAATCTCTCCAGAATCTCCATACCCTCCACCTTCAGATCGATATTATACTCGTCGACCATGAGGTGCTTTGCAAACTCCGGACCGGGCTCCTTACACCATGCCGTGTGCACCCGATTGACCTCATCTATCTGCAGCAGATGCAAGAGCCACTTGACCAGCCGAGGATATCGGCCGGCAGCCGGCACGATCTCGGCGACATCCGCCGTATTAAGGACATCCGGACGCACCTCAACGCCGGGATACTGCGCGAAGGTATATACCTCCTCGCCTTTGTCATTCTTGTGTATCTCCATAATGCTGTTTCCGATTTTTCAGAGCCCCGGGTTTATGAAACTCATGTATACCGACACGATCCAACAGACGTCCTATATAGGGATCGAGAGGGGTGGTCTTGAACACGAACTCACGCTGCAGCAGGAAATTCCACACTATCGATACCATAAGGGCCACAAACAGACGTGTAGCCAGGAAGATGCCATCCTTGGCGATATCACCGACAGCATGCTCAAGCCAATGCCAGTCATGTACCCAGTAATATAATATCTGGGTGCCGAAACTATTGAGCAACAGCGAGCCTGTCCACACAAAAATATACTTGAAAAGGGCTATACGCCACTCCACCCCCTTGGCATGAAACGTATACTTGTAATTGATTATACAGTTGAGTATGCCGCCGATAAAGGCTCCGATGGCCGTAGAGAGAAAGGGCGTGAGATGGAAGAGCGAAAAGGATATGAAGGCTATAAGCGTGTCTATCCAGCCGCATATCTGCGATGACACGCTCGAGCGCAACAGAGTGAAGAAAAATCCGTCATTGTGCAGGATTTTATCCTTGACTCTGAAGATCCGGTCTTGAGCAGCATTGCTCCCGGGAGTGCCTGTTACCTTTCCTATTTCCTGTTCATTAGACATAGAGTCCGGTTATGGTGATCAGCCACGGGGCTTGCGATAAGGTTTCGGAGGATCTATCTTGGCAAGAGCACGCAGATCCTTGGCCATGCTAACTATATAAATGATATAGAGTCCTGCCGCTACAAGCGCGCCGGCGATGTCAAACATGGACCACTCCACACCGCATACCGGAACCCGGAAGTCGGGCCATGGATTGTAGATATAGAATATGCAGACAGCCATCAGTATAAGACGCATCTCTGTCGGGCCGAGGCTGGCGTATGTCAGACGGAACTGACCCATGATGATCGTCGAGAGATAGGTATAGATCGAGAGACAGAGATAACCGCCCATGATAAAGAGGGATATGCTCAGCATCATCATCGGCGACACACCCAGACCGATACAGAAGAGACACGTGGTCAGCGCATCCATCGTATGGTCGATAAAGAAACCGTATTTCGGACGGCCGGTGCCGCGATAGCGCGTGATCGTGCCATCGAGACTGTCTCCATACCAGTTGACCATCAGAAAGAATGATGACAACCAGAAATAATTGGCGTTAAAGTTGGCCATCCAGCAGAAGAAGGCATACAGTACGGCACCGATAAGACCTAAATAGGTCAGCATATCAGAGGTCACCCAGTCCGGCTGACGGGGACATAACCAGCCCACCACTCTCTTCTCCGCACGATTTAATATTGAGGTCTGAATACGTTCTGCGTTTTCACTTCCCATAACTGAGATTTCTTTGATGTTAGATATAATTTAGTGCAAATATAGCATTTATCTTCGGATTATCGGCTAAATATCACCGATTTCTATCATTTCAATATCTCGCGTACCGCATGAAGCAGTGCATCGGGCGCGTTGCGGGCTATCAAGACTGCATGACATCCCGCAGCCTCACCGGCACGTATATCCGCCTCACTGTCACCTATCATATACGATGCGGAGAGGTCGATATTATAGTCGGCGGCTGCTCGCAGTATCAGGCCCGGTTTCGGCTTACGGCAATCGCACTCTATCTTCAGTTCGGGCACTTCACCCTCAAATCCACGGTCCGGATGGTGAGGACAATAATAGAGAGCATCTATATAGGCTCCCTCCCGCCCTAACAGAGTAGCCATACGACGGTGTATCTCATCGAGACCATCGACCGTCACCTCGCCACGCGCTATGACGGGCTGATTGGTGATGACGACAGCCAGGTAGCCGGAGGCATTGATCTCGCGTATGGCCTCGGCAGCACCGGGTATCAGATGAAGCTGATCCGGATGACGCAGAAAGCCCACATATTCATTGATCGTACCGTCACGATCCAGGAATATCGCCTTCTGACGGTGTGAGAGGTTGCGGCTGCGCACCACTCCGTTCAGAAAGTCACGGCGCACGGACTCAAAACGTTCCGGTGTACCCATATCCTTGACATATTCGGGACTGTCATAACAGTACATCTCACCGGTGCCTGCAAGCGGTTTCAACAGGTTGCGGTCGAGATCGACTTTCAGTATCTTACCCTCCCCCACAGGCTCACCGACCGCAGCGGCATCTATCCCCGACTCATCCAATATCCGCGGACTGATGACATGCAGACCGGCATTCACGCGGTTGTCGTAATATTCCGGACGCTCATCCTCCTTGGCCAACCACGCCAGGACACGGTGTCGGTCATCGGCTATTATCAGACCGCTGTCGTAAGGATGACTGTTGGGGTGAGTGAAGAGGGTCGCCTTGGCATTGTGCGACTTATGAAAATCCACTATCCGGCGGAAGTCGATGTCGAACATGGCGTCGGCATTGAGCAACAGGAAGTCATCGGTCAGCTTGTCACGCAACTTGAACAGCGCGCCGGCATTCCCCAGCGGTGTCTCCTCGTTGTAATATTCTATCTTCACGCCAAACGGCCGACCTGTCGCCGGAGATATCCCCGAACCGTCACCGAAATAGTCCATTATCACATTGCCGAGATGCGAGACCGTGATTATGATATCATCAAATCCCTGCTCGCGCAGACGCTCCAGCTCATGCTCCAATACCGGACGATCATCTATCTTGATCATCGGCTTGGGTATATCGCTGAAGAGCGACGAGATACGGGTGCCCCGTCCGCCGGCCATTATCACAACCTTCATATATCTATATCTACTTGTTGTTGCCGAATATTGCCTGCTCGACGATGCAGCAGATGATGTGGCCGATCATGGTCTGACACTCCTGTATACGCGGAGTGGACTCACTGGGCACCTTGATCACCAGATCGAAGGCATCCATCTTACACGGTTTGCCGCCGGTCAGGGCGATGGTATAGATACCCTTGCGACGGCACTCTTCGAGAGCCTCCACGATGTTGGCCGAATTGCCGGATGTAGAGATACCGATGAAGACATCACCCTCATTGCCCTGAGCCTGTACCTGACGCGCGAAGAGACGGTCATATCCATAGTCATTGCCGATAGCTGTCAGTATCGAGGTGTCGGTTGTCAAGGCTATCGAGGGGAGACCCGGACGGTCAAAATAGAATTTGCTGACAAATTCGCCGGCAAGATGCTGTGCGTCCGCAGCACTGCCGCCATTGCCGGCAAAGAGCGTCTTCCTGCCGTTGCGATAGGCCTCTATACACTTGTCGGCAGCCTTGCTGATGGTCAGCATCAGTTCATTGTCAGCCAGTATCTGCTCCTTGGTATGAGCGCTTTCGGCTATTTGGGATTGGATTAATTCTAAGTTGTGCATAGTGTTGTTATTAGTCGTTTGGAGTCAGGTTGTATCGATGCTATATCATCTGTATTTATCCTGCGAGCGATGGCATATCCGCCTACACATGGTCGGTATCATATATTTTCCAGCTGTGTCCGCCGCCCTCCGTAAACTGGAAGGGCATCGTAAAGCCGGGGAGCTTCTCCAGAGCCTCGATGACACGGGGCTTCTTGACCGGATCCACCATGAACATGATAAATCCGCCGCCACCGGCACCGCTCACCTTACCCGAGATAGCACCCGCTGTCAAAGCTACGTCAAATGCCTCCTGGATCATCGGATTGGTGATGGAGTCGGCCTGTTTCTTCTTGTTCTCCCATGCCTTGCCCAGAATGTCGGCCAGGGTGCGCATATCCCCCTTGAGCAACGCATGTTTCATATCGACAGCAGACTGCTTGATCTCATGCATCGCCTGGAGAGCATCACGTTTACCCTCGACGGTATTTTTCTTCTGCTCGTCAATGATCCGGGCACTGCTGCGTGATGCGCCGGTAAAGTAGAGCACCAGCGAAGCCTCCAGTTCGTCGATAATCCATCGTTTGATCTTCAACGGATTGACTATCACCAGATCATCCTTGTGAAACTCCATGTAATTAAATCCGCCGAATGCCGATGCATACTGATCCTGCTTACCGCCGTTGAGCGCCAGGTCCTTACGCTCGATCTCAAATGCGAGACGCGACGTCTCATAGTCGCCTAACGGCAATGCCAGCCATTCGATAAAGGCCTTGAGAATACACACGACCATGGCCGATGATGTACCTAAACCGGAACCTATCGGCGCGTCATTGTATGTCGTAATCTTAAATCCACGGAGGGTAATGCCGTATTCTCTCACCACACGATTATAAACACCCTTGATGAGCGAAGCCTCACCATCTATCTCCATAACCGGAGCGAGGGGATAGGACTTAAAGCATCCCGCATCATACGAATTTATGATAATCTCGTCAGTATCAATCTCTTCTATAGTACAATAGGTATAGAGATTGATTGTGGCATTGAGCACAAGACCACCATACTGATCACTATACGGGGAGAGGTCGCTACCGCCGCCGGCAAGTCCAAGACGCAGCGGGGATTTGCTTCGTATCAACATAGTTATTAGATTTAGACCCCATTCCACAAAAAATGTTAAAATCCAGGGCGGACTATTTTTGAGATA
>CAMWUY010000144.1 GCA_947177615.1 uncultured Porphyromonadaceae bacterium
TGATAGTAATAATACCAGTTGCCTTCAGTGCCATTCTCATCAAATATTTTCTTGGACGAGCCCTCCGGATTATAACAGTTTTGAACCGGAGACGTCTGAACCATTGTAAATCCGGCATCTGCAATCGCCTTCATATTCTTGCCGATTTCAGGAAAGCTCCAGCTCCAGGCATGAAGGATTGTTTCCTGATTATATGCATCAGGATTGTGCGTTAAACGATCTTTGGCAGATACGGTCGATATCGAAATACCGACAATACCAAGTATTGCTAATTGTTTTATCATATTAATATTTCTTTATATCATTAATAAAATAGAGTACGTAAGCTTTCCCCTCGATAATAATTAAAGGATCTGTTACTCCTCGACAATGCGTTTCGCCCCTATATATGTACGCACATAATAACCCTCATAGTCGCTGATTTTAACGCCTTTGAGTGATGCATGAATAAATTTAAATGTGCCCTTTTCGTTATCAGCAGAGACAACAATACCGACATGACCGACTGCTCCTCCGGAAGATCGAGATGTAAAAAACACCAAATCTCCTTTTCTAAGATTATTTCGGTCTACGGGTTTACCATATTTATATTGATCTCGGGACGAGGGAGAGATATTATATCCGAATTGCCGGTAGACGTAAGATGAAAAACCTGAACAATCAAATGATGACGGTCCTTTGGAGCCCGGACAATATCTCTTGCCAATATGTGTACGAGCCTCTGCCAGAAGATCGTCTAACATTTGCGAGGACTCAGAGGACAATGACACAGACTCCTCACGTTTACGAATGTCATCAATAATAAATTCTGACAGTACAGATCGATCGATATACGATTTTTTTGCATTCGAAAACAGTTCACGATGTGCAGCTAAATGAGCCGAACGATGCGATGTCGTAGATTGCACCTCTATATTTTTCTTAACCGGAACTGATTTTGCTGTTGTCGGATTTCCAAATGCAGTTACACTACACGCTGTAATTAAGGATGTGGTCAGTATATTTAGTAATTTCATCAGTAAGAGATTTTATCAGCTTAGTATGCTGACTGCCGTTTCATCCGTAAAATTAGTAAAAATTATAATGTTTACCAAATATAATATGCTTAATTTTAAAAACTTTAACGCTTTGCACACTTGCATTTTAAGTGTGCATATAGTGATATGGTTACCTGAAATGTATGAGTATTATTATACCAAATTGAGGTATTAACCTGAGTGTTTTTGAATTCTGCAACATATCGTCAATATATTTGAAAATTTGTCACAAAGTACAATATTTTCAAAAAAAAGTATTAAATTCGCTATATGACTGAAAGTTTAGTTCGTACATCTGATTATGATAAGATCATAGATCAGGCTGCCTCTCGTGTTTTTAGCGCCATGGCCGGGCGCACCTCTGCTGAGGATATGGAACGTTTGCACAATGCTTTTGAATTTGCACGCGAAGCTCATAGTGCTCAAAAACGCAAGACAGGTGAGCCATATATTCTTCACCCGATAGCAGTTGCAAATATCGCTGCAAATGAAATAAATCTCGATGTAAATTCTGTTATAGCAGCTTTTTTGCACGATGTTGTGGAGGATACACCGCATACTATAGATGAGATCGAACAACTTTTCGGAGAGGATGTGGCTTTTCTTGTCAAAGTCGTTACCAAGCAGAAGAAAGAGAAGTATGAAATGTCCAAACAGTTGGATAATTTCAAGCAAATGCTTAATTCCGTTCAATACGACATTAGAGCATTATTGGTGAAATTATCCGATCGTCTGCATAATATGCGTACACTTTCATCAATGAGCACAGCCAAACAAATGAAAATAGCAGGTGAGACTGACTATTTTTATGCTCCACTGGCTACACGACTCGGCTTGTATGATGTTAAGACTGAACTCGAAAATCTATCATTGAAGTTTCGTTGTCCACATGACTACAATCTTCTTGAGGAAAAAATCAGGTTAGACGAACAACGTAATCACGATCGCCTCAAAGCATTTGTTGATGAAATTAGTACCGTTCTTAAAATGAATGGGATCAAGGCAAGAGTATATAGTGAATACCGTCGTCCATATAGCCTCTGGAGAAAAATGATAAAATACAGTGACGACTTTGATCACCTGAAATATCGACATTTCGTTGATATTGTATTCAAGGAGGAGGAAGGCGTCACCGAAAAATCAACGGTACTGAAGATTTATTCTATTCTTACAGATAGATTTAAAGAAAAGCCGGGTGGAATATCAAATTATATTGATTCTCCCAAAGAAAATGGATATCAGAGTTTCCATCTGAAATTGCTTGCTGATTATGGCAAGTGGGAAGAGGTACACATCTCCTCAGAGAGGATGGTGCGTAATTCCAAATATGGATGTCTTTCAGATAGATCTGAGGGCAATATTCGTAGATGGATAAATAAATTCAGAGGAGTCCTTAAAGACATTGCTCAACACGGTCAGGATGGCACTAATTTTATTGAAAATGTCGTAGCCAGCTTCTATAATGATGACATTATGACATTCTCGCCACAAGGGAAGCCCATTATTCTTCCACAAAAGTCTACAGCCATTGATTTTGCATACGAAATTCATTCCGAATTAGGATTGCATGCTAAATATTGCCGTATTAATGGCCGAATCGCTTCTATCAAGACACGATTGCATCGCGGTGATATTGTGGAGATTATTACCGATCCCGATGTACATCCGGAGTCAGACTGGCTTGACCATGCAGTGAGCTATAAAGCCAGAAGAGCAATCAATTCATATCTATCCAAGGTACCTAAAAGTAAATTTTTACGTTGCAGTCATTGCTATCCGATCCCCGGTGAGGAGGTTATCGGTTTTAAAGAGTCTCCCGGAGTCATTACTGTTCACAAGCGAGATTGCTCGGTCGCTATTAAGCTCGCCTCCCAGCATGGGGATAGTATAAAGGCTGTAGATTTTGAACCGGATGAAACGCTATATCCTGTGGAATTGGAAATACATTGTATTGACCGAAGACACATGATTATAGATATAATGGATTGTATCTCAAACAGATTACAGTTGTCTGTGGGCAGCATAAATACCACTACTGCTGATTATATTGTCATTATGACTATTACATTAGGTGTGTATAGTTATGATGAACTGCAGACTATAATCAAAAGCGTGACGGAAATTCCGGATGTTGAGGAGGTTAAAGCTCGCGCCCTAAGTTGATTTAAATATTCATATCATACTGATCTATATCTGTATGGCCGGAGTATATGTGCATATCCCATTCTGCACCAGCAAATGTCTGTATTGTGACTTCTACAGTGCCGGTGCTCGTATTGCTGATTGGAATGCGCTTGAAGATGCCTTGATAACCGAATTTAAATCTCGTCTAAATGAATTAGGTCCCGACCCAAAAATCGATACTATTTATTTCGGAGGTGGCACTCCATCCTTAATGCCGATTAAAAATCTTTCAAATGTACTGAAAGCAATATTGGCATTCTGTAATCCCATAGAAATAACATTAGAAGTCAATCCGGATGATGTCGACATACAAATTGCGTCTCAGTGGAAAGAATTAGGATTCAACAGGATAAGTATCGGTATCCAATCATTCGATGATAGTGAACTAAAAGCTGTCGGAAGGCGACACTCTGCTCAACAAGCAATAGATGCATATAATTGCTTAAGGAACTATTTCAATAATATCAGTATTGACCTTATTTATGATATACCGGGGCAGACCGATGATACATGGTTATACAATCTTGAAACTGTCTGCAAATTAAAACCTGAACATATATCGGCTTATAACATGATGTATGAACAAGGTACGGCACTCACTCTGCTTAGAGATACAGGCAAAATACTTAATGCAGATGAAACTCAGATTGTCAGATGGTTTGAACAACTGATAGGGACACTTTCCGCAGCCGGATATGAGCATTATGAGATTTCAAATTTCGCTGTACCCGGATTTCGATCAATACATAATTCTCACTATTGGGATCATACACCATACCTCGGGATTGGTCCATCAGCACATAGTTTTGATGGCAAGCTTATCCGGCGATCAAATCCTCCCGATATCAAGTCTTATTTAAAATATTATAATACTTTTAGTCATATCGACTCAACTCCATTTTATAGCCAAGAGATACTGAATAAGACAGAGATACTTGAAGAAACTATCATGCTCAAACTTCGTACCAAAGAGGGGATAGATCTATCTGAATTTGAAAAACAATTTGGTACAGAAAGTTTAAATACGCTGCTGGTGAAAGGACGGGAAGCAATCAGAAGGGGATCTTTAATACATACATCCGACAATCATCTATCGATATCCGAGAATGCCATTTTATTGAGCGACTTGTTAATATTAAGTCTAATATAAATGATATTTAATTGAATTAGAACCGGTCTTAGCATATTTTGGATTACGACCATCTCGATATCATGACCCTACACCTGCAACAGATGTTAATGCAGGAGGGGGGAGGGGAATATGTTGAATATCTACGCCTTTGATCACCACCCGAAGATATTGAGAATATTGAGAATGTTGTCACTCTGTAAATTTTTGGCAACAAATAATATGTTATTAAACATTTTTTTTTAATTTTGTATCGAATAAGCATAATTTATGACAATTTCGATAAAATATGTTATAGCGAGTACATGAGCTTATAGGCTCACGACTCGCTATCGTCGTTTATCGCAATTATTATAATCGCCATATTCGATAAAGTGCATCATAAAGACTGAATATTACTTATGTCAAACTTAAGATTTAAAAGTGTAGAAGAAGCATCTTCACGTAAGGCAGTTAAGGTCAATATACCATCTGAAAGGGTTGAGAAATATTATGCCACTCAGGTATTCAATCGACAGAAGATGTTTGAATACCTACCCAAAGAGACGTACGAAGCTCTTGTCTATGCAATTGATAATAAGAAACCTATCTCACTTCAAGTCGCAGACAGTGTAGCCGAAGGGATGAAACGGTGGGCTATAGAATGTGGAGCCCGTCATTACACACACTGGTTTCACCCTCTGACAGGAGGAACTGCCGAAAAACATGATGCCTTTGTAGAGCATGACGGCAAGGGAGGCATGATAGAAAAATTTAGTGGTAAGCTTCTTGTCCAGCAAGAACCGGACGCATCATCTTTTCCCAATGGTGGTATCCGTAACACATTTGAGGCTCGAGGTTACTCGGCGTGGGATATATCTTCACCGGCTTTCATTCTTGATGGCACTCTATGTATTCCTACTATATTTATATCATATACCGGAGAGAGTCTTGATTATAAGCCACCTCTTCTTAAGGCCCTTAACGCAAGCGA
>CAMWUY010000145.1 GCA_947177615.1 uncultured Porphyromonadaceae bacterium
CACCCCATCGCCCGGACTTCCCCTCGCAGCTCCTCACTCCCGACCATCCCTACCACAGGGAGATCCGTTTCCGTTTCCAAAGCTAAACCCGACCCCGGCATATTAAGAAAATTAGCGTACATTTTGAGCCGAAAATAAAAAAAATTTGCACAGTTCCGATTTTTATCTTAACTTTGCATCACTTTCCAGTCGCATGATTGAAAGTTGAAGGATTGTCTTATGGTGTAATGGTAGCACTAAGGTTTTTGGTTCCTTCAGTCCAGGTTCGAATCCTGGTAAGACAACTCTAAGACCTCGTCAAACATCTGTTATACAGACGCCGACGAGGTCTCTTTTTTATATCACACCATCAGTTATGACCGCCGATATCGCTATCTCCACTTACAAAACAGAGGGCATCAGCCGCATCGCCAACGGCTCTCTGCCGCATATCCCTGATGTCAGATATGTTATCTCATGGCAAGCGCACGACAACGCGCCTGTCCCGGAGACTCTGGCGGAGAGAGATGATATCACAGTCGTCAGATTTGACGGTCACGGTCAGTCACACAATCGCAACAACGCCCTGATCCACTGTACCTCCGATATAATCATCATTTCAGATGACGATCTGACCTATTTCCCGGAGAATATCACTGCGCTTATCAAGGCTTTTGAGGACAATCCGGAGATGGAGATCGCGACATTCCGCAGCATACACGATACCGGCATAAAATATCCCGACACACAGACACGACTCACTATTCCGCTGCCGCGCAATTACTACGTCTCCTGTTTCGAGATAGCATTGCGTCGCGACTCCGGAGCCGCAGCATTGCGGTTCAATACGGAATTAGGCCTCAACTCACCGCGCCTGCACGGTGGCGAAGATGAAGTATTCATTTATAGTGCTGTCAAACGCGGATTAAACTGTCAATTCATCCCACTCACCATCTGTGAGCATCCCGACATCTCCACCGGGCTCAAGGGGTGTCTCACCCCGGCTAATCTGCGTGCTATGGGGACAGTAATCACACTCTACTATCCGACGACCGCTCCGCTACGCATCATATTAAAGGCCCTGCGTCTGAGACGCAAGGCCCAATCCGGCTTTTTCAAAGCCCTGTATTTTCTCGGACAGGGACTCGCGGGCACACCGGCCTTCAAGCGCCGCACCCGCAGGTATCTATAATCCCTAAACGCGGTTCTTGAGGATATGACACCTCTTGTCGCTGAACTTATTTCATAATTTCAGAAGCATACGCCGCCATCATTGCACGACAACCCTCAAGGTCTTCCTCCGAAGGAGAATGCTTGATAACAAACGGCTTGTCATATACCGACAATCCCCCATCCTCCAATAGTTTGGTCATTATACCGGAGGCACGTTCCGCCCATGTACATGTCCCGAGGACGGCCACCTTGCGGTCCTTGACGCCACGCAGTGTTATGGCCCGCAGAGCATTGGCGACCGGTGGGAAAAGACTGTCACTATATGTCGGAGCAGCTACGACAAGACCTTTATGGCGGAAAACCGCTGCCAGAATATCACTCATCTCTGCTGTAGAGGCATTAAACATCTCTATACGGCGCACGCCTGCGGATGAAAGTCCCTCAGCAGCGGCCTCGGCCAGCTGCTCCATATTGCCATACATCGAGCCATAGATGATCGTAACACCGTCATCCATAGCCTCGTAACGGCTCAGACGGTCATAAAGCTCAACCACCCCCTGCAGATTTTCCTGCCAGACAGGCCCGTGAGTCGTGCAGAGTGTTGACAACTTAACACCATCCAATTTCTTGAGAGCACGTTGTACAAACATGCCGTATTTACCGACGATATTACTGTAATAACGTACCATCTCGGGCATATAACGGGCATAATCCATATCTCTGTCCAGAACGGCACCGTTAAGTGCGCCGAAACAACCGAATGCATCTCCGGTGAAAAGTGTCTCCTCTTCCTCGAGATATGTCATCATCGTCTCCGGCCAATGCACCATCGGAGTCAGATGAAATCTCAACGTCGTATTCTCGCCCAACGTCAAGGCATCACCATCTTTGACGGCACGAGTACGCTCCACAACTCCGTAATACCCCTCTATCATCTTGAGTGCCTGCTGACTCGCTACAATCTCTATATCAGGCCATTCGCTGCGCAACAGACGTATCGCGCCACTATGATCCGGCTCCATGTGATTGATGATCAGATAGTCAGGACGACGATCACCAAGCAGACGGTGGATCTCAGCGATCTGCTGCAAGCCTCGCGACACCTCCACACCATCAATGATGGCCACTCGATCGCCACCATCCACAAGATATGAATTGTAACTTACACCGTAGGGCAGCGGCCACATAGCCTCAAAACGGGACGTACGTCGGTCGTTTACACCGATATAGCTTACCCTCTCTGAAATTTTAGCGCTTAACATAACGAGAATGATTTATTAAACATTACAAATTTAATAAATATCCACCAATCCCACCAAATTTCCTGACCACGGTAGGGGTTGAAACTTATGATTATGATGGATATTCTACCCGGAGAGTGACACCGGGGATGGCTGTCGAGTCGGGCACGCTGAGACGGATACGCCAATAGCGGAAAGCCGGCAACCATAAGCGGCCGCTTTCCATTTCTGTCCCGCTACACACCCTTTCCCACTCATCAAGTCGGTCACATCCATCCAATTGCCATGATTCACACTCACCATACACCAATAGGCTGCGTATCCGCTTGCGATTGTAAGGATCTCCCAATTTCAGAGCACGGGTCACCAAGTCCGACCCGGATGAGCCGGATAAACCATCGGACAGATCTGACCCGGCTGACAACTCCCGACGCCTCTCGAGTCTTACATCCATGAGATGACCATGCTCATCAACACCCCACACCTGATTCTTACACTCGCAGATACCGGACAGGACTATCTCCATCGACCCAGGTTTACCATCCGCGCATTGATACACCATGCCCCTCTCTCCCGAGATCATGACTACAAAATCATCCTCGATACTGTAACGCATCATGACATCTGCGATAACAATATCTGCCTCCGAACGCCCGAGCAGCAATTTACGCTTGCCGGCGCTCTGTTGCACAAGTCCGTTGACAGTCATGTAAACCACCGATGTGTCAGTCACCGCCAGAGCGTCACGACCGGACAATACATCACGCGATAATAATTGCGACAGACCATATCCGCCATCACCCGATGATGACACGAGTCTGACACCGTCATTGCAGAAAGCCAACAACGGCGTTCGCCCCGACCGGGTCGCTGAACGTCTTCTGAAGCTCTCGCTCAGACGGATTATATCTGCATCGCATATACTGTTGCGTACCGGATACAGAACCGGAAACTCTCGGTGAGCGGTAAATATCCGGTTGAAGGCATGCAGGACAGGTCCTTCGGCGGTCGCAATACCGCCTGTCACTCTCAGCCGGTCGTGATCGCTGTAATCCGGATATACGTCAGCGGAGTCATTATCCCTGCGCAGCCGTACACTTCCCGCAACAGCCGTGGACGCAGATACCGAACCGGCCGGCTTATAGCTACGGTTGCCTGACAGGACAGCGTTATATTCACTCTCTGACTTAGAGTATAGCATAAAGCCGCGCTTTCGTTCACCACGGTATGTGATGTTGCCGAGTCCGGTCACTCTGACACCATCACCCCGACTCATCTCCCACCAGCGTACCGGCTCACTCAGTGCGATATCTATACGCCCGAATATATCACTCCATATCACATTGTCTTCGGTGACCTCAACAGCGGCGTACGGGCGACAAGGCACGGCCGTCAGACGGAGACTCATCCGGAGCACCCCGTCTATATAATTCCAGGACTCTATCCATAATCGCGGCTGCTGATATTCTCCCACACGCTGACACTCCCCCGGCAAGCGTCCCGACAGGGACGCAAATCCCATCACAGGCGCTGTCACCATCCCGCACGCTGAAACGGCCGACAGATAAGCCCCGACACCCTCGGCGACACTACGGTAGATCTCCTCTCTGACATCTGCCGTCACTCCGCGGCCATCACCACCTTCGATCCATGATGCCAACGCATTATATGGAGCCTTATCAGCATCTGTCGGCACAACGATATCCAGAGAGACAGTATCACCCTCGTTACTTATGTATGGGGATAGCAGCTCGGGTGAGAGGGTCAGCTCACACTCGGGCGCTGCAGGCAGCGTGGTCCGATAACTCACATCGCCGGCAGCCGATGTTATCAGCCATGCCAGACGTTTCTCACCTATCAGAGTCACGATATTGCCATATTCCACTGCCTGCAGCAGTTCTCCGGATGATGACACATCCCAATGACCCAACACTCTGCGTGTGCTGTAATTTTCACCTGAGAACGACAACAGTCGGCCGTCATCAGCCTTGACTATCAATCGTTCACCCGCGACAAGCAGATTTCTTATTCCCGGAGGTAATGTCGCGTGAATACTTCCGCCTGCTCCGGCTGTCACCTCATTATATTTCCCCTTATTGTCATCATCACCTTGATCACCGCCGGCAGCGGTGGCATCCACACGTCCGACGATCTCACCATCGCGACAATATATCTCGCACTCATCACTTTGTGCCACAAAACGCACATCTACATTCTTTATCTTCATAGTCAGCATAGTTTTCTGACCACAAAGGTAAGCTCGACTCCACTCCTATCCGTGTCACTTTTCCACCATCATCCAATTTTAAGGAACGCGCTCTATGACGTTTTATAGTGCGCGGGCTACGAGATCCTTCAGCTCGTCAACGGTCTTATGACCGGTCTCGCGCATCAGTTCCTCGCCTCTCTTAAAGAGGATCCAGGTCGGATAGGCCTTTATATCATACTGTTTCTTCAGACGGTGATCATAGGACGCATCAACACGCATTATATTGACGCGATCTCCATACTCCTTACGCACACCCTCGGCAAGATACTTGATCTCGACAGCATCCTGCTCACCGGCATGGATGAATACTACCAACGAGGGTATACCCTCAGCTATACGTGATTCAAATGTTTTCATAATATATAGATTTTTATATTTTTACTATATCTATAAAACACGCAGCCCCCTTCATTGGTTTGATTTGGATGCACGTCCATGCAGTTCACTTGATTTTCTGATTACAGCATATCCACAACACTTCCTTATAACTATGGAAACTATGGAAACTTTGAAGCAAAAAATAAAAAAAAGGTGTAAAAATTTGGTGGAAATGAAAAAAGGTTGTAACTTTGTACTCGCTTTAAGGAGGCAACTTCTATAGGCGTTAAAATAATCGGGGTGTAGCTCAGTAGGTTTAGAGTACGCGT
>CAMWUY010000146.1 GCA_947177615.1 uncultured Porphyromonadaceae bacterium
CCCAACTCAGTGGGCAGATAGTCAAAAATCCATATATCATGGTTTCCGATCAGCCATGTTATCTTGATACCGAGATCAGACAATTCCGCCAACTTTCCAAAAAAACGCACAAAACCTCGTGGCACGACATATCGGTACTCGTACCAATAATCGAGCACATCTCCCAAGAGATAGATCTCGGCGGCATCTACGGCTATCTCATCAAGAAACCTCACTACACGACGTTCTCGTTCACGAGTATCATCCAGATATGAGGCGCCCAGATGGAGGTCACTTAGGAAATAGGCTTTACTACTCATTATTTCTCAAGCGATTTTCCGATCATAGGAAACCTAATTCCAATTTAGCCTCCTCACTCATCATGTCTTTATCCCATTCAGGCTCAAAGACCAGACGCAGATCCACTGCCTTGGGACCATCTATACTCAATAGTTTCTGGCGTACATCCTCAAGTATGAAGTCCGCTGCAGGACAACTCGGGGCCGTCAGCGTCATATCTACATGCAGAATACCATCTTCCGGAGTATAATCTATTCTGTAGATCAACCCCAGATCATATACATTGACGGGTATCTCCGGATCATATACGGTCTTAAGCATCTCTATCGCTTTCTGAGTGATATCATAACTGATATCTTTATCTTGAGTTTCCTCCATAATCTATATTATTAATAATTGACTCGTTTTAAATAATATTGTGTTATATCATCAGTGTACAACGTTATTCGACCTTATGCTTCACTCGGTTATCTCCGCCAGCTTCTTCATCTACACTACCGTACACGGATGAACTACGCTATGCGGATTTGAAAATTATCACCGGAGAGTATCGAAAACTTTATAAAGTTACCAATTTTCTACATTATAACAAAATTACAACGAAATAGTCTCTGATTTTGGTCGCCCTATATTTTTTGATTATATTTGCATTATGATGGCGGCACGGATTGACGCCTTCAGCCACTATATTGAATACTAATAACTAAAACAAAATCTCTTATGAACAGCTTTAAAAAGATTATAATCGCGTTGACAGTTATCCTCATAGGTGCAGGTGCGGCTAATGCCGAGTTGCGTTTCGGTGTGAGAGCAGGTATGCTTATCAATAAATTGAGTTTCAATCAGGATGCGCTTAAGGCCAACAATTCCTGCGGTTGGACGGCAGGCGCCATCGTTGATTACACTGTGCCTATCATCGGTATCAGCATGGATGCCGGATTGATGTATGCACGGATGAACAATGCCACTGATGTCACCGCCACTGACGTTAATACGACCAACGCACTGATCGGCACCGATAACGCCATATATGGCAAAAATTTCCTCGAAATACCCATTAACGTCAAGTATAAGTTTACAATTCCGGTCGTAGGTTCTATCGTTAAGCCTTATCTTTACACCGGTCCCAACTTCGCTTTCCGTCTTGACAAGAGCATCACCAACGATGTTGCTAATGTTAAATCCCGTGCTTGTCAGGTTGCCTGGAATGTCGGACTTGGTGTCGAGTTGATCCGTCATCTGCAGGTTTCAGCCTCTTACGGCTTCGGCATTAACAGTGTTGTCGGCAAAGTCTCTGACATCAATACTCAGGAGCTCAAGGCCAGGAACAATTACTGGACTGTTTCGGCTGCCTGGTTATTCTAAATCCGCTTTATACCATCATATTTCATCAAGTGAAAAAGTTATTTTTTTGTCTCATAGCCGTCCTGACGGCATTATCCGCATCAGCTGAATTTCGCTGGGGACCGACTGCCGGACTTAATATCAATAATTATTATTGGAAACAACCCCTGCTGAAATCCGACTATCGTTGCGGAGTCAATGCGGGTATACTGGGAGAACTTATGATCCCGGGTATCGGATTCGGTGTGGATATGGGACTGATGTATAATATGCACTCCGGATCTGTCGACCTGGGTAGCCATCCCGTATGGAGCAACGATGGATATACTGATACTGACATAACTCTACATACTGTTCAGATACCTGTGCACCTGCGGTTTAAATGGACACGCATGAACGGTGTCGAGCAGTATATCGCACCATTTGCTTACGTTGGTCCGGCTTTCTGCTTTACCGCTGCTCAATCCAAATGTGCGGCTATCGAGCATCCTGCCGGCAATGTAGGTCTGCAGTTCGGACTCGGAGCGGAGATTATAGAACACATACAGTTCTCTGTCTGCTATCAATGGGGTGTCTCGTATGAACTTCGTACAGTCAAACTCGACAATCTCTCTGCACGGGGATCATCCTGGAATATTAACATCGCATACCTGTTCTGATAGATAATTCACAGTCGAAGTGTTATTTGCTGAGGTCATATTGCCACTACCTCTTTATTCCTCTTTCACATATTCCGTACCTGAGGATCAGGCATCCGAAGTTATGGTCGGTAATCGTGTACTCGTGCAGTTCGGACGTAGAAAGTTCTATACCGGAATTATTAGCGCTCTTCATAATGACGCACCGGAGGGATATGAGGTCAAACCAATATCGGCAGTGTTGGATGACACACCTATAGTGCGTTACCCTCAGATGAAACTTTGGGAATGGATTGCCTCATACTATCTCTGTTCTCCGGGCGAGGTTTACAAAGCTGCTATTCCTACAGGTCTAAAACCTGAGAGTGAAACATTTATATCGCTTAACGGTCAGCTCGACATCAGCGAACTCGACGGTATTACCGAACAGCAGGCCATCATTCTCAACCTCCTATCCTCCGAAAAAAAAATATCACTCATTGATGTTGAGCAGCAGACCAAGATCAAGAATGTTATCTCTGTCATCAACCCTCTTCTGAATCGTGGCATTATTGAGATAGCAGAAAAGGTTGTAGAGAAATACAGACCAAAGACTGAAAAAATGGTGCGTCTCACTATCTCTAAGGATAATCAAGAGGGGCTGCACGATTTCTTTGACAAGGTTACTCGCTCCATCCGTCAGGAAAAGACTCTTATAGCCTATCTCGAGCTCTCGAAATGGCTTGTTGAGAAGACTCCGCGTCCTGTCACACGACAAAGCCTCTGCGACGCGGCCAATTCCAATCCGGGGATATTGAAGGCTATGGCGGACAAGGGTATTTTCGAATTTTATACGCAGACTGTCAACAGATTTAATTCAACAGATAAGGTTTCAAAACCGATCCCCACCCTCAGCGAACCTCAACAACGCGCACATAAGGAACTATTGCAAGCATTCAATGACCATAATATCGTCCTACTCCACGGTGTGACGGGGAGTGGTAAGACAGAGATTTATGCCACATTGATTGATCGGGTACTGCGAGACGGTAATCAAGTCCTGTATCTCGTGCCGGAGATATCACTTACGACTCAGCTCACTGACAGAATGAGACAATTCTTCGGGGACAAGTTGCTGGTATATCACTCCAAATTTTCTGACAATGAGAGAGTGGACGTATGGAAACGGCTTCTGACGACCAACGAACCCCTGATAGTCCTCGGTGCTCGTTCATCTATATTCCTCCCGTTTGCCAGACTGGGACTTATCATCATCGACGAGGAGCATGAGGCCTCGTACAAACAGTATGACCCCGCTCCGAGATACAATGCACGGGATACGGCAATCGTTTTAGCATCGATGCATGGCGCTAAAACATTATTAGGCTCCGCCACTCCATCTATTGAGACTTATTATAAGGCTCTCAACGGTAAATACGGACTTGTTACCCTGGCTGAACGTTACGATAATGCGACTCTCCCCATAGTGCAAATTGTCGATATGAAGGAGCAACGCAAACGCAAGGAGGCGGACGGCATCATTTCACTTCCGCTTAAGAAAGAGACAAACGCGGCATTGGCTCGTGATAAGCAGATTATTATGTTTCAGAACCGGAGGGGATTCGCACCATTTGTAGTCTGCAATACATGTGGATGGACTCCTCGCTGCGTACACTGCGATGTCTCACTGGTATACCATAAGAATACCAATGAGTTGCGATGTCATTACTGCGGCTACGCTATCCCGCTGCCATCACTTTGTCCCGCATGTGGCGACCATCGTATCCGGAGTATCGGCTACGGCACCGAACGCATTGCCGAGAATGTACATCAGGTTTTTACACAAGCACGCATCTCACGTATGGATCTCGACACCACACGCAATAAGGATGCGCACCAACATCTTATAGAACAATTTTCGGATCATGAGACAGATATACTCATCGGCACGCAGATGATAACCAAGGGACTCGACTTTGAGAATGTCACTGTCGTGGGTGTTCTCAATGCTGATACAGTCCTCAATTTCCCGGACTTCCGCAGTAATGAACGTGCATTCAATATGCTCGAACAGGTTGCCGGACGTGCCGGCCGACGTGCTGACAAGGGTACGGTTATTATTCAGACCACTGACCCTGACAATCGTATTCTGGACTTCGTGGCCCGACATGACTACAACGGATTTTATCTAACAGAGATAGAGGACCGTCACAAATTCAATTATCCACCCTTCTGTCGCATCATCAATATCTACCTCAAGAACAAGGATCAGAAACGCGTGGATGAGGCTGCTGTTCTGCTGGCCTTGGCTCTGCGCAACACATTCGGAGACAGGGTGCTCGGACCGGAAAAACCGTTTATCTCCCGTGTCGCGACTTATTACCTCCAACAGATTATGCTAAAGGTGGAGACCTCAGCCTCTATGACCCGGGTCAAACATATTTTACATACCATCTACGAGAGTGTGGCACGCGATTCGCGTATGAAGGGTACCATAATATATTACGACGTTGATCCGGTATAGCACTTACAGAATATCATGATAAAAGGCACAGTATACAACGATAATAACGAACTTATGGATTCACTCAGTGACGAAATGTTTGACCGCCGACACCTGTGGCATCCATATACTTCAACTTCTGACCCCCTCCCGTGTTATAAGGTGGACCATGCCAGTGGAGCGGTCATCACTTTGGCCGACGGCAAGCAACTCATTGACGGTATGTCCTCCTGGTGGTGCGTCATACATGGATATAGCCACCCGCGCCTTGTAGAGGCGGCCCGACGTCAGATAGAGTCCATGTCACACGTCATGTTCGGTGGTTTGACTCATCAGCCGGCCATTGAACTCGGGCGACTTCTTCTCTCCATTCTCCCCGGAGAGATGAAACATATCTTCTATGCCGACTCGGGATCTGTAGCCACTGAGGTGGCGATGAAGATGGCTGTTCAAGCCGGCGATAATCCCAAACGTACTAATTTTGCAACTATCCGCAGCGGGTATCACGGCGACACATGGAATGCAATGTCCGTATGTGACCCGGTCACCGGTATGCATGGGGCC
>CAMWUY010000147.1 GCA_947177615.1 uncultured Porphyromonadaceae bacterium
GTTGGAATCTCTTCACCGAATTGCAATCTATTGTAGACTGAGTAAAACAATTCGATTTTTTTGTCGGGGTCATCAGCGTTGCTAACAGTCATGGAGTCGTCACCGAGCGTGATGCGGTTGTACTCAGAAAGGTCGAGAATCTGCTTTGCGTCTGACGGACCTGTCAGTATCAGGCAGGGAACCTCATCAGCGGCAAAACAGCCGAAACCACCGAGACCACAAAGAATTGCCGTAAGTAGCTTTCTTCGCATTTAGTAATCATTTTTTGTCCCACTATAGCCCCTCCGAAGTCATGGTATTTACATAAAAAATGCGCGAGGGTCTGTACCTGTTGCCCGTCCCATGTCTTGAGGCCCTGGAATGCCCATTGGAGTGGAACGGACAACGCAGAGGCCTCACGCAGAATATGATATACTTTGTTCCTACGAGTAATTTCACAATTACATCAGAACGCGAACTATCGCATCCCTTGGTAGGAAATGTTTATATATACATATCCACAAAAGGCATCTACCGCTGTCTCATTTCTGACTCCAATTGAAATTTTCCAGGTTTCAAGACATCAGAAAGGAGCGTCTGGTAAACGCACCATATTTTTCAATTTGCGGACGTGAAGCATCACGTCCCTACTGCATGCCGCCCGCTGACCCTGACCGGGCCTCCGCAAGCGGTCTACAACCGCAAAGATAATAATTAAATTTAAACCTGTATCTGAATTTTTACTACTTTTGTGCAATAATCTCGTGCAGTATGAAAATCTCAATAGGAATAATGACCGATGGTGAACCTATATTTAAAAATATCGGGGACTATAATATTCTGCAAAATCAGCTGATTGGCTGTGGTTTCCATTGGCAAAGGACAATTTCGTCAAAATTGCCGGGCGTACTGCATCCTACCGGTGATTCGGAGTTTCCTCTTGTCAATACGATTGATATCGAAACATACTTGGAATGTGTGGTAGGAAGCGAGATGAATCCGGACGCTCCATTAGAGTTTCTCAAGACTCATTCCATCATATCCAGAAGCTGGGCCGTTGGCAAGGTTCTCGGGTGTCATGCTCATTCCAATGAGGGTAAAATTTTATCGGATGATGAATTAAGAACTTGGGAAGATACGGCTGACCATATCGGTTTTGATGTATGTTCCGATGACCATTGTCAGCGATATCAAGGTATTCAGCCGCTGACTGATAAAGCGAAAGAGGCGATACGAGCCACATCCGGTCTCATAATTGCGGACGCGGACGGCAACCCGGTGGATGCAAGATTTTCAAAATGTTGCGGAGGACGGACAGAAACATTCGACACATGCTGGCAGGACATTCATCCTGCATCTATCGAAAGTGTCAAAGACCCCTGGTGTGATGTTACTGCTCTTGATGTCAAGGAGCGGGATGCTTTTCTACAAACAGTACTCAAGGACTATGACCGCTCGACAGAGGGAGGTTACCGATGGCGCGCAGTGGTATCAGCAACTGAGATTGAGGAGTATCTTCAGTCGAAATTCGGTATTAACATCGGCCACATCATCAATCTCATTCCATTGGAAAGGGGAGCATCAGGCAGAATCAAAAGATTGCTTTTCAAGGGGGATAAGGGTGACGTCATCATTGGCAAGGAACTTATGATAAGAAAAGCACTGGCACCCACTCACCTTTATTCCTCATGGTTTGATATAGAAAGACCGTCTCACGATATGTTCATTCTGAATGGCCGCGGATGGGGTCATGGTGTCGGATTATGTCAGGTAGGCGCGGCAAGAATGGCTCAGGCCGGTCATTCTGCGGAAGAAATTCTTCACTTCTATTATCCGGGATGTCGTATAGAACGGATGGAAGAGTCGGATGAGATTACCGATAACGAAAGATAAATATTAGGATAAATTATAGTAAAAGCATAAAAAAGTGTCGGTCAATTTTATATATAAATAGGCATTGTTCCGGATTATTTTGTTAAATTTGCATATTCAAAAGGTTCGCATCACGAGATGCGTCCCATTCATCAATATAATCAATCTTAAGAAACATGCGTAAAAATATTGTTGCAGGCAACTGGAAAATGAACACTACCCTTCAGGAAGGCGTAGAACTGGCCAATGAGATCAACACCCTTCTCGAGGGCAAAAGTAAAAACTGTGAAGTGGTAATATGTGTTCCTTTCACTCACCTCACCTCTGTAAATGCTGTGATTGAACCCTCTATTATAGGTCTCGGTGCCGAGAACTGCTCTGAACATGAGAGTGGCGCTTACACTGGTGAAGTCAGCGCATCAATGGTAAAATCTACAGGTGCGACTCATGTCATCCTCGGTCACAGCGAGCGCCGTCAATATTTCGGTGAAAACAATGAGCAACTTCTTGCCAAGACAAAGCAAGCTCTTGCCAACGGACTTACTCCGATCTTCTGTGTTGGCGAAGTTCTCGAAGAGCGTGAGAACGGCACATATAACGATGTCGTAAGATCACAAGTTGAAGCTCTGTTCTCTCTATCAGCAGATGATTTTGCCAAAATCATCATTGCATACGAGCCTGTATGGGCGATCGGTACCGGTAAGACCGCTACAGCTGAACAGGCTCAGGATATGCATGCCAATATCCGTCATACGATTGAAGAGAAATATGGCAAGGAATTAGCCGACAACACCTCAATATTATATGGAGGCAGCTGCAAGCCCGGTAATGCACCCGAACTTTTTGCCAAACCGGATGTCGATGGCGGTCTAATCGGCGGAGCTGCTCTCAAGGCAGACAGCTTCATCGGTATCATTGAGGCATTCAACTAAATAAGATTGATGGCTCAGGCTTCTAAATATATTATGATCATGATCCTGCTGATGGCGTGCATATTGCCATCAGCAGGACAGACCATATCCAATGATCCCATAGAGGGGGAAGTTAAGCCGGGATCCAATGCGATCGAACAGATAGTGGAGTCATCTAACGGTAACGTTGAAATAATCATAGATGACGAGCTGAAGGAGAAGATACTCACTCCGCCCGAAAGCAATAAGCAGCCGAGGAACAGTGAACCTTCTCTAAAAACCGGCATAAATAAAATGTCCGGATACCGTATACAAGTATTTGCAGATGGCCTCAATCAGCATTCATTAGAAAGCCGGGCTAAAGCCCGTGGTAATGCTATCTTGGCCAAATTTCCTAAATATAGAGGACAAGTATACACATTCTCATCATCACCCAACTGGTATACAAGAGTCGGTAATTTTCGCACAGAGTCGGAAGCCAATGACGCCTTGGCGCAGTTGAGAGCTGCATTCCCATCTTTTGCCAACGAGATGAGACTTGTCAAATGTCAGATAGTAATCGTCAGGTAATGTCAAGAAAAGAAATACACGACGAAGCATTAACTCGCGAGATAGCTTCCCATTATCGTGAAATACTAAGACTGATAGGGGAGGATCCCAATAGAGAGGGTCTGCTGAAGACGCCGGAACGAGCAGCTAAAGCTCTTATCGATATCACGGCGGGTTATAGACAGGATCCTCTTGCCATAGCTCAAAAGGCCATTTTTGAGCATGCCGGATCGCGCATTGTGATTGTCAAGGATATTGAGTTTTACAGCATGTGCGAGCATCATATTCTCCCATTTTTCGGCACTGTCTCCATCGGATATATTCCTAAAGGTAAGATGATAGGATTGTCTAAGTTGGCACGAATAGTCGACAACTTTGCCCGCAGGCTTCAGGTACAGGAGAGACTTACATCTCAGATATGCAGCCTTCTGGACTCGGCATTGCCTAACGAGGGTGTTATTGTGAGCTGTAGAGCGGAACATCTATGTATGAAGATGCGCGGTGTGGAAAAACAGAATAGCGATACTGTCACATTTGATTATTGCGGCCGATTTGCTGACGATCCCAAACTTAGAGATGAGTTCATGAGGCTATGCGCTCTTTAACATCAATAACAAATCTTCTGACTATTTGTGGTGTACGTCCATCACCTATCAGGCAGTTGGTACTGAAAACGCTGATAGATACGGGACATCCTATGTCATCGTTGGAAATAGAAAAAACCTTACAGACCGTAGATAGATCATCGATAACACGTACATTAGTTCTTTTAGTGGATAAAGAGATTGTGCATTCGTTTGAGGATGGCAGTGGTTCGATGAAATATGAAGTACGTGCACGTAACCTGACGAATCCACAGAGTAATCTCAATGACGGATTATCAGATCTACATCCTCATTTTCATTGTATAAAGTGCGGTTCCACTATCTGTCTTCCCAATATAAATATGCCGTTAATACCCTTACCGGAGGGATATATTGGGCACTCAAGCACTATGATAGTAAAGGGGCTATGTAAGAAATGTAGAATCTAACCCATTTTTCCGTGTATTGAATTCTCCATATCATGGTTCGTTACAGAATATATGCAAAATCAAGGTAAAATGAAAGAGCCCGGTATAAACCGAGCTCTTTTTAATTATTTATCATGTGAAATATTTATATTTCAACATTTGAGATCATTTACTTATTAACCTGAAATTTATTCCAGCCATCTTTAAGATATGCCACAACCTGTTCAGCTGCTGCCACACCGGCATTGAAGTTAGCCTCTGCAGTCTGGGCACCCATCTTTTTGGGAGTAAAGAATACTCGGGACGCGAATTTTTGTTCAAATTCATCAGCCTTGGCCGGCTTGATATCAGATACATATCGCAGGTCGGGACGCTCTTCAAGAGCTTTAATAAGGCCATCTTCATCGATTACCTCCTTACGGGCTGTATTGATAAGCACACCATTCTTGGGCATGAGCATCATCAGATCATATCCGATAGAACCCTTTGTCTGGGGGGTAGCCGGTATGTGAAGTGATACAAAGTCATTCTGCGAGAAGAGTTCCTTGACATCATGGAGCGGCTTAACGCCTTCTGCCTCTATAACTGCATCGGGCACGAAGACATCAAGAGCTTCGATCTTCATTCCGAAACCTTTGGCAATACGAGCCACATTTCTTCCGACCTGACCGAACGCATAAATACCTAAAGACTTACCCTTCAGCTCGCTGCCGGAAGTGCCGTTATACTGATTGCGACACATCATTATCACCATGCCGAATACGAGCTCGGCAACAGCATTAGAGTTCTGACCGGGAGTGTTCATCACACAGATACCATGTTTGGTAGCAGCTTCAAGATCTATATTGTCATATCCAGCTCCGGCACGAACGATAACTTTCAGCTTCGGTGCGTGTTCCATAACCTCCGCATCAATGACG
>CAMWUY010000148.1 GCA_947177615.1 uncultured Porphyromonadaceae bacterium
ACCTTGACCTTGTCGCCGGGTAAAATCTTGATGTAGTGCATTCTCATCTTGCCGGATATGTGAGCGGTTATCTCGTGACCATTCTCAAGTTGAACCTTGAACATGGCGTTGGATAACGCTTCGAGGATTACACCATCCTGTTCGATTGCTGCTTGTTTTGCCATAACTGAACTTGACTCTTTTATTAATTATGATTCTGACCCTTGGGGCTCCGCAATATATTCGATATGCATCGGATCCTCTCCGCGAGAACGGAGCACCTCCTCGACATAATCGAACGTCGTGAGTATCTCCGGCAACTCGTCAGTGATACAGATCGTGTGCTCGAAGTGAGCCGACGGCTTGCGATCGCGTGTGCGGCACTGCCAGCCGTCTCTCTCTATGACGATATTCTTGCTGCCAAGATTGATCATTGGCTCGATACATATCAACATATTCGGTTTGAGTACGGGGCCGATACCGCGACGGCCGTAGTTGGGCACTTCGGGATCCTCGTGCATACTCTTGCCGATACCGTGGCCACACATCTCGCGAACCACGCTATATCCTCGGCGTTCGCAATATGTCTGGACTGCGTTGGAAATATCACCCACGCGCTTTCCGCCGCGTGCAGCCATTATACCTTCATACAATGACTCCTTGGTGGTGCGCAACAGAGCTTTGACCTTGTCATCGACTTCACCTACGGCAAATGTGTAGCAGGTGTCGCCATTATAACCGTCAAGCTCTACGACACAATCCGTTCCTATGATATCGCCCTCACGCAATGTGTAGCCGGAGGGGAAACCATGTACGACAGTCTCATTGACCTCAATACAGAGTGTGCCGGGGAAACCTCCATACCCGAGACATGCAGGCTTGCCCCCGTTGTCGAGAATAAATTCTCTGGCGACATTGTCGAGATGACGTGTAGTGACGCCCGGACGAACCTCCTTGGCCACTTCAGCCAAAGTACGGCTCACCAAGTCGCACGCCCTGCGCGTCTTCTCGATCTCCACTGCTGTCTTAAGGTATATCATAATTAATCTGTGATGTTCTCTTTATTTATCTGCAATCTGAGAATTAATAGCCCTTACCTGTGGTACGACCCTGGATGCGACCGTCCTTCATCAATCCATCGTAGTGGCGCATCAGCAGATGACCCTCGATGATACGGAGGGTATCGAGGATAACACCAACAAGGATCAGCAATGAAGTACCGCCGAAGAACTGAGCGAAACTACGTTGCAGTCCGCAAACGTAAGCGATAGACGGCAGGATAGCAACTATGCCGAGGAAGATCGAACCCGGAAGGGTGATACGTGACATAATTGAGTCCAGATAGTCTACGGTCGGCTTACCGGGTTTGACACCGGGGATAAAGCCGTTGTTGCGCTTCAGGTCTTCAGCCATCTGCTGAGGACGTACGGTAATTGCCGTATAGAAATAAGTGAACGCTACGATCATCAGGAAGTAGATGATATTATAGGTCCAGCCATACATATCGGTCAGAGCGCCCAGTACACCTGAGTGGTTTGTCGAGAATCCGGCAAGTGTCACCGGGATAAACATGATAGCCTGAGCAAAGATGATAGGCATAACACCGGCAGCATTCACCTTGAGGGGTATGTACTGACGCGCACCACCATACTGCTTGTTGCCGACAACCTTCTTGGCATACTGCACGGGCACCTTGCGAGTACCCTGTACGAGCAACACTGCGCCGGCGATGACGAGCAAGAGAATGATGATCTCGATCAGGAAGAGTACCAGACCACCACCTGCCGAGTTGATAAGACGTCCTGTGAACTCCTGGATGAAAGCCTCCGGAAGACGGGCGATAATACCAATGAGGATGATGAATGAGATACCGTTACCCACACCTTTCTGATCAATACGCTCACCGAGCCACATGATGAACATCGAGCCTGCAGCCAGGACGATAGTCATGTAAGCTACAGTCCAGAAGCCCATATCGATGTAGCCTCCGGCAGCTGAGATCTGATACTTCAGATTCATCAGATAAGCCGGACCTTGCAGCACCAGGATAAGCACTGTCAGATAGCGAGTGTACTGGTTGAGCTTCATACGTCCGCTCTCACCCTCGCGTTGCATCTTCTGGAATGAAGGGAGAACCATACCTAACAGCTGTATCACGATTGATGCCGTGATGTAAGGCATGATACCCAACGCGAAGATAGAGGCCTGTGAGAATGCACCACCGCTGAACATATCGAGCAGCTGCATCAGACCGTCGGACGTGAAGTTCTTAAGCGCCAATAGTGAGTCGGGATTGATGCCCGGCAACACTACATAGCACCCGAAGCGATAGATGACGACAAGCAGCAGCGTGATGCCGATGCGTGTACGGAGATCATCTATACTCCAGATATTTTTGATTGTTTTGGAAAATCCCATTGTTTAAGATTATTTTTTGTTAACGGTTCCGCCTGCAGCAACGATGGCCTCTTCTGCTTTCTTGGAGAAAGCGTCGGCTACAACTTCAATCTTGCTGGTGAGTGCACCGTTACCAAGTATCTTAACCTTAACATTCTTAGGCACGAGACCATTAGCACGGAGGTCGTCAACTGTGATTTTCTCAAGGTTCTTAGCCTCGGCGAGTGCCTGAAGAGCTTCGAGATTGATAGCCTTGTACTCTACACGATTGATATTCTTGAAGCCGAACTTGGGCACACGGCGCTGGAGAGGCATCTGACCGCCCTCGAAGCCAATCTTGCGAGAGTAGCCTGAGCGTGACTTGGCACCCTTATGACCACGGGTAGATGTACCACCGTAGCCGCTGCCCGGACCGCGACCGATACGTTTGTTCTTCTTGTTACTGCCCAATGCGGGGGATATGTTATGAAGTTCCATTAGTCTTTTGATCTTTTAGAGTTTTGTTACTTCAACAAGGTGGTGCACAGCTTTTACCATTCCCAGAATAGCGGGAGTGTCCTCATGCACTACGGTGTGATTCATTTTGTGCAGACCCAGGGCATCAAGTGTGCGCTTCTGAACTGCAGGGCAGTTAATTCTGCTCTTTATCTGTTTGATAGCTATTTGTGCCATTGATACTCTGATTATTTGCCGTTAAATACTTTCTCTACTGATACACCACGGTTCTGAGCCACCTGCTGCGGTGAGCGCATTTCAGCGAGCGCTGCGATAGTAGCCTTTACGAGGTTGTGGGGGTTGGAGCTACCCTTGGACTTGGCCAGCACGTCAGTGATACCTACACTTTCGAGCACGGCACGCATAGCGCCACCGGCCTTCACACCGGTACCCTCAGAGGCGGGCTTCAGGAAGATACGTGAACCACCGAACTTGGCAGCCTGTTCGTGAGGTATTGTGCCTTTATGTACGGGTACGCGGATGAGATTTTTCTTAGCAGTCTCCACACCCTTGGCGATAGCTGCCTGAACCTCATTAGCTTTACCGAGGCCCCAGCCGATAACGCCATCCTCGTTACCTACAACGACGATAGCTGCAAAGCTGAATGCGCGGCCACCCTTGGTAACTTTGGTAACACGGTTGATCGCTACCAGGCGGTCCTTCAGCTCCAAATCATTGGTTGATTTAACTCTATTGTTCTTATTAGCCATGATTTATTTTAAAATTTAAGACCGGCCTCGCGGGCAGCGTCGGCCAATGATTTTACTCTGCCATGGAAGAGGTAACCGTTACGGTCGAACACTACTGTGTCGATACCCTTCTCTATGGCCTTCTTTGCGATCTCCGCACCTACCTTGGCTGCAACCTCTGACTTGGTGCCGCCTTCGAGACCCTTGCTGCTGGCTGCTACGAGAGTAGCACCGGCCAGGTCGTCGATGATCTGTACATAGATGCCCTTATTGCTGCGGAACACGCTCATGCGGGGACGCTCAGCCGTACCCGAGATTTTACCGCGGATGCGGGTTTTAATCTTATTTCTTCTTGCTATCTTAGATACCATGATTTACGCTTTTTAATTATTTAGCGTTAGCGGACTTACCTGACTTACGACGGATAATCTCGCCAACAAACTTAATACCTTTACCCTTATAAGGTTCAGGCTTGCGGAGCGAACGGATCTTGGCGCATACCTGGCCTAACAGCTGCTTGTCTGCGCTCTCCAGAATGATGAGAGGATTCTTGTTACGCTCACTCTTTGCCTCTACCTTGATCTCCTTCGGGAGCTTGATATAGATAGCGTGTGAGAAGCCCAATGAAAGCTCGAGCACCTGGCCTGTGCTTGTGGCACGATAACCTACGCCTACGAGTTCCATCTCCTTCTTGTAACCCTCGGAAACGCCAACCACCATATTGTGGATCAACGCACGATAGAGACCGTGCATCGCGCGGTGTTCGCGTTCGTCATCCGGACGTGTCACGTTGATGTGACCATCCTCGATCGCTACATGGATATCGGGATTAATCTCTTGAGACAGCTCACCCTTGGGGCCCTTGACTGTCACTACATTGTCTTTAACCTGTACGGTTACGCCGGCAGGTATCTCAATGGGTGCTTTACCAATTCTTGACATCTTAATACCTCCTTATTAATATACGTAACACAATACTTCGCCACCGACCTTAAGGGCCTTGGCTTCTTTATTAGTCATAACGCCGCGTGAAGTGGAGAGGATTGCGATACCGAGGCCGTTGAGCACACGGGGCATATCCTTGTAGCCGGCATATTGACGGAGACCCGGACGGCTGACGCGATGCAAGTTCTTGATGGCGCTTACCTTGTCGATGGGGTCGTACTTCAGAGCTATCTTGATTGTACCCTGAGGAGTATTGCCCTCCTCAAACTTGTAATTCAGAATGTAGCCCTGGTCAAAAAGGATCTTTGTAATCTCCTTTTTCAGTTTTGAAGACGGAACTTCCACCACGCGGTGTCCGGCGTGGATGGCATTTCTCAGTCTGGTCAAATAATCTGCTATTGGATCAGTCATTGTTTTGATTGTTAAATTGATTCAGACAAGCTGAACAATATTTAATACTCTCTTTATGTAAAGAACTCTAATGACACTTTTCCACACCATGCCGGCCAAACACCGCAAAATACACGAAATACACACTATCCCGGCTCCACTTTTCCGGCATATCGCGTATCTCGCTTTATTTTTGATATTTAGTCCGTATGACGTAACAGTGCATACGAGCCACTTTACACCGCAAAATTAGTCTAAAATTCTGATATGACCAAATTTCCACAAAAAAAATTACTATCTTTGTATC
>CAMWUY010000149.1 GCA_947177615.1 uncultured Porphyromonadaceae bacterium
TGTGTCATCCTCCTCCGAATATGCAAAGGCTCCCATTCTGTCAAATTTTTGCGTGCGGACAAACTCCATCAGCTGTTCGAACTCATCATCACCCTCTCCGGGGAAGCCGACCATCAGAGTAGTACGAATTTTGATGCCGGGGACCTCTCTACGTATCTCATCAAGCAACTCTATGGTTTCGGACGAACTGATATTTCGTCTCATATTGGACAAAACGGGATCTGCGATATGCTGTAAAGCGATGTCAAGGTAGTTGCAGACGTTGCGGCGCTCACGCATTACACGCAGTATATCTTTCGGAAAGTCCGCCGGATAAGCATAGTGTAAACGTATCCATTCCACCCCCGGAATATCCGCTATCGTCTCAATGAGTCTCGGTAGCGCTTTTTCATCATACAGGTCAAGACCATAACTTGAAAGATCCTGCGCTATGACATTGAATTCCTTCACCCCTTCGGCAACAAGTGAACGTACCTCATCAGCGATCTCTTCTATCGGACGCGATGTATGTCGTCCTGTAATAAGAGGGATGGCGCAGAAAGCGCAAAACCGGTTACACCCCTCAGAAATCTTAAGATATGCACTCCATCCGGGTGTGGTAAGTGTGCGTTCCCAGTCTTTAACCCGGGCAGACGGATATGAAGTACGGTCAGGAAGAGTGTCAACAATCTGTGACCAATTGAACTTACCATACCATCGATCTATTTCCGGTATCTCCTGCGGTAGAATTTCAAGATATCGCTGAGAAAGACACCCCATCACATATATCGCTCCGATTTTGCCATGTTTCTTCAATTCGCTCAATTCCAGAAGCAGATCGATAGATTCCTGCTTGGCATCGGCAATGAAGCCACAGGTGTTGACAATAACAATCTCACCTTGTGGGCTGTCTGAGTCGTGATGCACGGAATATCCCTTAGCCTCAAGGCGATGCAATAATCGCTCTGAGTCAATCAGATTTTTGGAGCAACCCATAGATATTATATCTATTCTCCCCTTGGTAAATGTCTGACTCATTCCTTTTTATCAAACAGAGATTTGACAAACTCTTTGGCGTTGAATATCTGAAGGTCTTCCATCTTTTCTCCGAGGCCGATATATTTGATGGGGATCTTATGTTTATGTGAAATGCCTATGACCACGCCACCCTTGGCCGTCCCATCCAATTTTGTGACGGCAAGTGCATTTATATTGGTAACAGCGGCAAACTGCTCAGCCTGCAAATATGCATTCTGCCCGGTGCCCCCGTCGAGAACGAGCAATACCTCCTGAGGAGCATCAGGAACGACACGTTTTACGACTTTGGATATCTTTTCAAGCTCCCGCATCAGGTTAGCCTTATTATGCAGTCGTCCCGCAGTGTCAATGATTACGACATCTGCTCCCTGTGCTTTGGCAGCGCAAACGGTGTCAAATGCGACAGCTGCCGGATCTGACCCCATCTTCTGTTTGATAACTGTACAATCGGCGCGGTCACCCCACGTCTGCAACTGTTCGATTGCTGCAGCTCTGTAGGTGTCGGACGCGGCAAGGAATACCTTATTCCCGGCCTTGGCATATTGATGTGCCAATTTACCGACAGTGGTGGTTTTACCGACGCCGTTGACTCCTACCACCAATATAACGTAAGGTTTGGAATCTGCGGATACTTGGAAGTCATCTAATTCGCTCTCTTTGATATTGGGTTCAATCATTGTGATAATCTCCTCGGCGAGAAGGTTGTGAAGATCCGCTGTGGTCACATATTTATCCCGAGCCACTCTCTCCTCAAGACGTTTTATGAGTTCAAGCGTGGTGTCGACACCAAGGTCTGAGGTAAGAAAAACTTCTTCGAGTTCATCCAGGACATCATCATCAATTTTTGATTTGCCTGCAACGGCTTTTGTGATTTTGGACCATACTCCCTCTTTGGTCATTTGAAGTCCGCTATCAAGTATTTCTTTCTTCTCCTTTGAAAATATCTTTTTGAAAAATCCCATAATTGATCTCTTTTGCTACAAATTTAATAAAAAGTATGCAATTAGACTCCATCACATAAAAAATGTTAATGATGGGGAAGACGTTTTTGCCGGATATGTCTCCGAAAGATTGTAACAAATGGATGAAGATACGTTATTCAGATCCCATTTTTATGAGATGGGGCGTTAATTTCTATAATACGTTGGTTGGTACTACCTCTGAAGAGTAGATCAGGGTTCTTTTGCTCCTCAATAAACGGACCATCAACAACCGTGTCTACATATTCCAATACCTTAGCGAGTCTTGGTTCGGCATTGATTTGCTCAATGGTATATCCTGTGTAGAGCCATATTTTTTTGCCAAGTTGCTTGATTTCTGAGGCTAAAACAGCTGTCAGGTCGGGATTGAATAGGGGATCTCCTCCCGACAATGTCACATCGAAATCCTCTTCCCGTACTATAGCCAGTATCTCCTCCAACGTCATCGTGTCGCCGTTTCGGGGATCCCATGTAGATGGATTGTGACAGCCGGGGCAATGGTGGTCACAACCTGCCAAGTATATTGAGGTACGAAATCCGGGGCCGTCCACAGTCGTTCCCCGGATTATATCCATCACCTGAAAGGTAATCTTGGTGTTATCGCACATGCTGGTTATCCTGTTATTGATGCACTATGCGGTCTTTAAGTTCTGCCAATTTTCCGCTGTTCCAACGATCGGTGGTACCTACGAGGTAGCCGGTGATACGTTGTATTGTCTCAAATGATGCGCCACATTTGGGGCAGTGATGTTGCTCGGTATCAGCGTTTTCGTAACCGCATTTGGGACAATGGTTGCGATTGTGATTGACAGATCCATAGCCGATGTTGTACTTGTCCATCATATCTACAATCTGCATTATAGCTTCGGGATTGTGAGTGGCATCTCCGTCAATCTCCACATAGAATATATGGCCACCTCGTGTCAATTCATGATAAGGAGCTTCGATTTTAGCTTTATGTCGTGGTGAGCAGTGATAATATACAGGCACATGGTTGGAGTTTGTATAATAATCCTTGTCAGTGACTCCCGGTATCTCACCAAATGATGCTTTATCTCGCTTGGTAAATCTTCCTGACAGTCCCTCAGCCGGTGTGGCGAGAATAGAATAGTTGTGTCCGAATGTCTCGGAATATTCATTTGCCCGGCTACGCATGTGACTGACAATTCTCAGTCCTAATGCCTGTGCCTCGTCATTCTCACCGTGATGGTGACCGATAAGAGCGATGAGTGTCTCGGCAAGTCCGATAAATCCGATGCCGAGTGTGCCTTGATTGATCACCGACTCAATTGTGTCATTACGATCCAGCCGGTCAGAGCCATTCCAAAGCACATTCATAACTAAAGGAAATTGTTTGGCCAGTGCAGTCTTTTGGAAATTGAAGCGATCGTTGAGCTGACGGGCTGTGATATCAAGCATCTCATCGAGTCGCTCGAAAAATCTCTCTATGCGTTCAGTCCGGTTCTTGATGTTCATCACTTCGATAGCCAGTCTGACTATATTGATCGTTGTGAAAGATAGATTGCCTCGTCCTACGGAAGTGCGTTCACCATATCTGTTTTCAAATACGCGAGTGCGGCAACCCATTGTAGCGACTTCATGCATATAGCGTTTTGGATCGTCTGCTTTCCATTCGGGGTCTTGATTGAAGGTTGCATCGAGATTTAAGAAATTAGGAAAGAATCTTCGAGCCGTTACCTTACACGCCTTAACGTACAGATCATAATTGCGGTCTCCGGGGAGATAGCTTACGCCGCGTTTTTTCTTCCATATCTGAATGGGGAATATTGCAGTGGCTCCATTGCCGACTCCCTCGTAGGTGGAGTTGAGAAGTTCTCTTATGACACACCGACCCTCACCGGATGTGTCCGTGCCATAGTTGATTGAAGAGAACACCACCTGATTGCCACCTCGTGAATGAATGGTATTCATATTGTGTATGAATGCCTCCATTGCCTGGTGTACACGCTCTACTGTCTTATTGATGGCATGTTGCTGCAATCTTGTATCACCTTCAAGACCTTCCAGCTCTTTCTTCAGGTAGTCATCAATAGGTGCATTGTATAGATGCCGGAGATTTTGTCCCGTCAGTTGTTCAAGATTTTTGATCTCTTCAATGTAGCTTGATCGTACGAACGGTGCGAGATAAAAATCGAATGCAGGGATAGCCTGACCTCCATGCATCTCATTTTGGGCTGTCTCGAGCGATATACATGCTATTACGGCAGCTGTCTCTATGCGTTTTGCAGGACGTGACTCTCCGTGTCCGGCGACAAATCCATATTGCAGAATACGGTCCAGCGGGTGTTGTACGCAAGTCAGACTTTTGGTGGGATAATAATCCTTGTCGTGGATATGGATATAATTGTTTTTAACTGCATTCTTAGCTTCGGCTGTCAACAAATAGTCATCCACAAAGGGCTTGGTGGTCTCGGAGGCAAACTTCATCATCATACCGGCAGGTGAGTCGGTATTCATATTGGCATTCTCACGAGTGATATCGTTGTTTTTAGCTTCGATAATTTCAAGGAAAATATCACGGGTCTTGGCCCTTCTTGCGATTGAGCGTTGATCGCGATATGCTATATATCGCTTGGCAACATCTTTGCGGGCGGATTTCATCAGCTCAATCTCAACCTTGTCTTGTATCTCTTCAACGGTCATCTGCTCAGGCCCGGAGATGCCGACACGATCAGTTATCTTTTGTATCAGAGGCTCATCCTCGCCAAGGTCGGTTGTGAGCATAGCCTTACGTATAGCCGCTTTAATTTTCTCCTCATTATATCCGACAATACGGCCGTCACGTTTGACTACTGTTTGTATCATTTGACTGAATATTTCTTATTATGATTTTGTGTTTTTTTAGATTTTACAAAGTTAATATTTATTTCCGCTAAGTCCAATTATTTTAAGTTAAAATTTTAATAAGTGTAAATTTTTGGACAACTATTTTTATTTTTGATGTGGATAAGTTGTTGATTGTCAATTACGAGTTGATTGGTTTTGGGAAACTTTGGGATTTATTGCTTGTTATGGGTGTTCAAATTGTGTGATCTTGTGATGGAAAAGGATCGATTTTTTAATACGAAGATAGGTATCACCGATCCGACAGCCAAAAAGAAAACGACACTTACAGTCACCGAGCCATTTAGGAAAAATGCTTGCATATATTCCACACCCTCAGAG
>CAMWUY010000150.1 GCA_947177615.1 uncultured Porphyromonadaceae bacterium
TAAAAATGAAAATAATTTATCGTTTTTCGATAAATTATTTTTGCTTTTTAGAAAAATTATCTATATTTGCATTGTCCAATTAGACCTACTTCCCGGTGAATTGAATCGAGAGGGTGCTGATGCAGGAAAATACAGAGGCTTTGAAATATCAGTTATCAGAAAGCTAATTGAGATAAGTCGGTAAAATAGAGACTAATTAATATAAATCAAATACTAATCACTAATCTTTAAAATCATGAAGAGAAGAGTATTTTCATTATTGCTTATGCTCGTGACACTCCTTCCGATGTTGCAAGCTCAGCAATTGACTCCGCTGCCTCTCAAGCCGGAGGTTAAGTCAGGTAAGTTGGCCAATGGACTGACTTACTACATTCTCCACAATGAGGAGCCTAAACAGCGTGCCAATTTCTACATTGCCCAGAAGGTCGGATCTACCCTTGAAGATCCCGATCAACTTGGATTGGCTCACTTCCTCGAGCACATGGCCTTTAATGGTACAGAGCATTATCCCGGTAAAAATATGCTCAATTATCTTCAGTCCAAGGGTATCCGATTCGGCGCTGACATCAATGCATACACCTCGTTTGATGAGACTGTTTACAATCTTAACAATATACCTACGAATGATCAGGCCTTGATGGATAGTGTCCTGCTGGTGTTGCGCGACTGGTCCGGATCCATTCTCCTTGAGGAGAGTGAGATAGAGGCCGAACGTGGTGTTATACAGGAGGAGTGGCGTTCACGTAACACTGCTGACGTCAGAATGTACACATCAATACTTCCTGCTCTTTATGAGGAATATCAGTATGAGCAGATGCCTATCGGTAAGATGGAGGTCGTGATGAACTTCAAGCCGGAGGTGCTCCGTGCATATTACAAGAAATGGTATCGTCCGGATCAACAGGGTATTGTCATCGTCGGCGATTTTGATGCTGATGCAATGGAGAAGAAGGTGATAGAAATGTTCTCCGGCATACCAATGCCCGAAAATGCAGCTGAGCGCACTTATGCAACTGTTTCGGATAATAAAGAGCCGATATATGCATCTTTTGAGGATGCAGAGCTGCAGAATGATATGATCATGGTGTCATTTAAGTTTGATAAAACGCCATTTGAATATCGTAATACCGTTGAGGCATACTTTAGTGATAATATCATCCCCTCTATCACCTGTATGATGTTGAACAAGCGCCTCAGTGAGCGTTCTGAAGATCCGACATGTCAGTACGCATATTGCGGTGTGAGAGTAGGTGATTATTATGTTTCCAAGACCAAGGGCGCATTTAATGTAGTCATCATACCTAAGGGTGATTCGGAGGCTGCTATGTCAGATGCAATGGCAGTCATCGCTCGCGCGTGCAAGGCCGGTTTCACTACTTCAGAGTTGGATCGCGCCAACAGCGAATTGCTTGCTTCTTATGAGGTGAAATATAATGAACGCGATAAGACTGACAGCGATGTGCTCGGTAATGAAATCATCCGTCACTTTATTGACAATGAGCCTACTCCCGGTATCGAGACTGAATATATGCTGTTGCAACAGATGACTCAGATGATGCCCATAGATGCATATAACGCTTATGCACAGCAGATACTTTCGCCCGAAAATCAAGTAATTGTAGTGTCTCAGCATCTCGTGGAGGGTCGTGTCCTTCCTGCTAAGGAAACTATGGTGGCTGCACTCAACAATGCGATTAATGCCGAATATGAGGCATACGTAGATGAGGTAATTACGGATCCTCTGATTCGTTCACTCGCGCCTGCAGGCAGTGTTGTCGCAGAACAAAATAATGCAGAGCTTGGAACAACCGAATTTACACTTTCAAATGGTGTAAAGGTAATAGTTAAGTCTACGGACTTTGCCGCTGACCAGGTACTGATGTCTGCCTATAAGAATGGTGGCAAACGTTCGTACAAGGATTCTGAAGCATCAGATGTATTATTGATTGCCGACGCATTTGAATCATCCAAGATGGGTACGTTTGATGTTAAGACACTCTCTAAATATCTTGCCGGCAAGAAGGTCGCGCTGTCATACGATATCAATATGTCGACAACCATGTTTGACGGCAGTTCAACCGTAAAGGATCTCCCGACGTTCTTTGAGTTGATCTATGCAGCCTTTACAGACTTAAATCCGGACAAGACTTATTATGACAATATGATTGAACGTGTACGTTCAATACTGGCTAATCAGGAGCAAAATCCTCAATTTATATTCTCTAAGGAATTAAGCGCTCTTCGTTGGAAAGATAATCCGATGATGCAACAGGCCGGTCTCAGCCTGATCAATGGCGCAGATTATGACAGAATGTTTGCTATGATCAAAGAGTCTGTCAAGAATGCAGCTGATTACACATTCGTCTTCTCAGGTAATATCGACGCCGCTACTATCAAGCCTCTGTTGGAGAAATACATAGCAAATCTACCGTCAACAGGAGTACGTACAGAAATGCCTATCATCAATGACATATCCTTAAATAGCGGAGATGTCACTAAAGAGGTAAAGGTAAATATGCAGAATCCTGCCGTATATGTATTCGGTTCTATTGACGGTACTGTACAATACAATATGTACAATGATATCACAATCAAACTGATAGCGGATGTGCTTGATATGGTATATATCAACACTCTGCGTGAAGAGGAGGGTGGCACGTATGGAGCTCAGGTCGCTACTACACTCATACCTTACAACAATCAGTGGAGTCTCTATTATGTATTCCAGACCGGAATGGATATGAAGGATAAATTGATCGCACGTGCCAATCAGGAACTGTTGAAGCTGCTTAGTGAGGGTACTGACGCAGATACCTTCAATAAGGTTAAAGAAGCGGCCTTGGCTCAGTATGACATAAATGTGCGTACCAATAAGTATTGGACGGAAACGATTGTTTCGATAGAACGTGGCTATAATCTGCATACCGGCTATCGTGAGATGCTCTCCTCATTGACTCTCGATGAATTTAACAATTATATGTCAAATCTTTATAATGGTCAGAGCAAGCTTCTCCTTGTAGAGGTTCCCGCTGAATAAGAATTTTAATAATGAAGAAGATTTTAATCAGTGGTCTGGCCGCTGTGGCAATTATGACCTCAACATCAATAAATTCTTCAGCACAGTCAACCCCGCGTCTACTTGATGCGGGGCTTGCCTATGGTGCTATACCCTTCGATCGTCTGACGCCTGCTGACTATGAACAGGCAGTCAAGGACGGTATACAGATGCGTAATCAAGAGATTGCATCAATAGTCAATCAACGTAGTGTTCCTACATTTGAGAATACAATTGTGGCGCTGGATCGTTCAGGAGACAATCTTACTCGTGCAATTCTGGCTCTCAGCAATCTTGAACATGCTCTCGGAGATACTCTTATGATGCAGGCTCTCGCTAATGTTACACCTTTGGTGTCGGCACATGAGGCTGAAGTGATACTCAATGAGCCTCTGTGGGAGAGAATAAAGCAAGTATATGACCGTCGCAATGAGCGGGATGATCTCTCCAAGGAGGATCTGCGTCTACTGAATGAGACATACATGCAGTTTGCTCTGAATGGAGCAAATCTGCAGGGTGCTGATCGTGACAAGTATCGTGAGCTCAATGCAAAATTGTCAGATCTGAATCTTAAATTCGCTCAGAATGTCACCAATGAGATGGCATCGGCTGAGAAACGTTTATGGCTTACGGCTGATGATCTGAGTGGTCTGCCTGAAGATATAAAGAATGCTGCGCGTCATGAAGCTCAGCAGATTTTAGCGGCGGAGGGTAAAGAGGATGACGGAACATCATACGTGTTTACTGTTTATTTCCCGTCATATTCTCCTTTCATCAAATACTCGGATCGTCGTGATCTTCGTGAGAAGATGTATAGACTGTACAATACAAGGAATACATCGGGCGAATTTTCAAATGTTCAGTTGCTGAAGGATATTGCAAATGTCCGTCTGGAGCTTGCTCAGTTGATGGGCAAGAAGAATTATGCAGAGTATACTTTACAACACACAATGGCGGGCAACCCCGACAATGTATATGACATGCTTAATGAATTGACAGCTGCCTACGTACCCGCAATGAAGTCTGAGATTGCTGCTGTCGAGGCATTCGCACGCAGTAAGGAGGGTGATGATTATGTTCTCATGCCGTGGGATTACAGCTATTGGTCGGATAAGTATAAGAATGAGAAATTTGCCTTCAACGATGAGGACATGAAGCCATATTTTGAGCTTAATAATACGATAGCGGGGGTATTCGGTCTGGCTACCAAGCTGTATGGATATACTTTCAAGGAAAACACCTCATTGCCCGGCTATCATCCCGATGTCAAGGTGTATGATGTATATAATCGTGATGGTAAGTTGCTCGGTCTGCTGTATACCGATTTCTTCTATCGTGCCGGTAAATCTCCGGGTGCGTGGATGACAGAGTTCCAGACAGAATGTAAGGATGATGAAGGTAACAAGACTTATCCGATCATATCCATCGTTTGCAATTTTGCAAAACCGGTAGGTGATAATCCAGTTCTGCTCAATCCATACGAGGTGGAGACCTTCCTGCATGAGTTCGGTCATGCATTGCACGGTCTGTCAGCTGATGCCAAGTATGTATCATTGAGTGGTACCAATGTCTATCATGATTTTGTCGAGCTATTCTCCCAATTCAATGAGAATTATCTGACTGAACAGGAATTCCTTGATGGGTTCGCGAAGCACTATCAGACCGGTGAGAAGATGCCGAAAGAATTACTTGACAAGTTTATCGCAGCCTCTCAATATGGTGCCGGTTATGCCTGTGTTCGTCAGTTGAATTTCGGTATTACTGATATGGCTTATCATACGATTGAGACTCCTTTAGGCGATGATGTTGTCGTGGAAGAGTTTGAGAATGCAGCAATTGAACCCGTTCGAGTTTTCGCGCCGGTAGAGGGTACTTATTTCTCTCCGACTTTTGCTCATGTATTCTCAGGTGGTTATGCTGCCGGATATTATGGTTATAAATGGAGTGAAGAACTTGATGCGGATGCTTTTGCGGCATTTCAAGAGAATGGTATATTTGATCGTGCGACTGCCGACAAATTCCTTAAAATGCTGCAGGCCGGTGGCACTGAGGATCCGATGACCCTCTATGTGGAATTCCGTGGTAAGAAACCGACTGTCGATGCACTCTTGAAGCGTGATGGTA
>CAMWUY010000151.1 GCA_947177615.1 uncultured Porphyromonadaceae bacterium
AGGCAATGTTTGTCCATATCGTATGTTCCACGGCTTATATACAACCTCCGGAGCACCCTGCTCAATTGCATTATTCCACTCCAATACTTTATCACCGTACGTCAATGTAACAGAGAAATCTCTGTTAGCTATTGGCGAACCGTCAAGATGTTGCAACATAATGCGGATATCGTTGGTATCCTTGACAAGAGGGATAGTGACAATCTTATAAGTAGGTGCGTATGGATCAATAGAGTATTCCTGTTCGACCATAACTCCATGATATAGTCCGGGCAAATATCCTTCTGAAATACTCCATCCCTCTTCTTCCAATGTATTTAGACTCACTATCAGTTCCTCTTTGGAGGATGGAGTGTAAGTAGCAAGATCAAATTTAGAGTTGTTCTTAAGACCACACCAGGCTACAAAATCATACTTGCCTGCATTAAGTGGCACGGTCATCTCAAAATCCGGTGTAGCAAGGATCTCACCTGACTCCTCTCCCTGCCATACCAAATCACCATTCTTGTCGAATGCCCAAACGCATACTGACGTGACTTCATGCGCGAAAGCATCTGCAAATTTTATATTATAATCGTAGACAAAACGTAATTTTAACTCGGCAGGACAGTCGTTGGCATCATCTCTCACCCAGTCGCAACCGGACAAGATACCCGCCACACATAAAGCTAATATCAACCATAATCGGCCGTGGTATATTCTTATATTGGAGATGCGCATAATGCTGTATACTTAATTATTCTTGGTAGTGGAAGACAGGAGGGGGATCAGTCCCTCCTGCCCTGATGGGTGTGATCTAAGATCAGCGGCTAATACGTTTTTATAGCTCAACCGATTGTTTCGGCAGCATGGCCCATTTCAGAATATTGACCCTGTATGCTACGTAATAGTCCTTGGTGTCTGACGGCGGAACGATAGGATTGCTCTTACCGCCGATACCGGTTGCAAGTCCGGTTATCTTGGTTGCCTCTACCGAGTAAGCATGGTTACGCACCATACCGAAGTCACCTACACGTACCAGATTCCAATCAATCTTGGTCGCATCTTTCTGAGTATTACCCTTACGATACCATCCATAATGTTTTACAGGTATATTGAAATAACCAGCTCCTTCCATATATTTATAGCAATATCCAACTTGAGACATAAGAGCTTTGTTGGCTTCTACAAGAGTTATATCCTTCTCTCCGGAGCCAATCGCACGATAACCGTTGCCGGCTGCCACATATATACCGGTGGTGTTGGCACCGTTCTTAAATTGCAAAGTGCGGCAACGTTCAGAGAGAACCATGTCACCCTTGACTTCATCATCCGGGAACTTGACATCAAGTACGGACACAAGAGTCTTCATATCATCCTCATCAGTGATATCAAAACGCACATATTCCTCGGTCTCCTCATCGTATTTGTAGAGTCCGGATGCCTGTTCGATAAAGCGACGCAACATACTCTCACCTCCGTCAATTTTAGAGATACCAAGATCGCTCGTAGCTTGAGCATCAAAATATACCAGAGGATGACCATTTGACCCGTTCATATAAGTATAGAATGTAGTCTCATCAGCAAGAGGAGTACCATTCAAACTCAATTTATATGTACCGACATATATAACAGAAGGCACCGCAGCAGCCGGATTTTCAGAAATCAGAGCGCGTCCTCCGACTGTAGTCTCATGGAAATAATGGTCAGAAGTGTCATCAGCAGAATATGTACCTTTCTTCACTCCCAACTCATCATAACTGAAGTAGTGCTGATTGATACCACCCTCCACAACATCTGAAGATACTCTCGGGTAGTTGAGGTTGAAGTAAGCAGGTGAACATGACCAATATGAACGATTATAGGCAGGACTATTCCATTGCCATGAATTCTCGATTGTGAGCGGAGTGCCATAAACAGGAATTCCCTTTACACCGCCATTCTCAAGATCCGGTGCAGTGACGGAAGACGCATTTATACGGCTGTCCATAACGGAGAATGTATAATCATCAGCGATGACAGCACCGGCTTCGGGTTCTGTACGGAATGACTTGACAACATAACTCTCCGTACAACATGCATTAACAGCCCAAAACTCGGGGACAAATGATAATACAACCGGTATTTCAGAATTATCATTGATAAGTGAAGTGGCTGTCACGTAGTCTTCTGCCTCAACAGCCTTAAAATTCAGCTTAGAGGCATAACGCTCTACATAGATGTTGATAACATTAGGCTGTCCTACCTCCTCAAGTGCGGCCTGAGCTGCTGATTCGGTTGCGAACAACTGATTGGATGCTACCGGAACAGCAACCTGAGGTTTACGCTTTGTGTCATCATCTCCGGTCGGATAGAACACTGAGTTGGACATTGCGAAATATTTCTGGCCGGCATTTGTGGTGTACAATTCCTCGCGTGTGACTGTCTCAATGGTACTCAGAGGATTCTGAAGTGAGGCCGGGGAGATAGGATTGATATAACATACGACCTGAACAGGATCCTTCTCACCCTTGTTAACACTTACCGGCACTGTTGACTGATAGTAACGCTCTACTGTCGAGCCATTACCCGTAACTGTCACAGGGTTTTTGAGAGCAACATTAATCACCTCTCCGACTGTATTGCCATCTTCATCATAGAATACGAAGTAGGCATTGCTTACCTCGCTCTCGCCCGTACCGCTGTCGAAGTCGGAATTGGTTGCATTGTCGACCGGAGTGCCATTGTCAATTGCAGCACGTGTCCCGTCCATAATATCACCACGGATATTCATATTGACGTAGAGCACCTTGTCAATTTCTGAACGCCCATCGTTCGGGTTAAAATCATCGGATTTACACCCTGTCAAGAGCAGGCCTGCAGCCATCGCTCCATAAATGTAGGTTTTCTTCATCTTATATTTATTTGTTTACTAAAAATTTGTTTTAAAATCAAATCACTCTGTTTCATAACCGACATACCGTCAGATTGCTCACTCTCCCAATAATTCAATATTTTTAGCGGCTTCCGGGAGCGGTAAAGCCTTTTGGAACATTTCAACAGCAGTCCTGATATCACCCTTGTTCGCAGCTAATATCCCGCGGGCATTATAAGCCTCCGCAGACTCACCGGCCTTATCAATAAACTTTTCAGCCTTATCAAATTCTCCCGACTTGATAGCTGCAGCTGCGGCATTTAAATTTGCAGTCTCGTCATCCGGATAGTATCTCAACGCTGTTTCTATTACACGATTGAAATCATCTGTACCCTCTGCATACAAACCTGCGACCCGGAACATTTGATTGAGAGACATCTTTTCAGGAGATATTGATATTACTTCAGCCAATTGTTCATCTGACAAAGGCTTCAATCGTGTTGAAATCTCAAACGCTGTGGCACGCAACTGTGGATACCATACCGGAAGTATTAATATCTTATATAATTCACTGAAACGAGAATCGGTTCTAAGCTCCAAATCCTTGGCATCGTAATCGGATGGTCCGTACGCCGGACGATCAATCAATGCGATCAGTTCAGAACGTTGCCTGTCAGTCAGCTTGTCTCCGGATGATTCGATCAGGTCGCGTAAACCATCCCAATTCTCTGCTACAGCGGCATACTCGACGCATTCTGACGGAAGGTTATATCTGTTCGCTATATATTCGGATAGGGCACGCGAACGATCTGTGGAAAGTCGCTCATTGCTGAGATATGAGCCTTCAGGTGATGCATAACCACAAATTCTGATTTTGGCGATCTCAACATTTTTATCGCTTAATGCGTAAGAGATTGAGTCATCTATGATCTTAAGTTCCTGTCGATTGTCAATGCGCTGACCTGACCGACAGAGATATGGAGATATATGAAGATCTGACTTCGAAACCTCAAATTGGACTTGTGCCTTTCCCTCATGCACCGACACTGGCAAATCAGTTACTGCCGGCGTAACATAAGCGACTCTCATACCTTTTGCAGGATTGAGACCGAGAAGTGTTGTTTCTCCCGTCATAGTACCGGCCGGAACACCACAACCACAGGAATCCACAACCCAATGAATACCGGTTGATCCGCTCAACATCCACGGTTGTAACACTGTTTCCGCGACATAATACAGTGTCTGAGACTTTCTATTCTGTCGCTTTGTCTCACATAATACGTTATGATTTACACCACCTCTCCGTGGCAGTGATTTTCGCTCGTATGCAATATGCATTGCATGACCATTGACGAGCGCCGAGGGCATTACGATCTTGTCACCATTATCTGACTCAATTACAGGTGTGATATACAGTTGCTGATTACGCCCGAGTCTCAGACCGTCAAGATTTATATCAGCCGTAATGCGCACCGTATCTCCCGACCGTTTGGCAGATGTGCTGCATATCTTCAATCCGTCACTGACTGAAGAAGCCATCACTATGGATGACATTGAAATAAGATATGAGAGAAATATATATCCTTTAAGTTTCATGAACGTCATAGAATTAAATCTAATACGGTAAGTACGGTAAGAAAATCTCGATTAATTAAGCTTTCTCTATAATACATTATGGAGTCAAAAACCGTGAATACCTATGAATTAATTTAAAAGAGATATGATAAAGAAAGCCCAATCTTTGTCAAGCCAATATAATTGGTATTCCCATCATCTATCATTGAGCCACACTCGCCACATGGATAATGCTTGTAATGTACCCAAACATATCCGGCTCCGAGCGTGGCTTCAAAATTCCAATGCTTTGAAATAGGCCATGCGTAGCCGTATGTAAAGCCGGCACCGACAAATTCACCTTGATACCTGCCATCCTTGACAGCTGTGGCAAGATTGATTCCACTGACAAAACATCCGGGCACAAACGCTCTGAAGTTTGATATATTCATTTCACCACCCAATAGATGCGCTCCAATGAAATGACCATTAAATCGCGAACACGGCCACCAACGATATTCAGGCATCACAACCCAATGTTTTGCAAACTTGTCAACCCTATCAGAGGATCTAAATTTCCAAGCGTTAAGTCCATACACGACATTGATTGATGATTTTCCACCTAATCCGACATCGACACCAAGATTTGGAGTAGTCAATACATCATACAGCAAATTTGTTTTGACG
>CAMWUY010000152.1 GCA_947177615.1 uncultured Porphyromonadaceae bacterium
AAGAATTACTATTATTAAAAATCCGCATGATGTTATAAGGTCATGCGGATTTTTTATTTATTGTCGTTTTAATAGTATTTCTCTTTATGTCCTGTCTTTGAGATAGATATCCTCAGACATTTCCCACAACAAAGCTAATGCAGGTCGACATATTAGCATTTGTTATGTGAGCGAGTGTCAGGGTCAAGGATGAATAGCAACCTTTTGGTGAGTACGGCAGCAACGGACAATATATACTCCTTGTGACAGGGGGAGGGACACATTTCCAACTCCCGTCTCAATAATTTGACCGTTATAATTGTAAATATTCCATTTGGTAGCCGGGGATATACCTGAGACAGTAATATGACCGTTTATAGCCTCAATAAGACAGTGATCATTGCTTATTTCCTCAACACCATCGATATAATCATAGACAGCAAGTGTGTCCAGAATCATATTGTCGTGTGTAATAAATGTTATCGCTATTTCCAATTGCCCTTTCTTATGCTTGAGTAAGTCAAGATCCACGACAGATGTATTCCATCCCGGGTTACAGTCACTATGGTCTATTGTCGCAATTTCGATCCTCTCCTTATCTTGCATAGTGGCCGATAGTGTGATGACATTTCGATCGGAAGAGTCCCATTTATAATGTCTTAATGATAATTTGGGGCAATCAGAATCGGAAAAATTTATCTTTCCGGTAGCAAGTTTTGCGTAGGCCTGATTATCTATCTGATTGACAACAACTACGTAATCGTCATCATCTCCGGCCATGATATTGATGTCAGAGCATTTGGTTGGTAAGATGCCTTGATACGATCCCTCCGGGTATTCAATCTCTGTAATATGATATTGCAGACTTGTCGGGGTAAAGTTGTTAAGATAGGGGAGAGGTCGTGATAGCCCGACGGCAAGTCTGGCAGATTTGGTGATCTCCGGAGAAGGTACGTCTTCATAATAAACCTGAACAGCAAATTGAGCAAATTGAGCTTCTTCAGGTGGACATAACTGATAAATGATGGTACGGCCGACAACCTTATGATCAAAAAGTGGGATTATTGAATTGTCTTGATTGATTTTATAAACCATGTAGGTGAGACGATCTCTTATCAAAAAGTTGCCGTCGGTATCATAATCCGGAGCTTCCCATGTCAAAAGAACATCACCGGGATTTCTCTCCTCGCTGATCGTAACTGATGGTACCGGTTGCGGAACTATTATACTATCGTCTTGATCAGCTCTGACGATCTGTGGCGCAATTGTATTGAAGGTTATGATGAGGAGTGTAATAAATATGTTGTTACTTAAACGTCTCGTCATGGCTGAAATGCATTAATATAATGAGCAGATAATGTGTATTCCGGAGAAATGGAAGTCATTAACTGAGAATAGCGATTAAAGTGAAAATATCAGATAGCCGCTCTAAACAGGCATACATCAGAATGAAATGCCAAAGCCAATTTGTGCTAACGATACATTAGACCTATTTAGCGCAGATATCTCTAGATGTTTGCGGTTGAAGTGACGGAAGGCATACGCTAATAAGAGATAACTCTGGAAATTTCTTTTACGAGTAAGGTGCAAACCACATCCAATGGCACATGATGTGTCACCGTAAGTCGGGGAATTGGAAATAGTATTAAAGCTGTATCCAAGTCTGAGATGGAAAAAACATAATGAAGGCTTGGATCTGAATGAAGTTCTAAACAGCACATAAACCGGTAAGAAACTATCTGCGGAGCCAAGACTCTTATGTATACCACCCCCGACACCGAGGGTCTGTATCCATTTATTACGATAACCGAACATCACGTCGAGATTGAAGGTTGACATATCAAGGCCTGAAAGGTCGATAATCATACCGGTCTCGAGCCCCCATGTGAAGTGTGAGAACCCCTTGGCAATACCTTTTAATTTTGACTCATCAAATTCATCTGTCTCAGTGCTAATAACTCGACCGTTCTCATTAATTGACTCTCCGATCGCCAATACTCTCTCCTCGACGGTGCCGTCGGTATAGTAAGTAGTAACAGTAGTGGTCTCTTGAGTGACAGTCTGTATCAATGCGTTGGATGTAGAGTCAGTTTCTATGACAACAGTCGGTTGTACCAGCGATGGTATACTGACAACATCCTGCGCTCTCGCGACACCGGCAATAAAAAAAAGTGTAGCAAAAACAATAAGTTTGTATATAACGCTCTTACTTTCCATTGCTACATTTTTTTATTATAAGATAAAATGGGGAACGATTTATTCTCCAAGGTAACTCTTAAGCAATTTGCTCTTTTGACCCTTCAATCTACGGATCGCCTTCTCCTTGATCTGTCTGACACGTTCACGTGTGAGATCAAATTTAGCTCCGATTTCTTCAAGTGTCATCTCCTGACAACCGATCCCGAAGAACATTTTCAGGATTTCACGCTCACGATCATAAAGCTGACGCAATGCACGATCTACCTCCTTGGAAAGTGACTCTTGATTGAGAGAAGAGTCGGCCATAGGACTGTCTTCATTGGGCAGCACATCCAATAATGAGTTGTCCTCACCTTCGACAAAAGGTGCGTCAACAGAGATATGTCTACCTGAAACCTTAAGAGTATCAGACACCTTGTCCACAGGTAAATCAAGTCTTTCTGCGAGTTCCTCGGGTGAGGGTTTGCGTTCGTTTTCCTGCTCAAACTTGGCAAGCTCCTTTGATATCTTGTTGAGCGACCCAACTTGATTGAGTGGAAGACGTACTATACGAGACTGTTCAGCAAGGGCTTGTAAGATAGACTGACGTATCCACCATACTGCGTAAGAAATGAATTTAAAGCCGCGAGTCTCATCAAATTTCTGAGCAGCTCTTATCAATCCCAAGTTTCCTTCATTGATAAGATCAGGTAAGCTAAGCCCCTGATTCTGATATTGTTTAGCCACAGAAACGACAAATCTGAGGTTGGCACGTGTCAACTTTTCGAGAGCGGCATGGTCTCCTTTCTTGATACGCTGTGCAAGCTCTACCTCTTCGCTGACTGATATCAGTTCTTCGCGACCTATCTCCTGCAGATACTTATCAAGTGAAGCACTCTCACGATTGGTAATTGACTTGGTTATCTTAAGTTGTCTCATATTTTTCTACTGATGCTGTTAGCTTAAACCGCAGATTGATATACGATATTTAAGTCATTAAGCAGTCTGTATACGTTGGGAGAATAGTATTCGCCTCAGCGCATTTTTGGCTACGAAGTGCAAAATTAACATAAATTAATGAATTATGCAAGTTTCGACCTTAATACGTACTATTTTTCTGAGTGTTTCAGCCATTATTTCCTATAGATTTGCCTATCCCGGGATTTCGTCACGGGATAGGCTATAATTCTTCAGTTGTTTTAACGTATTATTGAGCTGAAAGGTTTACTGCGTAATATCCTTTCTTACCTGTTGGATATATTCCGGTAACAAACATTACTTTGTCCGAGTCATCTTCACGCATTATAGAGTTGTAGACAGCCTCCACATCATCAGAAGAATTTACGCGCTGACCATTAATCTCCATTATGACAAATCCCTCCTTGATGCCGGCATCCTTCATGAGTCCGCTCTTCAGTCCGCTCACTTGCACACCGGAGCTGATACCTAAATGTTCCTTGGTCTCGGATGAAAGTTTCATAAAAGCACATCCTAATTCGGTGAAGTCACCCTTCTTGGTGATTTCGGTATTGCCCTGAGTGTTACGCAGAGTTGCAGTCTTGGTCATCTTTTTGTTATCACGGTAGAATGTAACGCTGATACGATCACCGGGGCGGAAACGACTCATCTGTTCAGCAAGTTCGGGGAAGGTGCCAACCGATGTGCCGTCAATCTCCACGATTACGTCATTCTCCTCGATACCCAATTCTTTTGCTGTACTGCGGGCCGACACTTCTGAAACGAGAAGACCCTTCTTAGTAGCTGTAATATTCTTTTCCTTTGCAAGTTTGGCGTCAAGCTCTCTGACGGTACATCCCAGTACTGCTCTTTGCACTGTGCCATATTGCCGCAAATCAGACATTACCTTTTTTACTATAGTTGTAGGGATAGCAAACGAGAAACCGGAATAGCTGCCTGTGTTGCTGTATATCGCTGAGTTGATGCCGATCAGTTCTCCCTTCAGATTGACCAGTGCGCCACCTGAATTGCCGGGATTGAGAGCCGCATCAGTCTGAATAAAAGATTCGATTCCCATCCGTCCGTTACGGCTATTGGCTCCCAGGCTGCGAGCCTTCGCACTGACAATACCCGCAGTGACAGTCGAATTAAATCCGAAAGGATTGCCTACAGCAAGCACCCATTCACCGACTTTGACAGCATCGCTATCTCCGAATGTGATGGCCGACAATCCCTTAGCGTCAATCTTGAGAAGAGCTAAGTCTGTTGCTTCATCTGTACCGATAATTCGCGCATCATAAGTGGAATTATCATTGAGCAATACTTCCAGACGATCAGCTCCGTCCACGACATGATTGTTGGTCACAATATATCCATCAGCTGAGAGTATCACACCTGAGCCAAGTCCGCTCTGCACCATGTCCTCATCTTTTCTGGATTTAGGTTGCTGTTGGCGTGGCTGTTGGCGTTCCTGGGGTCCAAAGAAGAAGTCAAACATACCGAAGGGATCATATCCACCCATCGACTGTTGGCGTCGTGCCGTGTAACTTTTGATACATACCACTTCATTGACAGTCTTTTCAGCAGCAATGGTAAAGTCTGTCTCAAATGATTGTGTGTTGGCGGTACGAATAAAGCCACTCTCAGCCGGTGTGAAATCTGTGGCTTTTATGGCCATTGCAGAGGCCACAGTCAGTGCTAATGTAAGCAATATCTTCATGATGTTAAATCTAATAATTTTAAATTTTGAGGTGCAATATGAATAATCCTTTTGAACAGAAGATTATTACATAACAATGCATGACACTACAGTTTCAGTGTCTGTTTATATATAATATGCAATATGAGGATGAATTATTACATATATGGTCACTAAATTAACTTTATTTAATATAAGTATTAAATAGTT
>CAMWUY010000153.1 GCA_947177615.1 uncultured Porphyromonadaceae bacterium
GTATTATATTTAATAGCATGATATGAGCGACTGACACTCTGACAGGTGCAACCGATCATACTTAGAGCAAAGATAAGAATTTTTTTAACAATAAAAAAGAATATGAACGGATAAATTACTAACTTTGTATTATGTCTGAAATTCAATTTACGCACCTTCATGTGCACTCACAATATAGCTTGCTTGATGGCAAAGCCGCAATCAGTGAACTCGTCGACAAAGCCATAGCGGACGGCATGCGTGGCATTGCACTCACCGACCATGGTAATATGTTTGGCATCAAAGAGTTTTTCAATTATGTCAATAAGAAAAACTCCGGAAAAGAGGAGACCGACAAATTCAAACCTGTTTTCGGGTGTGAGATGTACGTGGCTCACGACAGATTGACAGATCGAAAATCTCGTTCTGATAAGGGTTACCATCTTGTCGTATTGGCCAAAAACTATAAAGGATACAAAAACCTGATAAAACTGGTCAGTAAGGCATGGACTGACGGATTCTACTCCAAACCCCGTACAGACAGATATGAACTTGAAGCTCATGCAGAGGGACTGATTGTTTGCTCCGCGTGTCTGGGTGGCGAAGTGCCTCAACTCATCCTGAATGGTGACATAGAGGGAGCGGAGGAACGCGTATTGTGGTATAAAAAGGTGTTTGGGGATGATTATTATCTTGAATTACAACGTCATCAGACATTTAAAGAGAATTCTAACCGTCAGGTTTACATAGAGCAACAGAAGGTTAATGCGGTCCTGATTGATTTTGCAAAAAAGCATAATATCAAGGTTGTAGCCACCAACGACGTCCACTTTACATTTGAAGATGACGGAGAGGCTCACGACCGATTGATTTGTGTGTCAATGGGTAAAAAGTTTAATGACGAACGCCTGCACTACACCAAACAAGAATGGCTTAAGACGCCTCGTGAGATGTATGATATTTTCGCAGATATCCCTGAGGCTATATCCAATAGCATGGAGATACTGGACAAAGTCGAGTTTTATTCCATAGATCACGGCCCGATCATGCCTAACTTCGATATTCCAAAAGAATTCGGAACCGAGGAGGAATATCGTGCACGCATCACAAAGCAAGAACTCTTTGAGGAATTTACCCGTGACGAGAACGGAAATGTAGTGCTCTCACAGGAAGATGCTGAAAAAAAGATAGAGCGATTAGGGGGCTATGATAAACTGTATCGCATTAAGTTTGAAGCCGATTACCTCAATAAGCTCACGATGGAGGGTGCTAAAAAAAGATATGGTGATCCTCTCCCCCCGGAAGTCGAGGAGCGTCTCAACTTCGAGCTATATATCATGAAGACCATGGGTTTCCCGGGATACTTTCTCATTGTACAGGATTTCATCAACGTCGCACGTAATGAGTTAGGAGTCAGTGTCGGTCCGGGCCGTGGCTCCGCCGCAGGCAGCGCCGCCGCTTACTGCCTGGGTATTACACAAATAGATCCTATCAAATATGATCTTCTGTTCGAACGTTTCCTAAATCCCGATCGTATCTCTCTGCCGGATATAGATGTGGACTTTGATGATGACGGACGATATGAGGTGCTCAAATATGTGACACAGAAATATGGAGAAGAAAAAGTGGCCCATATCATCACATTCCAGACTATGGCGACCAAGTCCGCTATCAAGGATGTCGCCCGTGTCATGGATATGCCAATCCCGGAAGCTAACCGGCTGGCCAAATTAGTAGTCGACCGTCTCCCGGACGTTGACGGCAAAGCACCTAAGATTAACTTTAAAAACCTTACAAAATATTCCAAAGAATTTGCAGAGCAGGTCAATAGTCCTGATCCCGCCGTGCGCGAAGTGATGAAATATGCCGGACAACTTGAAGGCAACATACGGGGTACCGGTATTCATGCTTGCGGTGTTATCATCGGTCGTGATGATATTACAGACTGGGTTCCGGTCTCTATGGTCACGGATGGTAGCGAAAAGGTCATATCCACGCAATATGAGGGTAGCATTATCGAGGATACCGGAATGATCAAAATGGACTTCCTCGGTTTGAAAACATTGTCTATAATCAAGGAGGCGCTGGCCAATATTAAAGATACCCGCGGCATAGATCTGGATATCGAATCTATCCCTCTGGATGATGCTCCAACGTTCAAATTGTATTGTGAAGGCAGGACTAACGGTACATTCCAATTCGAATCCCCGGGTATGCAGAATTCCCTGCGCTCGTTACAGCCCTCTAAGTTTGAGGATCTGATTGCGATGAACGCCCTATATCGTCCTGGTCCTATGGATTATATTCCGAGCTTCATCGCTCGTAAACATGGTGAGGAACCTATCATTTATGACATTCCCATCATGAAACAGTATCTTGAGGAGACCTACGGCATTACCGTTTATCAAGAACAGGTCATGCTATTGTCCCGTCTGTTGGCCAACTTCACGCGAGGTGAGTCTGATATGCTGCGTAAGGCAATGGGTAAGAAACAGATCGACAAAATGGCCAAACTCAAAGTTAAATTTATGGAGCAAGGTCAGAAAAATGGTCATCAGGAGCAAGTCCTCGAAAAGATCTGGGCTGACTGGGAAAAATTCGCTTCATACGCATTTAACAAGAGTCATGCCACATGCTATTCTTGGGTCGCATATCAGACTGCATATCTCAAAGCGAATTATCCTGCGGAATACATGGCCGGCGTCCTGAGTCGTAATCTTAATGCCTCCGACAAGCTCTCCAAAGTAATGGATGAATGTCGTCGCATGGGATTGACGGTCAAAGGCCCTGACATCAATGAATCCGCTCATAAATTCGGTGTCAATATGAAGGGTGAGATACGTTTCGGGCTCAGTGCTGTCAAGGGTGTGGGAGACTCTGCCGTCAATGCCATTGTGACAGAACGCAAGAAAAACGGACCGTATAAAGATATATATGACTTTGTCGAGCGTGTCAATCTGAGCGCATGTAATCGTGCGTCGATTGAGAACCTTGCATTAGCTGGAGCCTTTGACTGTTTCGACATCAAGCGCGAGATGTTTGTAGCACCACTCTTTGAATCCACTTATACCGAGCAATTAGTACGTTACGGTCAGAATGTGCAGAACGACAGCGCATCGTTACAAGCATCACTTTTTGCTGATCTTGAACCCATTGAGACCAACAAACCACCTTATCCCGAGTTTGAGCCATGGAGTCGCATGAAACTGCTTGAGGCAGAGAAAAGTCTTGTTACCATGTATCTGTCCGCTCATCCGCTGGATCCATATTATATGGAGCTGAAATATAATTGCAATACCACCTGCGATGAGTTTGAAATGAAACAAGAGGATGGTGCGAACCTGCGTTTCGGCGGATTGGTAGTCGCCGCCGATGAAAAATACAGTAAGAGCGGCAAACCATTTGGGATCATCACTATTGAAGACTTCAATGGCAAAGCGCAGGTCAAACTTTTTGGCAAACAGTATGACCAGTACTTCAGTCGATTTGTGGTGGGAGATGCTGTAATATTACAGATCCAATGTCAGCAGTCAAGATTTAACCCTTCATTCTTGGATCTACAGATAGTGGATTTGGTGGATTTGCAGCAAGTCAAAGGAAAAGTAGCGAATGCTGTCATGATAACACTTAGCGGTGAAATGAACAATGCGGATTTCTTCAATTCGTTAACATCATTCGTATCCACAGACAAGAGTCAGAGACTCGGCCACTTATATCTGCGTATCTTTGATATGGAACGCAAGCAATTTGTAACAATGCATTCCCGCAAAAGGTATAATATCAACAAGGAGTTCGTTCAAATGCTTGAAGGATGGAATGTGCGATTCCGTATTGACACAGTCGAATAATATTTCCGATATTATGATTTTTATTGGAACTCTTGTGGGATTAAAGTGCAATTCTTATATTTGTAACCTCAAAACAATTTGACATACTTGTCAGTTATATAGATAACGTCATTCACCATTATTCAGGTGATAGAGAAATAGATAACTTAATTCTAACTTATAAATCTAATAAACAATGGCTTTACAATTCACAGACGCCTCTGCCAAGGAGGCTATTGAGTCAGGAAAACCTGTAGTCATCGACTTTTGGGCTACATGGTGCGGTCCTTGTATCAAGCTTGGTCCGGTAGTCGAGGAACTCGCGGAGAAGTATGATGGTCAGGCTACCATCGGCAAACTCAATATTGACGAAAATGACGAAATAGCATCTGCTTATCGCGTGCGCAACATCCCGACCGTTCTTTTCTTCAAGGATGGTGAGGTCAAGGAGCGCAGCGTCGGACTGGTAAAACTCTCTGATCTGGAAGATAAGTTGAAATCAATCCTCTAACTTTCGATCGGGAACCCTGCCAAAGCAGATAAAGGTACGTTGATAATATGGAGTGGTGATATCTGATATCACTACTCCTTTTTTGGTAGATGCATGTATGAAACGGGTATCATCAATCATCATGCCTACATGTGATATGCGTGCAGGATCACTCCCTGTTGCAAAAAACACCAGGTCGCCGGGTCTGACATCCTTGGCACGTATTACACGACAGTATTCACTCTGCTTGGCTGAATTGCGGGGTAGTTTAATCTCTGCGACATCTTCATACACCCTAAGCACCATACCACTGCAATCCGTCCCGGAACGTTTGTCGGCATTTGCATATTTGTATGGAGTGCCTTCCCACGTCAATGCCTCTTCGATCAGAGCCTTTCGCAGACCGTGCACCTTGGTATTGCCACCTCTGTATGAATACTCCCTATTATCAGGATTGTGATTATGACGTTTTACCGTCTTTGCCGATTTGCAGGAAGATGCCGCAAATATCATCAATGATGCAAAGAGTATCAAGTATATCTTATTTCGTCCGGGACTGATGTTGTGTAACATCTGTATCATATACACATCTCCGATCACACGAGACAACAGGCAATCTACTATTCCGTCTTCTGCATGAAAAAAAAAAAGGGGGGGGGGGGG
>CAMWUY010000154.1 GCA_947177615.1 uncultured Porphyromonadaceae bacterium
GTATATCATATATTTCGGATATTTCATTGTGTGTCAATGGTTTCTGTCCGGTCTTAAATCTCTCAAAGATGGCAGCGGTGACGATCAAAGCTATTTTACGATGGTAATCGGGGGAGATATTTGTGACATTCCCTAAAAAGTTGAAAGCGAAGATATTCTGCATAGAGTATGTGAGGACACACCCGAAGAGCAGAACCAGCCATGACAGTTGCAACCAAATCAGGAGCAATGGCAGGAAAGAGAATGATCCATAGATGGCATTATATTTGGAAACGTATATCTGACCGTTGACAAAAAGCAATTGGAGTATCTGGAAAGCGATGGCGCAAACAGCACCTGAAATAGCTGCATACTTGAATTGTACCTTTGTATTGGGAATGAGAAAGTAAGAGAGTGAGAAGGCCAACCAGGCGAGTACGAGTGGAGACAGTTCAAGTGCAATATTTATGAGCGGTGACAGGAAGGCCAGGTGAACGTTGGACTGTACAACTGTAGACATGAATATCGAGACGCCCGATGAACAAACCATCAGTACAGGTATGAGCATACAGATGGCAATATAGTCGGTAATCTTTTGATATATAGTACGGTCCTTCTTAATATCCCAAACATTATTGAATGCTTCTTCAATGGTGGAGAGCAGAGATATGAGTGTCCATAGCAGCATGATGATGCCGACTCCGACAAAAACACCTCCCGAAGCCTCCTTAAGGTATGAGTCAACGAATGTAATTGCCGTTTCGAGGGCTTGGTGCTGTGACGGGAAATAACTGAAGATATTGGCTGCGAGCAAGTCCTGAAAGCCAAATCCTCGTCCGATTGCAAAGAGGAGAGCCAATGCCGGTACGATAGCGAGCACTGTAGAGTAGGTTAGGGCGGCAGACTTCATCTGTAGCCCTCGATCCATGAATGAACGGACCGAGAGGTTGAGAGTCTTGATAAGCCGTACTTTAAATGTGTTCTGAGCCTCCTTCCAGACTCCGGTCCAGCAATAATTGCCAAACGCGACTGCCTTGTCAATCAGATTTGCGAAAAAATTGGCCATATCAGAAAAAATAAAATCAAAAATGATGAAAGAAAAGATTGAGACGGAGCGAAGTTATCGCTCCGCCTCAATGTATTATGCAGCGAGGGTATAAGCCGGGTTATGTCTCAAGTCGTAAGACTCGAGGTCCGTCATTTATCTGCGTCATACGGTCACCCGCAGACTTTAGCAGCCTACCCCCCGGCAATGGACGAGCCATCCTTAACTACCGGTATACTTGGCCTTGCAACACATGGGATGTGCAGCCTCCGACGATCACCCGTGGAGCGGTGAGCTCTTACCTCGCCTTTTCACCCTTACCATACACCGTAAGTATATGGCGGTTATTTTCTGTCACACTTGCCTCGCCGTCACCGACGACTTTCCGTTAAAAAGCATGCTGCTCTGTGTTGCCCGGACTTTCCTCTTTATGCTCCCGGCATAAAGCGACAGACTCCCTCACTGCATTATATATTTACGATCATGACTCTTCACGATCAAAAAGTATCTGATTATCAGTTTGCATCAATCTCTTTAGGATGTTCAATGACTTGTGCGGTCAGTGTGCGTCCTTCGCGATAGATGGATGTAAATCCATTGACGGAATATATCACCAGAACGACACCTGTGATAAGAGCCGCACTACCCGCAATCGTTTTGGGTCCGAGAATGACGATCACCAGTCCCGCCGCTATAGAAATGATGGGGACTATAAGCCACAAGAACTGCACCGGCGCAGGACGGGCGGCCATAGCAATAAAGAATATCCCGGCAATACCGGCAATAATCAATATCGCACCTAATGTATAAATGCTGACATTCATGAAAAAACCGGGACTTGCTATCATCCAGATGCCGACACCGAGTGCAGCAGCTGAAGCTATAATGCCATACCAAGGTTTGGAACGCGTGACGCCGTTTTCATCCTTTTTGGGGAGGAGATAACTTATAAGCATTATAAGGCTTGGAATGCCGATCAAAGCTCCCATGGCAATGATAACACCGTTGAGGAGGTGATCGCTCGAGTGGAATATCAGCAACAGGATGCCGATGATCAGAGCTGACAGATATGTAAACAGATAGGTACGCTCTTTCATAATATGATATTTAAAAGGTGAGTAAAGTAGATTAAAATGTATATGTATATAAGGCGCAAACTCACCTTTTAGTTTTATTAATCCTGAAATATTGTTAAAAAATCTGCCTGCGAGTTACAGTCAGTCACGGTAGGCACCCTCGAGATGCCGTATTATGACATCAGCCACACCCTCGTCATCCAGCATCGAACTGTCAATCGTGAGGTGATAATTATCAATAGTACCCCACTTGCGGCCTGTAAAATAATTGTAAAATTTCTCTCTGTCCCGATCCTTGGAGCGAGCCATCTCACGTGCCTTGGCCTGAGAAGAAGTGTCTCCACGTTTCATGATATTCTGTGTGCGTACATCCATCGGTGCATGCAGGAATACGCTGAGTATATGAGGTTTGTCCCGAAGGATATAGTCGGCGGAACGTCCTACGAACACGCAACCACCGTCACTGGCCAATTCGCGGACCACATCGCCAAGTGTTTGATAAAGCTTATCTCCTGAGAGACCGCCCGAATTACTTTCGAAAGTCACGCCGGGAGTTGCCGAGAGCAGAGAATGTAACAAGGATGGTCGTTTCTCATCGTGGGAGAGGAACAGATGCTTCTCAATGCCGGATTTTTCTGCGGCATGCGCCAGCATCTCTTTATCATAATATTTGAGTCCGAGGCGTTCGGAGAGAATCTTGCCTACACGTCTGCCTCCGCTACCAAATGTGCGGCCAATGACGATGACAATATCTTTTGGTATCATTTCCTTAAAGAATAAACAAATTATCGATGGCCATATTTACAGGCAATCGGTCTTCAGATCTCACAAAAATGCATATATCAGCGTGAGATTGAGCACAAATTTAGTCAAAATAGCTGGTTTAAAGAAATTTTTTGCTATTTTTGCGAGTGTTTGTGTCTTGACATTGCCTGCCATCATATCTTGGCAACGCATGTAATGGCAAGTCTCAGACAGCGACCTCCGGGCATAAGCTCGGCAGTCATTGGGAGTAGAATGTATGATATAATATGTCAGAACAACTAAAAACACTTGATCCGGAGGCTGATGGCATGACTGTATATGAGTATATAGTCAATAATGTCGATGTATGTCAAGAAGATATGGAGCCGTTGGTGGAACACCTGAAACGTGTTGATAATTCGGGTCAATTCCTATCCAGTACGGCGCGTTTTCTGGCAGCTGTCGATCGTGATAGATTTAACGAATGGATATCGCCCCTTGTAGAGGGTGCGATCGATAAGGATCGTGAACACCGGTATATCGGTTCGTTGCTGGAGTCTCTCTGGGGTAATGATTATCAGGAGCACATCGATGAGCTGCGCGCTGAGGATGACGTCTTTCGCAGACTCTATAAGCGTGTATATCCCACCGGTCCTATGTAATAATTTGAGTAATTATGAAAAAACTTATATCATTGTTGCTGACTATATTTTGCGGTGTGGGAGTCGCCGTATGCCAAGATGTGCAAGATCCCGCACGTACGCAAAATTCGTCAGCATCGTCAGTATCTGAAACCATGTCAACCGCTAAAGAAGACGCTATCGTAGAGATAGAGACTACGGAGGGACCGATTACAATCCTTCTGTATGGGGACACTCCTGTGCACCGTGACAATTTTATTAAGTTGGCCGAAAGCGGCTATTATGATGGGTTATTGTTCCATCGTGTCATCAAGGACTTTATGGTCCAGGCCGGTGATCCGGCTTCGCGTGATGCGGATGCGGACGCCTCTCTCGGCGGAGGAGATCCGGGATACACACTACCTGCCGAAATAGACTATCCGCACCATTATCATAAATATGGTGCTCTCGCAGCCGCGCGCACCGGTGATGCTGTCAATCCGGAACGACGTTCCAGCGGTTCGCAATTCTATATCGTGACAGGCACAAAGATACCCGCCGCTCAGCTTGATGTCCTGGAGAAACGTATGTCGGATGCTCCCAAGCAGGCGTATTGGCGCGAGTTGATGAAGACTCATGCCGAGGAAATCCGCGCGTTGCAGATGAGTGGTGATCGCGAAGGCCTCGAAGCTCTCAAACAGAAGTTGATAGCCGAGACCGAGTCCAAAGTCGGTAACGTCACTCTGCCGGAGGAATTAAAACAGGATTATACCACTATCGGAGGTACACCGCACCTTGACAATCAGTACACGGTCTTCGGTGAGGTACTCAAGGGTATGGATACTGTTGAGAAGATACAGAACAATGAAACAGGTCGAAATGACCGTCCCAAGAACGATATCAAGATATTATCAACGAAAGTAATCAAAAAGTAATGACAGATACAGTTAAGGCAACCGTGGTCGAGGATACCACTATTGCAACTCCCGAATCAGCAAACGTTGAAGCTACAATAGAGAAATCGTCAGATGGTGCTCTGAGTGTTCATGAAATGGACAAGCAACAACTGGTAGATGCGCTGAGAACGATCGTAGATAATAATAATGTGAATTCTCACAAGGAGGTCGTGTCAATCAAGCAAGCCCTGTTCGCACTTCGCCAGCGTGAGCTCTCGGACGAGCTGAATGCGTATGTTGAGGCCGGTAATGATCCCACTTCGTTTGTGAGCTCGCCTGATCCTCTGGAGGATGAGGCCAAGGAACTTCAGGCTAAGTTTCGTGAGATGCGTAATGCCTATCTCGAAGCGGAGGAGGCGCGCAAGAGTGCAAATCTGGAGCGTAAGCAAGCTATCGTAGCCGACATAAAGGGATTGACCGAAGAT
>CAMWUY010000155.1 GCA_947177615.1 uncultured Porphyromonadaceae bacterium
TTCGGCAAGAGACCATAAATGCCGATTGAGAGGTTAATGGTCAATGGATAAGAAAATATTCTATCGGCGACACAAGATATCCAGTAGCCTCCTGAGGCGGCATAATCTCCCATTGATACGGCAAACGGTTTGCCCTTGGACTTGAAATACTCCAATGCCTCGCCTATCAATTCACTTCCGAAGACCGATCCTCCCGGTGAATTGACGCGCAACACGAGTCCCCTGACATTATCGTCTTCAGCCAAATCTACGATTACCGGCACCAAAGCCTCGCAATTTATACCCGTTTTGCTCCCTTCGGCAATCTCTCCGGTCGCATATAGGACCGCGATCTGTCGCTTGGAATTATAACCACTGAAAATTTCAGCCATAGCTGCGACGGTAGCCGGAGAAACAAAATTAAGTTTCTCCTTATCCACACCGACGGCTTCGGCAAGAATTTCATCCACTTCGCGTTCATATACAGCCCGATCTGCAAGTTTGCATTTGACGTCGTAGACTCCATCCTGCAACATCAGATGATCCTTATTGATCAGATCATCGATCTGCGTTGCTGAAATCTTGCGTCGCGCGGATATATCATCCTTTATATAGCGCCACATATCTCCATAGAGCGTATCAAGCTGTGCACGAGCCGGAGCACTCATTTCGTTCATGATGAACGGCTCGACGGCAGATTTGAAGGTGCCGACCTTGACAACCTCAAACTCAATACCGAGATTGTCAAAAAGATCCTTCATATACATGGTTGTACCGCCGAGACCCTGAATTGCAATGCTGCCTACGGGGTTGACAAAGATACTGTCGGCAGCTGAGGCGACATAATACGTACCCAATGTATATCCATCTCCGTATGCATAAATCTTCTTACCACTCTTGCGAAAATCCACCAACTCCTGACGCAATGCATGAAGAGTAGCCGGGGCTGCCGAAATATAGTCACACTTCAGATATATCATGTCAATGGACTTATTGTCAGCGGCTTCCCGTATTGCGGACACAAGCATATCGAGTGTCAGAGGGCGCTCAATATCACCCTGCATCAGACCAATATAGTCTATCTCCGTCGGGCGCTCACGCTCCTCGATTGTGCCGGAGAGTTCGATAGTCATTATGCTATGTTTCTTAACACTCTCAGTTGTGGTCATCGAGGCGCCGGCCTTACCTATGAGAGCAAATATGACTATGACCGCCGTGATTGTAAAGAGGCCCAAAGCCACCCAGACGGCAGCAAATGAGGAGAGAAAGTTAAGAAAGAATTTCTTTAACATTACTATATTAATTTAAACATCCTGATGTGATGACTCAAATAGTGAAGTCCGGTACTGTATAAGAATGATACGTATTGATTGACTTGATTAAAGCGATGCAATGATTTGTTTGATCTGCTCAGCCAGTCGATCCGCCTCATCCATCGTTGCGGCCTCGCTGTATATGCGGATTATCGGCTCCGTATTCGACTTTCGCAGATGCACCCATGCATTGTCAAAGTCTATCTTCACACCATCAATATCGCAGATCTCCTCATCCTTGAAGTGAGCCTTGACGGCAGCCAGTATAGCGTCTACATCAGTGGATGGTGTAAGAGTAATCTTATTCTTAGCAATGGCATATTGTGGATAAGTAGCCTTCAACTCTGTCATTTTCTTACCGGACTTGGCAAGCAGCGACAGGAAGAGCGCTATGCCAACGAGTGCGTCGCGGCCGTAATGTAATGCGGGATAGATTACACCGCCATTGCCTTCACCACCTATGACAGCGTCAGTCGCTTTCATCTGTCCTACGACATTGACCTCACCGACAGCCGCTGCAGTATATTGGCAACCGTGTGCCCGTGTGACATCACGCAATGCTCTTGAACTGCTGAGATTTGACACCGTTGAACCCGGTGTATGAGAGAGCACATAATCAGCAACGGCGACAAGTGTATATTCCTCAACAAACATTTCACCATTCTCCATCACAAGCGCGAGACGATCGACGTCCGGATCTACTACTATACCACAGTCCGCATCCGAGCTTGCCATCAGTGCCGATATTTGAGTAAGATTTTCAGGAATTGGTTCCGGAGTGTGGGCAAAACGTCCGTTGGGTTCACAATTCAGTTCAATAATGTTTTTAACACCCAATGCTTTCAGAAGTTGAGGAACTATTACTCCGCCCACGGAATTGACAGCATCGACAGCGACTGTCAGATTGGCGTTGCCGATAGCTTCGACATCAACAAGAGGGAGTGACAATACGGCATCAATGTGTTTAGCATTCCAGGTTTCATCTTTATACTCATGACCCAGAGCGTGCACATCCGCAAACTCGAAGTCCTCAGCTTCAGCAATAGCTATTACCTGTTTACCCTCAGCATCCGACAGAAACTCACCTTGAGCATTAAGCAGTTTGAGTGCATTCCATTGTATGGGATTATGACTCGCCGTTATGATAATACCGCCATCGGCCTTTTCACCCGTAACGGCTATTTCGGTGGTCGGTGTTGTGGCAAGACCTATATTGATAACATCAAGTCCCATCGCCATTAGTGTACCGGACACGAGATGATACACCATCTCGCCTGAGATGCGTGCATCGCGGCCTACGACAATTCTTTTGGCCTGGCGGCCGGTAGAACGGAGAATAAACTCTGCGTAAGCGGCTGTAAACTTCACAATGTCAACGCCACCCAGTCCTTCACCTGAAGATCCACCGATGGTCCCTCTGATTCCTGATATTGATTTGATTAATGACATTATCTCGGGTATATAAGTATATTTATATTTTAATATTCGGCTTTATAGTATTTGACATTATAGAGGTATGGCTGACATAATGATTGGTCATTAACAAATCCGGAATAGGATTTCAACACAAGATTGACCTCCGTGCCATATCCAAAATAGTCCATCGGCAATTGAATACCGGTACCGAACTGTTGAGTCGTAGGGTACGTCTTATTGCCATAGAAGAAGTATGTCGGCCCGACATCACTCGCCATATCGTCAGCATTGCCGTATGGTGAGTCCTGTGTACCCTCATACATCATCTTGATATTCTGCCTTGAAAAGCGAAAATAGACCTTATCATCCTTCTGAGGACGATTCTCCTTATCACCGATTCTGATGACCTGCATATAAATTGTACCGTCAGCATCCATTCGATAGAACGGAGCATTCTCACCTACTTCGAAGATTGAATCAGCAGGTGCGGATACCTCTACATTCTGTTGCGCGAGAAACCAATTGACAGCTCTCTCCTCATCTCTCAGCAACTCTGAGTAACTCTCGGACTTACTGCATGATGATAACGCCAGCACGATGACAGCGCCGGCCAAAACATGTCGTGATATGTTGTTTAATCCAAACATTCTCTTAAAGTCAATTCACACTACACGTCATGATATTTTATCAACGTGTGGTGGCAAGTATTTATCATAATTATGTATCTCCTCGAGGAGTATGCGTCTGCAGTCATCCAACGATCCCACATACTCACCTCCGGCTGCTTGTAAATGCCCGCCTCCGCCATATAGATCCTCACATACTTTTGAGACCGGATAATTATCTATACTGCGGGCGGAAACCTTAATACAGTCCTCATCCTCACGCAGGAAGAAGGAGGCGACCACCCCACGGATGGAGAGAGGCTCATTGACGAGTCCCTCAGTGTCACCGCGCTCATAATCAAACCGCTTTAACTCATCTTTATCGAGTGTAACAACCGCCAAATGATGACGCTCGAGAAGTTCCATCTTGTTGCTTATGGCATAAGCATGCAGTTTGACACTGGAGAGTGAGTGGGTCTCGAGAGCCTCCTTCACAATCTTGGTCTTGTCACAACCCTTCTCAAGGAGCCGCATCAGGACTTCATATATGTCAGGATTTTTACAGTTGACTGAAAAATTGCGGGTGTCGGTGATAATACCGGTCAAAATACAAGTGGCTGCCTGCACTGACATCTCTGAATATAGACCCATTGCCGCTATTATGCGGAATACCAACTCACATGTCGATGACATATCCGGATAGGAAAAGGTGATATCGCAGAAATGATCCGGATCCAGATGATGATCAATCAACACCTTACGACATTTCGCCTCACCCACGACCGATCCAAGACGGTCTTGACGTGACAGCTTGTTGAAGTCACAACAGAGGATCAGATCACTGCTATCGATAAGACGTCTGCAGTAATCCTCATGTCGTGTGAACACGCATAGCGAATTAAAGCCGGGAAGGAATGCGAGTGAACGGGGTGCCTGATCAGGTATTACGACGTATGCGTCCTTGCCCAATGCTCGCAATATATGCATCAGTCCGAGTGTCGATCCGATTGCATCGCCATCGGGTCTGACATGACACGTCAGAATGATGCGACTGCTGCTGTCGATCAAGTCGGCAAAGCGATCTATCTCCGGATGATTTAGCATTTTGTTCATTTCACAAATTGATTAAAAGTATAGATAGCGTCAGTATGCCAACTATACACAATCACAAAAATACCCCCGCTCAGAAAACCAACATTTCTTGTGAGACAGGCTCTAATCCACAAAGATAATAAATTTTATTAAATAACACTTTATCAATTTTACTATTTTTTTACCCACCGCTCGATCCCCACTCTCAACCTTCTATCAATTCGGTGCTACCATAGTTTTTTCGTCTATATCTACAAGTTTTCTACTGATTTATGTGGCAATCTCAGAATTTATTTGCAACTTTGCGTTTAACATCAAAGTATTGTATTTAGTAAGCAAAGCACGTGAAATGGAATCACAGAAGATAAACAGGATAAAAATTGCATTAGTAGAGAACGG
>CAMWUY010000156.1 GCA_947177615.1 uncultured Porphyromonadaceae bacterium
TTTTTATTCTGTGCAAGTATTTTTGTGATTTTTTTTGTGATTTTTTTAGTTGTTTCTCTTAATGGGGTGAGAGATAGGTGATTGAGGGAACGATTTTTTTGTCATTTCGGGCGGTAGTGTGGATGGGATTGCAGCAGGGTCTGCCGGAGGCGTGTCCGGTCGAGGTGCAGGTAGACCTCGGTTGTGGCTATGGATTCGTGGCCGAGCAGCTCCTGGATCGCGCGCAGATTGGCTCCCCCTTCGAGCAGATGAGTGGCGAAACTGTGTCGGAGCGTGTGTGGTGATATGGTCTTGTCAAGGCCCGCGGTGTCGGCGAGCCGACGTAGGATCGTGAATATCATTTGTCGTGTTAGTGCGCGACCCCGTCGATTGAGAAACAGGATATCCTCGTGTCCTGGCTGGGGCGACCGTTGAGGCAGATATACGTCAATGGCTTCTATGGCGGCAGGTGATACCGGGACGAGGCGTTGCTTCGAACCCTTGCCGTCTACGATGAGAAATGCCTGCTCCCGGTTGTATCGTGATAGGCGCAGATCGGTGAGTTCGCTGACGCGAAGGCCGGAGCCATATAGTGTCTCGATAATTGCCCTGTTGCGTGGCGCCTCATCTTTGGTGTCGTCGATTGCGAGGATCAGACTGTCGATCTCCTCTACGGAGAGCAGATCGGGGAGGTGACGCGGGATGCGGGGTGTCTCTATCAGCTCTGCCGGATTGTTCTCGATTATATTTTCCATTTCGAGAAATCGGCAGAATGATTTGAGCGCGGAGAGCGCTCTGGCGACGGAGCGCGGTGAAAGTCCTATCTCGGCGAGGTCAGCGAGATAGGCAGGGATGTCGGATACGGCCTGTGTGAGTATGGGCCGGTATGTTGTGCGGATATCGCCGGAGATGTCTTGCAGAGGAGCTTCAATATATGTCAGCCAGCGTGTTACATCATCGCAATAAGCCTCCAGTGTATTTGATGACAGTCCGCGTTCGAGCCGCAGGTAGTCTGTGTAAGCCTGTATTATCATACTTCTCAGATGAGGTAATGATAGTATGAGAGCTCCCGTCGTTGTATAATGACAAGATAATCTTTGGCCTCGAAGATTATACCGCCCTGCTGTCTGAGTGAATCGGTATGGTGATGTATGTTTTCGGGCGTCGGATTGATGATATAGCTGAATGTGATGGGAGATTGTTGTCGGTAATTGAGTCGATGGATGAGGTGTCGCAGTCGTATTTGTCTTGTAGTGTGTGCCGTCATGCCGTTATGCGGGGAGGAGGCTTCCGATGCCTCCTCCTCATAATATCGGTATCTTTTGGGCTGTGCGATAGCTTCGGTAGCGATGGTAAAAGCGAGAGGAGAGTGTATGCCGAAGCCGTGTCTGTGCAGCCAGCGTGTGATATATGTCATTGTCTCTTCCTGTTGAAAAGTCCGCGCATTGGGGCGGCGACAGCTGCAATAATGAGCAGATATATCAGAATACATCCGCCTGCACCTATGGCGTTGGTGATCTCCAGACTTTTGGGGTTGAAGGTCATGACGATCTCATGTTTGCCGGCCGGGATGCGCAGGGCACGCAGGACGTAGTTTACACGCCCGAGCTGTGCCGGTTGTCCGTCGATGGTGACATTCCAGCCGTCAGGGAACCATATCTCGGAGAAGACGGCGATGCCTCCACGTCGCGTATCGGCTGAGTAGGTCAGCTTGTTAGGCGCGTATGAGGTCTCCTTGATATAGTCGCCGTCGGAGATGGATGTGGGTTGTCCGAGTGTTGTCTCGAAGGCCTTGTCCGCGACGGCCGAGCGTGCCGGGTCGATGCTGAGTGTCTGTGCCATCTCCTCATCGGGATTATTGACATATCTGATATCGTCGATCCACCATGCGTTGCCAAGTGCGTTGGGATTTTGTTCGGCATAGTCACCCATCATGAAATACTTGGTATTGAGCATATCAAGCACCGGGACGTCGGTGGTGAAGAGTCGCGGTGTCTCAACGGGTATGGTATCGTTGATGGCTGTCGTGTCATTGGCGGCAGCCTCGGCATTGGCGTGTGCGTCATTCATCAGGCGTTGCACGGCCGGCATTATGCCGCTGGTGAGCAGATCGTTATATCGTGTCAGCTTGGCGGCATGATACCCTCCGATAGTCTTATGGAAGTATGATGAACGTGCGCCGTTGAAGTCTCCGAGGTCAGCTACGCGATAGTTGGGATCATTGTCCTGAAGGATGAATTCATCGGCCTTGGTCGGATAGAATGAATCAGACTGGGCGACAGCATCGGTGAAGTTGTCCGAATTGACATAGCGCTTATTGACCGTGAACAGGTCGATGAGCACGACGGCGGTGAGAGCGCAGACGAAGAGAGGCCGGGAATTGAAGGCACCCTTCAAATATAATATTATGATGCCGAACCCGACGATGATGTATATCAGCGAGCGCAGCGAGTCGGCGCTGACGAGGCTGAGTCTTGTCGCGCGAACGCTCTGCATGATTGACGCGTATGCCGGATCGTTGAGTATACCCATCTGGGTGAGTTGGTTGCGTTCCGAGATCGAGAATGGCGATCCGAATACAGAAGGAGATACCCAACCCACGAAGCAGATCAGTGCCCCGAGTCCGAAGATAGTGATCAGTGTCCACCGGTATTTCTTAAGATACTCGGTTCTCTCGGTGGCGATCTGATATAATGCCATGGCTGCGAGGAGCGGAATGCAGAATTCAGGTATTACGAGTATTGACGCGACAGCCCTGAACTTGTTATAACCCGGAATGTTATCGATGCAGAAGTCGGTGAGGAGTGAGAAATTATGTCCCCATGCGAGCAAAACGGCGATGAATGATGCTGCGAAAAGTGCCCATTTGATAGGGACCAATTTGGGTGAGTCGACGACGAAGAGAGCGAGTATCGCGAGCAGGAGCACTATGGCTCCGACGTATACGGGGCCGTTGGTCATAGGCTGGTCACCGAAATATTGCGGGAATTGGGAGAGAAATTGCAATTCCTGCGGCATGAGGTTGGCATTCTCGGCATGGTCGGTGTCAGCGAGTGAGAGCAACCTGTTTTCCGAGCCTGTAGGTTTGATTGTGGCTCCCCCCTTGACATTGGGGATGAGGAGTGTGAAGGTCTCGTCGAGCCCGTATGACCATGCAGTGATAGCGTCCCTGTCCATGCCGTCAGCCTGATGTCCGTCCGCGCCGGTGAGGAGCGTGGCCTTGCCGCGTACAGTCTCTTTGGAGTATTCGTATGAATTGTATAATGAGGCGGAGTTGACAGCGAGAGCGAGTGCTCCGGCGAGGATGGCCAGTACGGTAGCGTTGGCAAACATTTTGAGTTTATGCTCCCTATATGCGATGATCCCCCAGGCGATGACGAGTGCCAGCATTACGATGGCGAAATAATATGTCATCTGTGGATGATTGCTCATCAGCTGCATTGACGCGAACAGAGCGGTCATGGCCGTACCGCCGAGATACTTGCCGCGATATAAGAGTGCCAGACCTCCGATGGTCGGCGGGATATATGCGAGCGTTACGAATTTCCAGATATGTCCGGCACCGATTATGATGATGAAGTATGTGGAAAATCCCCATGCGATTGCCGCAAAGAGTGAGGTATACCACTTCATCTTGAAGCAAAGACACATACAGAAAAATCCGAGCATGAACATGAAAAGCAGATTGATCGGTGAGGGGAGTCCGAGTCCGAAGACGGTCTGCATCCATCCGAGCATAGCGTTGGCGGTGTAGGACGGTGCAATCTGATAGTTGGGCATGCCGGAGAAGAGTGCGTTGGTCCAGCGCGACGTTTCCCCGGTCTGTTGTTGAAAGAGTTGTACCTCCTGTCCGTTGGCGATGCCTTGTCTGATGTCGTGCTGTTGTAGAGTGCGTCCCTGGAGTGCGTCCGGGGTGAAAAAACAAACAGCTATCGCGGCGAGAACCACGATAGCCAGTATGGTGTAGACAAGATTTTTCTTATTCATAGTGTTTTGAGCTCTCGTCGAGTTCGAGCTGTAATTGTCTGTTGATACCCTGTTCGAGGGATATAAGTGTCTCAGTGGCAGTCACTCCGACGATCGATTGTATTCTGTCGTTGAGCAGCTCCATGAGATGGGCGGCGTCGTGGGCATATACCTTGACGAGCATGGAGTAAGGCCCTGTAGTGAAGTGACACTCCACGACCTCGGGAAATGTTAACAATTGTCTGAGTGTCTCGCGGTACATGGAGCCCTTTTCGAGACGTATGCCGATGTAGGTGCAGGTATTGTATCCGAGTTCCTGCGGATTGACGTTATATCCGGAGCCGGTGATGACCTTAAGCTCGATGAGTCGTTGCAGTCTTTGGTGAATGGCAGCGCGTGATACCCCGCAGATATCGGCTATCTCCTTGGAAGGCATTCTCGCGTTGTTCATCACGAGATTGAGTATTTTTCTGTCGAGGTTATCGACCTTTTCCATGGTGGTTGTGGTAAAAAGATTTAAGAAATAAAGTGAGCGTTGACGGATTTGAATTACGCAAATCCGTCAACGCTGTGTGTATATCAGGATTTGATATTATAAAGACCTTGGTTTCGGTTTATCAGAGGATGACCTTGAGCGCCTTGCCGTTGGCTACGCGGATATAGAGGCCCTTCTCGGGGTTGGCTACGCGATTGCCCTGAAGGTCGTAATAAACGGGAGCCTGATTGTTGTCGACGATTACTGAC
>CAMWUY010000157.1 GCA_947177615.1 uncultured Porphyromonadaceae bacterium
GCCCCACTCCGTGCTAATCTTTGACGTTGAATTGATTAAAGTTAACAAATAAAGATAATGAAATTGACATATATCGCCTCGGCATTCTGTGCCGGGGCAATCCTTATGGGATGTTCCCACAATGATAAGACCAGCAACGACACAACCGTTGATACAGCCAATCTGGTGATAGAGGAGGTTGAAAATACATCAAGCCCCGAAAGTAATCTTCCCTACGACGCCGAGTTCTTCCTCAATGACGCCAACCAGGGTGCCCCGGGCGACTCGGCCAAGTGGACCGCTACCCCCTCCGGACTGAAGTACACCGTCATCAGGATGGGTAACGGACCGAAACCCTCCGGACCGGAAGCTGAAGTGACTGTTCACTATGTAGGAAGACTCACTGACGGCACACTCTTTGACGCCTCTTACGACCGTGGCGAGCCCACAAGTTTCCCGCTCGGCGGTGTCATCAAGGGATGGACCGAAGGACTGCAGCTGATGCCCGTAGGTTCGGTTTATGAATTCTATATCCCTGCTGATCTCGCGTATGGTGAGAACGGTGCCGGGGCTGTCGTACCGCCGAACGCACCTTTGCTCTTCAAGGTTGAGCTCCTCTCCATCAAATAATTAATATAGAGATAATGAATAAATTATTCATTCTTATAACAGCCGTGGGACTGGCGTGTGCAGCTGCTGCCTGCACCGGTCGCACGGCTGATAATATGCAACCGACCGGTGAAACCGTCGACGTTGTAATACCTACACCCGATGTCGAGACCGACTCGATTATCGCCAATGGAAATCAGATATGAAAATCAATAAGATAATACCTGTAATAATCCTCCCTCTGCTGGCCGCCTGCGGAGGTAACGCCGATAAGGCCAAATCTATCAACGATTATAAAAACGCCTCTACTGCCGACTCTCTCGCGTTCTACTTCGGACAAATGCGCGCCGCAGAATACTGGAGAGAAGCTGAAATCGACACTATGCTCAAATCACAGGAGTCACGTGACGAATTTCTCAGGGGACTCAGAGCCGGCATGGATGTAGTCAAAGAGAAAGAGGCATACAATCAAGGTGTTTACCTCGGAGTACAGCTCGCCATGAACATTCGCGAGATCAATGAGGGCTACAACATAAAGACCAATTCCAACATTATGCTCGATGCTATCGCTGATGGTCTCCGCAACGATTCTGTCGTCGATTACGCTGATGCATCACAGCATTTCTCACAAATCATCAACGACCTTAATGCCAAGAAGGAGCAGAATGACAGAAAGAGCGCTCAGGACGCACTCGTGGCTGAAGCCAAGGCACTTAAAATGACCAAAATCAACGATGATCTCTATGGAGCGGCGCCCGAGACTCCCGGTTCCGGTCCGCTGATCCAGCTCGGAGACTCTGTCGCCGTAGTGATAGATGTAACACAGATTACAGGACAGGATATAGATCATCAGGCATCTCCGGCACTCAAGGTCGGCACCAAGATGCTCGGACCGGTCACCGAGGCTCTTCTCACCATGCGCGTCGGAGAGGCTCGTGAGTTTATCACCACTCCACCGGCATTGATGGGACGTATATATGCTCGTCGCGGACTTAAACCAAATGACCTTCTGAAAGTCAAGATATATACCTCCCCGGCAAAGAAGAGTGCCGATAATCCTGCAAAACAGACACTATCCTCTGAACCCAAGAACGCTAACATATAGTCTGATATATGAAAAAGATAACAACCCTCGCAGCAGCCGCCACCATCGCACTGACGGCTGTTGCGGCACAACCATCCTTCCCGGGCGGAGAGGAGGCTTGCAATCAGTACATAGCTGATAACATCAAATACCCGCAATCCGCCCGGGACAATGGCATCGAAGGCATTGTCAATGTATCATTTACTGTCATGACCGATGGTTCGATAGGCTCAATCAAGATTGTCAATATGATAGACCCGGATCTCGAACAAGAGGCTATCAGACTTATCAAGTCCATGCCCAAATGGACACCGGCAGAAAAACCCGCAACCGTAACACTCCCCATCAAGTTCACCCTCGACGACTGACATCTCACGGTGTCTGCACTGTGTCGAGGGTGTAAGCCCGAAGTCTCTACCCATACAACATGCGTCTCATTTCCATAATCTTTTCCACCATTATCCTCCTCACATCTTGCGGTAACAATAAGTCTGAATTCGACCGGGTAATCTTCGATACTGCGGTCGATGGAGACTTCTACGCTCCTGCCGGATCAAGCGAATATGACAAGCCTGAACATCCCGGCAGTCAAGAGACCAAAGCACCCTCGCAACCTCAGGAGCCACGGAAGCCGATCAAAGCGGGGCCAAGATACAACGACCGCATACACATCAACAATATCGGACATCTCCGCGAGATTTTCAACGATAGCAATCACTACCAGCTGCAACACGCACAGAGACTTGGCATTGCTCCCATCAAGAGTGTCAGGAGCCTTTATCGCACACGTCGACCTATCGTCAAGGTCACTTCCAATCAGTTCTATACCGTTGACTCGCTCACGCACAGTCTCCCGTATCTTGTCCCCGAAGCCGAGGCATTGCTACGCACGATCGGAGCCAACTTTATCGACTCCCTTCACTCCAGAGGGGCTGACGGATATAAGATCATAGTAACCTCACTCCTCCGAACGCCCTCCAGTGTCAAGAGGCTACGCCACGTCAATAGAAACGCAACTGAAAACTCCACCCACCAATACGCGACAACATTCGATATCACATACTCCCGATTCGACTGTGCCGACACGACAAGAACCATACATCAAGAGGATCTTAAAAATTTACTCGCGGAGGTACTCTACGACCTGCACAACCAAAACCGCTGCCAGGTAAAGTTCGAGCGTCACACTGCCTGCTTCCACATTACAACCCAATAACCTCATCCTTATCCTCCGACAACTCCGACACACCCGGCACATATATCCGCCGCAACGCTATCCCGCAAAATCCGCATAGTCTGCAACAATCCAACCTTAATTCTTGTTAAAAAAGAAAAACAACAGTTATACAGATGTCAGGCTCCGTCAAGAAAATCATAAAGATAACAACCGTCACGATAGCATCCATAATACTGCTTATCGTGATAGCTATCAGCGGGGCTACACTTTACCTCACTCCGCAACGACTTACCGAGATTGTCAATCGCGAAGCGTCACAATGGCTCAAAGCCGATATCGAGGCCAGCAATATCCGTTACACGATCTGGTCATCATTCCCGCGTCTCGCCATCGAGACCGACTCCATCACGGTCATCTCCAGAACCCTTAAGGATCTCCCGGACTCTGTCACTGACTCACTCCCGGAGAACAGTGACTTTCTCGCATCAGTCAAATCATTCGCCGGACAAATCAACATCATCGACTTTATCTCGGGAAGATACGTCATACACGATGCAAAGGTTGAGGGACTGCGTGTCAATCTCGTCGCGTACAATGACTCCATCAACAATTATAACATCGTCCCGGACGATGTCACCGGATTTAAGAAGGTGCCTTACTTTACGGCTCAGTCAGTAGTCATCAGGAATGCCGGAAAAATGCAATATTACTCAGCCGCGACGCAGACCAAGGCTGACCTGACACTGCAACAACTCGACCTCAACCGTCTCGATCGGGCACCCATCATAGGCAAAAAAACAAATCGGTACAAACTTACTGTCGCCGGCAAGGTCACTGCAGCCGCCGACGGACTTACACTCCTTGACAAATTCCCGTTCTACCTCAATGGAGACATGACCTTGCGTTTCGATCCATTCGGAGTCGATCTGACCGACTATGACATCAACCTCGGCAATGTCAAGGGAAAACTCAACATGGCAGTCGGTATTGGAGACAATCCATCCGTTGACAAATTCGAGTACAAGATATCATCAATCAATCTGATGACATTGCTCGGGTATCTCCCGCAGAAATATATACCCGACCTGACGGGTGTTCAGGCCGAGCTCCCCATCAATGCCTCCGCACGACTCACCTCACCGTGGCTCTTCTCCTCAGAACAACTGCCGTCCATGCAGATCCAACTCGATGTCCCGCAGGGTGATATCAAATACACAATGGCTGCTGACGGCAATCCCGCCTGGCAGGGGAAAACCTTCACGCTGCGACATTCTCCTATCAACGGAATATTCAATTTCAATGGCGCTCACCCCGAATGTTCAACAGTGGCGATACAACCCTTCACCATATCTTCCGACGGTATCGTATGCCGTACGGATGCTACCGTAACCGGTCTGACCGACTCACCTCTCGTCACTATCAATTTCAATTGCGATGCCGACATCAGAAAGGCTTTGAGCTATCTCGATATCGCAGATGATATCAAGACCTCCGGTGCGCTCAACGCTGACGCGAAGTTATCATTCCGACTCTCAGACTTCTCTGACGCCGCACTATCCGAAGGATTGAGAAACGTCAATGCCATCGCCGACATTTCGCTTGCTGACGCCAATATATCTATACCTGATGAGAACAGATCTGCCACTGCCTCAGTTATCAGGATAAATCTAACCGCTGCGGGTCCGGTGCTGAGACAGAATGA
>CAMWUY010000158.1 GCA_947177615.1 uncultured Porphyromonadaceae bacterium
ACATAAGGTATATAACATTATCGACAAACTCAAGGAGTTCAATCCTGTCAATATCAATATCACTTCTCACCACTCGGAATATATCTTCAAGGAGCAGCCTGACGGCACACACCGCCGTGTCCATATCCGCAAGCGTCCGGGCACGGTAGCCATCGCCGCCGCCATACAGAACAAGTATGGCATCCCGGCTGTGCCACATATCATCTGCAAGGGTTTCAGCAAGGAGGAGACGGAGTATGCACTGCTCGATCTTAACTTCCTCGGCATCACCAATCTGCTGCTGTTGCGTGGAGACTGCAAAAGCCTGGAGACTATCCAGCAGGATCCCGAGATATATCACGAACATGCCACCGACCTGCAGCAACAGGTCAATCTCTTCAATCAGGGATATTCACTCGACGGCACCAGGCTGGAGGGTATCGAAACACCATTCGTATACGGCATGGCTTGTTATCCGGAGAAACATGAAGAGGCACCCAATATGGACTCGGATATATATTACCTCAAGAAGAAGGTGGAGAACGGGGCCTCATATCTGGTGACACAGATGTTCTTTGACAATCAGAAATTTTTCGACTTTGTCGACCGCTGTCGCGCCGAGGGTATAAATGTACCCATTATCCCGGGGATCAAGCCAATCGTGGTGCGCAACCAACTGACCGTCCTGCCCCGTATATTCCGTACAGACATTCCGGAGGCCTTTGCCTCCGAACTGCGTAAATGCACTACCGACGAGCAGGTGCGCGAAGTCGGTATCGAATGGTGTATCGAGCAGTGTCGCGAACTCATAGCTTACGGCGTGCCGCGCCTGCATTTTTACTCACTGATGGCATCCGAGAGCGTTCGTCGTGTAGCCGAACAAATCTACTGACGTCCTCGGATCAAGTCCACAACCGACTCCGGACTCCTCACCACCTAACCGACTAAAGATGACATTTCAAGAGCAATTGAAGGAGAGAGTGCTCGTGCTCGATGGAGCTATGGGCACTATGATACAACGTTATAATCTGACCGAAGATGACTTCAGAGGCCAGGATTTTGCCGATAGCAAGGTCGCCCTCAAGGGGTGTAATGACTTGCTCTGCCTCACACGTCCGGATGTTATCGCCGGCATACATCGCGCGTACATCGACGCGGGTGCGGATATCATTGAGACCAATTCCTTTAATGCCAATGCGCTCTCGCTGTCAGAATATGGTCTGAGCCACCGCGTCAAGGATATCAACCGATCTGCGGCACGGATAGCGGCGGCCGAAGCCCGGGAAGGGAGGGAACGCAGCGGGCGGCAGATATTTGTCGCCGGCAGTATGGGACCCGGCAACATATCACTGAGTATGCCCGCTGACCCGAATGCGAAGGAACAGGTCACATTCGACCGTATGGCGGATGCATATCAGGAACAGGCGGAGGCCCTCATCGAAGGGGGCGTGGATATCATTCTCCTTGAGACAATATTTGACACCCTCAATGCAAAGGCGGCCGTGCTCGGTGTAAAGCGGGCCTTTGACAATACGGGACGCACGCTGCCGATAATGCTCTCCGTCACTCTTACGCAGACGGGACGCACGCTCTCAGGCCAGACGATAGATGCCTTTGTAGCCTCCATGACTCACGCGGGCGCTGTCAGCATCGGTCTCAATTGCGGATTTGGCGCTCAAGAAATGGCTCCGTATCTTCAGAAGCTGCAACAATACGGGCTCTATATCTCACTGCATCCTAATGCCGGATTGCCGGACGAGATGGGGCAATACACTCAGACACCCGAGATTATGGGACAGACCATGGCTGAATACCTCGACAAAGGTCTGCTCAATATTGCCGGGGGATGTTGCGGCACAACACCGGAACATATCCGCGTCATAGCCGAGGCAGCCCGTTCTGCAACTCCCCGCACGCTACCAACGGACGCTCCGGAAACGGACAATGTACAACTCCTTCTGTCTGGATTGGAACAGACACGTGTCAGCCCCACCGAGGGATTTCTCAAGGTAGGTGAACGTTGCAACGTGGCGGGCAGCAGGAAGTTTCTGAGACTCATCAACGAAAAGAATTACAGCGAGGCTGCAGAGATAGCATCGGGACAGATAGCCAAAGGGGCAATGATCCTGGATATCAACATGGATGACGGAATGCTCGACACACGCAGCGAAATGGAGACATTCATCTCCATGCTGACGCTTGATGGTACGACTGCAGCCGTACCTCTGATGATAGACTCCTCACGTGCCGACGTCATCAACGCTGCGCTGCGGCGCATACAGGGTCGGGCGGTCGTCAACAGTATCTCGCTCAAGGAGGGTGAGGAGGAATTTCTCCGGCATGCGCGTGAGATACGCGATCTCGGAGCTGTCCCCATAGTGATGGCCTTTGATGAACGGGGTCAGGCCACCACACTCGAACGTCGCATTGAGATATGCAGCCGGGCCTATCGCCTGCTGACCGAGAAACTCGGATTGAGGGGGTGTGATATAATATTTGATCCCAACATATTGACTATCGCAACGGGAATGCCCGAACACGACAGATATGCACTTGATTTTCTCGACACCATTACATGGATAAAGCAAAACCTGCCCGGTGCCAAGGTGAGTGGCGGTGTCTCCAATTTATCTTTTGCATTCAGGGGCAATAATCCTCTACGCGAGGCCATGCACACCATCTTCCTCCATCATGCCATCGCACGTGGCATGGATATGGCTATCATCAACCCGGCCACCAAATCAGATATCAACACAGTAGATCCGACATTGCGTGAAGCTGTCGAGGATGTTATATTCTGTCGCCGGGAGGATGCATCATCGAGACTGCTCGAGCTCGCATCGGCCATGAAGGAGGAGCAGGAACGGCGCAAGGCGCAACTTAGAGTGAGCGCGGAAAATGCGGAGAGCGCGACTAACACCGGCAAACAGGATGCACCGCGGACGGAACTGACTCTTCAGGAGATGGTGGTACGTGGTGTGACCACACGTCTTGAAGAGAAACTCGCCGTGGCTCTGCGTGAGGATGGCTCGGCAATGGCTGTCATCAAGGGTAGGCTCATGGAGGGTATGAACCTCGTCGGAGATGCATTCGGCGCGGGGCGTATGTTCTTGCCGCAAGTGGTCAGAAGTGCCGGTGTCATGAAGCAGGCCATACTTTGGCTGACACCCTATATAGAAGCCGAACAGTCACACTCAGACGACTCGACTGATGCAGCCAAGGTGATACTTGCCACAGTCAAGGGTGATGTGCATGATATCGGCAAGAATATAGTGTCTGTCGTGCTCAGATGCTCCGGATTTGAAGTAATCGATCTGGGAGTAATGGTCGATGCCGACACTATCATCAAGAAAGCTAAAGAGGTATCAGCCGACTTTATAGGATTGAGCGGACTCATCACCCCCTCTCTTTCAGAGATGACACACGTAGCCAAAGCGATGGAAGAGAACGGACTGATTGATACTCCGCTCTTCGTAGGGGGAGCAACGACCTCAGCTCTACATACCGCTGTCAAGATAGCACCGGTCTTCTCAGGACTGGTGGTGCACACGCGCGATGCAGCCTCGCTGCCGGATGTCATGGCCGCTCTGGCAGATCCGGCCCGACGTGCCCGGACTGCTGATGATATCCGCCGGGAGCAGCAGAGACTGCGCGACGAGTATCATGACACCTGTAGAGGCGCCACTGTCACCGGTGCAGACCCGGCCACTCCGGAGAAGGCGCATACTCCTGTCAAGGCACCGACTCAATATGGTATATTCGACTACGAATTTTCGCCGTCGGAGGTTGCCGGCCTGATCAACTGGAGGGCTTTCATGCATGTATGGCATCTGCCGGCAGACGCCGGCGAAGAGAGCGAAAGACTGCGCAGGGATACTGACAGGTTGATATCGACACTCGAACGTGATGGAGTAAAGATACCGGCCCGGGCTATTCTGGCTCATGCTCACCGTACCGGGGATGACATAGTTATATCTCTTAATGACACACGGATCACTCTGCCGACTCTACGGCGCGAGAAGGCGCCCTATCTTGCGATGGCTGACTATGTAGCGCCTGAAGGTGACAGCATCGGTCTCTTCGCTGTCACTGCAGGAGATGATATGACCCGACGAATACGTCAGGCTGAGCAAACGGGCGATGACTATAAGACGCTATTGCTGCAGAGTCTTGCCGACCGTCTGGCTGAGGCTGCCACCGAGCATCTGCACACCATAGTACACACAGAACTGTGGGGACTGCCTCATGATCAACGTGGCATCCGACCTGCCATCGGCTATCCATCCCTCCCCGATCAGTCACTGGTGTTTGTGACGGATGAACTTCTGAAATACAACGACTTGGGAATAAAATTAACAGAAAACGGAGCTCTATATCCGACAGCCACCACTACGGGCCTTATATTTGGCAATCCTCAAGCACGCTACTTTGAGATCGGCACTCTCGAACCCTCTACCATAGAGAAATACGCCCTCCATCGCGGACTCCCGCTCGACCGCATCCTCTCCCTGCTCCCCAACCACACGTCACATCCGGAAAAGCACTAAATCAGAGTATAGCGTATGCC
>CAMWUY010000159.1 GCA_947177615.1 uncultured Porphyromonadaceae bacterium
GTGGAAATGGCATAAACCATTTGTGGAGACTACTTGTTAGAATAGTGTAGACATCGAATTGTAATTCGTGTGCCTATATTTCCCGATATTGGGCAACCGACTATAAACTGCAAGCACGATGATATCTAACGAAGTTATTCAAGAGATATATAAGAATAACACCAAGCCACCGAAACATCTCGAGGATCTTGGTCTGTTTGACGCACTGGATCTTCTCAAAGCCAATCATCATATCACTATAGACTCTGATGAACTCAAGCCTACAACAGAAATAATCATTGAGGATCTTGAGGAGTCAAATCCCTTTCGTAGATTTCTATTGCGGAGCCTGTACGCCGTCTTGGAATTTGATAAGATGGTAGCATTCGTCTTTCGCAATCATATTCTCTTCCTCGGTAAAAAAGACAAAGAGCTGCGAGTCCACTTCAAGCCCGAGCCGGATCCTGAACCCCGAGGTAATATTTTCTCCCGCATATTCGGTGGCCGCTGACGAAGATATGAAGATACAATCATCTTGTATTAGCCCCTTCATGCAACAAAATGTTCATCCAAGAAAATGTTAATGCAAGTATCCTAATCCATTAATAATTTAATCCATAGCCTTGCTGATACTATCAGCGTAGCTATGGATTTTATTGTATGTAGCGTAATACAGTAACCTATGCGTAAAGATAATATCACCTGATTTAAGGATCAATCTCATAAAAATGGAGCCAAATGCCCAACTTACCAGAAAACCTCTTTATATCCCTTCAATCCTATAGCATATTGATACCACCGCTACAATATATCGGTATAAGTCACAACCTTCATATTGTTGAAATCGAATGAATAAAAAATATAGTCAGACTAAAAATAATTGGAATTTGAAAATAATTTTATAAATTTGTATCGCCGACCGTTCACAGAAGCCACGTTCGTGGGTATGCGGGTGGGAGGCATTATATCATAAAAGCGTTTATCCTGCGCTTCTATTCTTGGCTTTACAGAACTTCGCAACTTCTCAATCATCGTCAAGAATGAGGCAACGATAGATGTCTATGGTAATGTGTAGATAACAACCTGTCTGCAACGTTATGTGATATATCACGTTGCGATTGGATTTATGTTTATATACATTTACGCGTGGGCTTCTGCGTTGCTCGTTCTACGATGATGGGCAATGCGAAGGCCTTGTAAAGCAGAATGAGCAATAGATACAGATTCCTACGCTTTTTCTTTTGAATTTAATGATAGCCGACGAGAGGATGACCGAGGCATATACGCGTATGAAGCATATAAACTATTATTTCATCGGGATATTATCCCTTGTCGTTTTAAGTATCTCTTTCTCTTCTTGTAAAAAAGATGAACCGGATTTTATTAGCGTAAATCCGACGTCTGTCTCTCTTGTCTCAACGGCTAATTCGATTGCGACAATTAATGTTAAAGCAAATTGTGACTGGCAGGTAGGATCATATCCTGAATGGATAAATTTATCATCGACTTCGGGCAACGGTGATACATCGATTACGATCACTGCCCTCTCGGATAATATGACAGCCAGCTCCCGAGTAGGCACCATCGTCTTTGCTGCAGGTGAATTAGAGGCTGAGATACAGATCACGCAAGTCGCAGGACTACAATCGGATCTGGAAATTGAAATTCTTGATGATGTAGTACTGACGGAAAGTGCCACTTTCAGACTAAGTTTTGGAAGTAAAGTAGATTATTTTATTGCCGGATATTTTGATGCCTCAAGTGCCGGATGGTCAGATGACCGCATATTAAATGCCTTGGACAATAATAATGCAATGCAGGCGTCGGAAGGTAAAACTCTCTCTTGCGATGGATTATCACCCAATACTACCTATATTCAGGTGTTTGTAGGATATGACTCCAAAGGAAATCGCGGTGAATTGATACGCAAAAAATTCACAACCCCCTCTTATAAAAACATCAACGATGTACCTCAAGCCAATATTGATGATGTATGGTATTCCTCAACATTATATGGATGGGGTACATATCTTAACCCGGCGGCCAATTCATACTACATGATATCACAGACCGGTGAGACTGCGATGCTCATGGCTTATGGATTTACACGATCAGACTTCGCAATGCTTATAAAAATGATGCAAAACGAACTGACGCTATATTTAAACAGCTATGATGATTGGAGAATAACACGTGATGCCAACAACTATGATTTGCTGATTTCTACATGGGCTAAAAATAATAATGAATGGGGCTCAGTGGTAGATGTATATTATGGGCACGTATCTTCAGACAGCCGTACTATACGCAAGCAGCAATCCAGTAGGCCAATGTCATTAAAAAAGGGTTGCGCTAATGAATATAAGGTGCATACCTCGGAAGAATGGAAGAGAATATTGGAGAATACCAAACTCGTAAGACATTAAGCCCAAAGTCTGTCAAGTGGTTATCTTGATGCAGTAATGACCAAATAATCTACTCAGAATACGAAACTCCCCTTCATGAATACCTAATTTCACGAAGGGGAATTTTCATTTTATCGGGTCTGAGCAATATGCTTTTCTTCCGCATCGGGCGCAGTATTTGCCACGCCATACGCTGTCAACTGCTCGCAGGCGGCATCTATCAACGATACTTCGTCGGTGAGTATTCCGGCCTCGAAGTTGCGACGGCTGCTGCTCTTCATACCTATGCCGGCCCCTGTCAGATTGGCGGAGCCAATGTACGCGGTCTCGAAATCGAATATAAGCATCTTGAAGTGGACTCGCGGACACAACATCCTCTCCAGTCCGGTTTTTAAACACTGCAAACGCTCGAACTTTTCTCCGGTTTCTCACCGGTTCCTACTACGATACCGTATGACGTAGAAAAGTAGTCGCCTGCATTAAAATCCTAAGGGAGTTTGAATGTCTCACTCGATACCTCTACATTCTCAATACGGTCAAGACCGTAAAGACGAATTGCTAAATAAAATTATCAAAAATAATTGCTAACGCATAAACTGAGACATCTCTTTACTATCTTTGTGATAAAAAATATGAGGATACTACATTTATCTGATACTCACAACTGCCACCATCGACTCCGACAACTACCCGAAGCCGATGTCGTAATACACTCAGGTGACTTCTGCATGGTCGGAACAGAACAGGAAGCACTTGATTTCCTCAACTGGTTTTGTGACTTACCATATCAACACAAAATCTTTATATGTGGCAACCATGACGATTGTCTATATGGAGCCAATATAGAAGGTCTGGACTCAAATGTTCACTTTCTTTGTAATTCGGCTATTGAGATAGAGGGTATCAAATTTTATGGTATACCTATGTTTATGAGCGACTGCATTACAGAACGTCAAAATCAAAACTATGCTAATATTCCGTATGATACAGATGTGTTGATAACACATTCTCCGGCATACGGTATTCTCGATTTTGATGATGGGATTAATTATGGATCGAAAGAACTGCTCGAAAAAATATCCACGCTCCAACTAAAAGCACATTTATTTGGACACATTCATGCACAACACGGAATAAAACTGATAGGCAATACACTGTTTTCCAATGGTGCCATTATTAACGCAGACTATACTTCTACTATTTCTCCCGAAGTGGTATATATACAGGGGGGGACAAACCTCCTCACTTAAAGATACAAATGATGATTAAAAATGAAACGCACCGATTATGGTGCGCTTCACTCATTAATATTTTATAATTCTATATTTCACTTCCTCAAATCCGACCATATCTAATAATCAAATATTTAATATAATATGGTACCAATATGAGATTTCTTTGCGATTAAAGTAATTATTGGTGCAAAGCGATTTTATCGATTACAAATAGCTCAGAATAAGATCATTTACTTAATCGTACTTTATTTTGGGAGGATCGTTGATGCCCAGTTGGGAAGGTCCTCCACATAGCGTTTCGCAACTACACCATCATTTAATCGGAACAAAAGATGAGCTTCTGCATCCTCGATTGAGTTGTCATAGACATAGAGTCGATCAACGTATGGAGCTAATGCTATGCAGTTGGCTATGGACTTATCATAGCGAGATATTATTTTGGAGATAGGCACATCGTGACCTCCATTCAATACGCGGTTTGCAACACGCTTTGCATTGATTGTTGGAGATTTAGTGGAAACGAAGAACAGACGGACAAAGAATCCAGCTTCCTTTGCTCTGAGAATATAATCGACCTTATCGATAGCCGACATCACTGTCTCAAAGATATGGCTCTTGTGTTCTGCAAGACATTTTTCACGCCAATCGTTACAATAGTTAGCCGCTTTGAGAACTGACTCACGGTCATTCCAGTCTCCGAAAACGTCACGCGCCACATTGTCGGGATTGATATATTCCGAATCCTCCAGCCACTCATGATGAAGAATCTTTGAGGTAACAGAAGTTTTACCTGACCCATTAGGACCGGCAATAACAATCAGAACAGGCTTATGCTCACTTACTACCATTGCGAAGACGGTTTAATGTTTCTTCCACTTTAGCACGAGCTTCAAGTGAGGCAGCCTC
>CAMWUY010000160.1 GCA_947177615.1 uncultured Porphyromonadaceae bacterium
CAGAAGACGGCATACGATCTTGCCTATTGTCTCGTTGGCTCGGTTATGTGTATAAGAGACAGCTTCATATACCATGTTGGCTATATCGGTACCTATACGTTCACCCTTAAGTGCATTTTGCCGACGGCCATATACGCCCTTACGTTGGGCATTCATTACGTCGTCATACTCCACGAGGCGCTTACGGATACCGAAGTTGTTTTCCTCTACGCGTTTCTGTGCGTTCTCGATAGACTTGGTGATCATTTTGGCCTCAATCATCTCGCCCTCCTTGAATCCGAGCCGGTCGAGCATTTTGACCACGTTGTCGTTGGCGAACAGACGCATCACGGTGTCCTCAAACGACACGAAGAAAACAGAAGATCCTGGGTCGCCCTGACGTCCGGCACGTCCGCGCAGCTGACGGTCGACACGTCTCGACTCGTGACGCTCGGTACCAATGATAGCGAGACCACCGGCGTCCTTGACCTCCTGTGGGAGCTTGATGTCGGTACCACGGCCGGCCATATTTGTTGCGATGGTGACAGTACCCGGTTTGCCGGCTTGTGCTACGATGTCAGCCTCCTTCTGGTGCAACTTAGCGTTAAGCACCTGATGTGGGATCTTACGCAGTTGCAGCATCTTGGAGAGCAATTCGGAGATTTCGACAGAGGTAGTACCCACGAGCACCGGGCGTCCCTTATTGACCATCTCCTCGACCTCGGCAATAACGGCTGCATACTTCTCCTTCTTGGTGCGGTAGACGCGGTCATTCATATCATCGCGGATGACGGGGCGATTGGTCGGTATCTCGATAACCTCGAGCTTATAGATATCATAGAACTCACCGGCCTCAGTCATAGCTGTACCGGTCATACCTGCGAGCTTGCGGTACATGCGGAAGTAGTTCTGCAGTGTAATTGTGGCATAAGTCTGTGTGGCGGCTTCGACTTTGACACCCTCCTTGGCCTCGATAGCCTGGTGGAGTCCGTCGCTGTAACGTCGTCCCTCCATGATACGTCCGGTCTGTTCATCAACGATTTTGATTTTGTTGTCGTCGATGACGTATTCAACATCCTTGTCAAAGAGTGTGTATGCCTTGAGCAACTGGTTGACAGTATGTACACGTTCAGACTTGATGGCGTAATCCTGCAGTAGCGCATCCTTTTTCTCACGCTTTTCCTCCTCGGGAATATCCTCGCCCTCGACCATGCTGAGCTTTGCGGCAATGTCGGGCATGACGAAGAAGTCTGCATCCTTGGTAGAGTCGGTAAGGACAGCGATACCCTTGTCGGTAAGCTCGATACTATGGTTTTTCTCGTCTATGACGAAGTATAGCGGCTCTACGGCCACCGGCATTTCCCGGTTGTTGTCCTGCATATACTTGGCCTCGACCTTGAGCAGGAGTTGCTTGATGCCATCCTCTGACAGGTATCTGATGAGGGGACCGTGTTTCGGAAGTCCCTTGTATGCCCTGAAGAGTGAGAGTCCACCCTCTTCGAGCAGCTTGTCAGCTGTGAGTGGCTTAGCGTTAGGATCCTTCCGTAGCACCTTGTCAAACTTTGCGATCTTTTCCGGATCACCGCTCATGGCGGCGCTGATCATATCCTTAGCCTCGAGCAGATATGACTGTGCGAGCTTGCGCTGTGCATTGACAACCTTCTCAACATTAGGTTTGAAGTCGTTGAACATCTGGTCATCGCCTTTGGGTATCGGACCGGAGATGATAAGCGGTGTGCGGGCATCGTCGATCAATACGGAGTCGACCTCATCGACGATGGCGTAATAGTGTTGGTCACGCTGCACAAGGTCCTGCTCCATTGTGGCCATATTGTCACGCAGGTAGTCGAAACCGAATTCGTTGTTGGTGCCGAATGTGATATCGCAACGGTAAGCGCGCCGGCGTTCCTCACTGTTAGGCTCGGTCTTGTCAATACAGTCGACGGTCAGACCGTGGAATTGATATAACGGTCCCATCCACTCGGAGTCACGTTTGGCGAGGTAGTCGTTGACAGTCACGACGTGTACACCCTCACCGGTGAGCGCATTGAGGAATACGGGGAGTGTAGCTACGAGAGTCTTACCCTCACCGGTAGCCATCTCAGCGATATTGTTAGTGGGTTTGTCACCGTTCATGATGCCGTGGAGCACCTGACCACCGATAAGCTGTACATCGTAATGTACCATATCCCAGGTCATGAGGTTGCCGCCGGCCACCCATGAATTTTTCCATATAGCCTTGTCTCCGTCGATAGATACGAAATCCTTGCCGGCGCCGGCGAGCTCACGGTCTGCGTCAGTCGCTGTGACCTCTATCGTCTCATTCTCCTTGAAACGGCGGGCGGTCTCCTTGACAACAGCAAAAACTTCCGGCAGTGCAGCGTCAAGTTTCTGTGCATACATCTTGAAGCACTCCTCACGCAGATCATCAATTTTCTTCCAGAGCGGCTCTCTCTTATCGTAATCGAGAGTTTCGATTTCCTGACGTATCTGTGCCATCTGATCCTTGTATGTGGCGGCGTTGGAGCGGATATCATCACGGATGACATCGATACGATGACGCAGTTGGTCGTTGGACTCGTCCACGAGTTGAGCCGAGATGGGGTTGATCTCCTTCTCAAGTCTCTGCCACAAAGGGCGGACGGCTCGCTCGGACTGATCACCGAATATTTTCTTTAAAAAATTGTTAAGTCCCATTTATGTATGTAGTTATAATTTTAAATATATGTAGATTGCCGGATAATGATGACTCATTGATCCGTACAAAAAGTTGTAAAAACACTACGTTGAGTGTTCAAAATGCAAATATAATGATAATTTTCCGAAAAATCAGTATTTCAGAGGTCTCTGTTGTGCGCCGTTAGGACTTCTGATATGCAGGATCGATGTGACAGTGGGTGCAATGGCTGTCGCGTCGATGGTCTCGGAGATGGTGCGTGGAGTGATAACAGGGTAATAGATGATAGCCGGGGTGAGTACGACAGACTCTCTGACGGGGGTTACAGTCGTCGGATAAGTCTGGTCATCAATGACATTCCATCCCGGTGTAAAGGTCAATAGAATATCACCGGAGGTTTTCGGGTCGATAGTGAGTCTGACGGCTTCAGCCTCGGCTGAGGTGTCGGAGAGCAGATCATATAGCGTACGAGCAGAGGCTATGCCACTCATTTTGATGACAAATTCGCGAGCCTCATCGCGTACGGTCTTGAGATCGAGTCCTTTACGGTCTGTAAGTGTCGCATTGAGGTATATCTGACTGCGGTGTATCCCCTCGACGTAATCTCCGTTGCCATATTTGGCTGAGAGGAAGGAATTGAGTAGTGACTCTATACGTTTGAGCGATATATCACCCGATGGTATCCTGTATTTGGGATCATCAGGTGTCGCATCGTTGTAATAGCCGGTAGAAGAAACGAAAATCAGAGTGTTATCAAGTCCGGTTTTTCTGTCAATTGCTTCAAGTAGCCGTGCTATCTGTGCGTCCAAACGGATGTATGCGTCCTCAAGTTCGAGTCGATAGTCTCCATCCTTGATGTCGCGACATGGTGCGAGTGAGTATGCCACGTTGAGCATATCGATAGCATCGCTACGGTGTCCGAGTGAGAGCGCATCGATGCAATCTATAGCCACGTCCGTGACCTCGGCATTACCCGGAGGTGAGACGGCAAAACGTTCATAAACAGCCTTATCGTTCGAAGGATAAGTGTATGTGAAAGGATAATTGAGCTTGCGGCCCGGTATACCCGGATATCTGTTGAGCGGGAGGGCCGGTCGCCAGCTTATGGTATCGACCCGGTGACTGAGCGGTTGCTTGTGATTGCGCCGTGAAATGTTTTGCGGGAAGTCACGGTAGTATGTTGTGGAGCACCAGTTGCCTGTATTTTGGTCAAGCCACAATGCGCAGTTGCCGGCGTGTCCCGCCATGACGATGGATTGTTGAGCATCGGCGGCGACGGCATATACCAATCCGAGTCCTCCTCCGTCAATAGCCAGTTCATCAGCGATCGTTGATAGTCTGAGCGATGCCGGTGATAGTGTTGCGTTAGTGAAATTGCCTATAGTCGCCGGGTCGTTGAGTGCAGGCAGTGCTCTACCGGACTGATGGTCATATAGTGAGGCAGCCGGGATGCCATTTATGGCAGGATAATTGCCGGTATATAACAATGCCGTGGCGGTAGCCGGGTCCCGGACGAGGGCTCTGAAATCGAGGTCGGGGAGATATAATCCGTTGCCGATTAGTCTGTTGAACCCCTTGTCGCCGTAATATTCACGGAGATATTCCAGATAGTCAGTGCGCAGCTGATCGATAATGATGCCGACCACAAGTTTCGGACGTGAGGAGTCAGCGAGCGTAACGGTATTGATGGTCATGAGTCCCATGATCATCGAAGAGAGCAGGCGTGTCAGTGTGTTGTTGGTTTTACCTCTGTCGTTGCGCATATTAATCTTTCGGGGTGAATTGTGCTCCGGAGGCTATGTATC
>CAMWUY010000161.1 GCA_947177615.1 uncultured Porphyromonadaceae bacterium
ATTATATAATCAGAAATGAACAGAGTGTGGGACCCTTCGCTATAGAAACTCTATTGGCGGAGGGGCTCACTCCCAATACTATGGTATGGAGAGCAGGACTGACCGATTGGATTCCGGCATCCTCTCTCCCTGAGCTCAACAATCTGTTTGAGGAGCAATCTGCTTTCGGCGCATACGCCGAGCCGGTGATAGATCCTGAACAGACACGATACCAACCCAACCCGCAGGCTGCCGCTCAGGGTCAATACCACAGCAATCACAATGCGTCACAACAACCGCAGCAACCTTACGGTCAGGCACAACAACCTTACGGTCAGTCGCAGCAACCGTACGGTCAGACACAACGCCCATACGGTCAGCCACAGCAACCGTACGGATATCGGCAACCGATGTATGGCTACCAGCAACCTGTTTACGGTCAGCCGCAACCCGCTTACGGCTCCAATCATACCAACTGGATGACACCGGCCATTATCAGCACGATAATAGGAGCACTGTTCTCTTGCATTGGCCTGATATTCGGCATTATAGCCATCAATGCAGCAAGCAAAGCCAACCAGGCTTATGCCATGGGTGACTACATCTCGGGTGACGCCAACAATTCTACTGCCAGGACTATGACCATAATAGCCTTCGTTATCGGAGGTATCGGTATCCTCGCAACTCTTTTCTTTTTCTTTCTTGGTCTTGCAAGTATATAGACTATAAATCATATACTGAATCATGGCTAAATATTTTGTCAGACTCAATCGCGCGACACAAGGTCCGTTTACACTCTCGGAACTTGTGCAGCACGACATAAGACCGACCACCTATGTCTGGACCAAGGGCATGCCGCAGTGGCAACGGGCTGAGGATGTTCCCGATATCTGCCGTGCCATGAGATTTGTGCTCGCCGGACTCCCCATCCCGGGAGAACCCTCCGATAATGGGGCGATTCTGCAGCATAATAACACCGGGGCACAACAGCAACAACAGCAAGACTCCCCGACACCATTTGGTTTCAGATCATTTCCCGAACCACCGCACAACATTGACTACAACGTCAAGCCCAAAGGTGTTTCAATTATCATGGCTGTGTTGCTCACCATTTGTTTATTTCCGCTGACAGGGCTCATTACATTATGGTATGCTTGCAAGTTCAGATATCTGTGGCGAAGCTCCGAAGCCGAGGATATCAGTGCTGCTGACCGTCACGCACTGCGAGTCAAGGCTTACGAGAAGGCTCGCATGTACCGGATAATGTATTTCCTGACTATATTTTTAACTCTGATTATGATCGGATTGCTGATGGCATTCCGCTCTTAGACAATATACTATTGAGATAGCTTCACATCCCCATACATATCCCTCAGATTATGAGAATATTCACTTCCGAACAATTAAATGAGTTAGACAATGCCACCTGCGAGGCACAGAATATTGACTCGCTCCAATTGATGGAACGCGCCGCCAATGCCGTCGCTTGCGAGGTAATATCACGATTTCTGCCTTCACAACGGTTTGTCATCGTCGCAGGACCGGGCAACAACGGCGGACACGCACTCGCTGTCGCTAAGATGCTTATAGAACAGGGATACCGTCACGTCGAGATTTTCCTCTTCAATATCAATGGCAAATTAGGACACGACTGCAACGAGGAGCGTAAACAACTCATTACCATGGAGGGAATCGATTTCACCGAGATCACCAGGGAATTTAACCCTCCATACCTCAGCAAGAATGACGTGGTCATCGACGGTCTGTTCGGAAGCGGACTCCGGCAACCACTGCAGGGAGGATTTATATCACTGGCACATTACATCAACGACAGCGGAGCATACGTCATCTCACTCGATGTCCCCTCGGGACTCTTCGGCGAGTGGAACGACAACGTTCTGAGACGTAATATGGTACATGCCAATCTCACCCTTACATTCCAGATACCGCGACTCTCCTTCTTCTTTGAGGAAAATGCTGACGTATTGGGCAGCTGGAAACTACTCGATATCGATCTCGACAACGAGAAGCGGAAGAGCATGCAGTCACAATACACGATGCTCGAGACACGCAACATCAGACCTTTACTCCGCCCGCGCCGACCCTTTTCCGCTAAGCGCGACTATGGTTCCGCTCTGCTGTTTTGCGGATCCGGCGGTATGATGGGAGCCGCAGTAATGGCGGCCGAAGCTTGCCTGAGATCGGGTGCCGGACTCGTCACCGTACACAGTGCCGAGCAGGGCATCAATATCGTACAGACAGCTGTACCGGAGGCGATGTTCGAACCGGATAAAAATCAATACATCATCTCGGACATGACCATCCACCACGATCATCAGGTCGTACTCGCCGGACCGGGTATCGGAACGCATCAACTCACTATTGATGCCCTTGAAGCCATGCTCAAGAATTGTCGCGTCCCGCTCGTACTCGACGCCGACGCGCTCAATTGCATCTCACGTAAGCCGGCATTGCTCTCTCTTCTGCCGCAGAATACCATCATCACTCCTCACATAGGTGAGTTTGACAGACTCTTCGGCGAACAAAAGAGTTCTGAGGAACGTCTGCTCAAGGCTGTAGAGATGGCGAAATACTACAATATCATAATTGTACTCAAAGGACACTATACAGCTATAGTACGACCTACAGGTATGGTATACTTCAACTCTACCGGCAATCCGGGTATGGCGACTGCCGGTGCAGGTGATGTACTGGTCGGAATAATCACATCTTTTGTAGCACAGGGATATCTCCCCGAACATGCTGCCTACCTTGGGGTATATATTCACGGCTTGGCCGGAGATCTCGCACAACTCGAATATGGTGAGGCGGGGATGACGGCAACAGACATCACCAGATATGTCGGTCGGGCCATCAGAATGATACTCAACAGGGAAAAGATACCTAACCCATTATATTGATTAACGTCAAGTATATTGATCGTTATCAATTTTACAGATTTTCAACGATTAGACCGATTATTATGACTCGTCTCTCTTGCATTGTGGCAGCCGTTGTGCTCTCCACTATTCCTACCGCTCTTCAGGCGCAGCAGACCAAACTGCTTACTGCTGAAAAACATAATGAGTACGGATTGGTATATTCTCTCCCCGTCACAGCACTCGACATACAGGTCACCGCGCGCAAGGAGGTGCTCACGGCAGGACCGTATGCCGCATACGCCCGTAAATATATCGGCACGGATAAGGTCATAACCCGCGACGCCGAAAGATGGACCATAACTGACGTTACGGTCACGCCATACGGCATACTTGACACAGACTCTAAATACCTGATGCAACTCAAGCCCGGAGCCGTAACATATATTTGTGTTAGCGAGGATGGCATGCTGCTCTCCATTAATAAGGAGCCGGTAGCCCCGGCCCCACGCTCCGCTCAGCGACCCGCGCCCTCTGTCAATACATTTACAGGCAAGGAGTACCTGAAATACGTCAATGAAGACTTTACCGCCTCACAGTCCTCTGCCAAACAGGCTCAGATGCTATCCGAGAGTCTTATGGAGGCTCGTGACGCACATATATCACTGACACGCGGCACAGCCGACAACATGCCTGTCGACGGACGACAGCTCGAGTTGATGCTCGCGTCACTGCAGGCTCAGGAAGACGCACTCACGGCCGCGTTTACAGGCACGGCCACGTCTGAGACCCTCACTCATTCATTCACATACATCCCGGAGGATGAGGGCGATGAGATCCTGTTTAGATTTGCTGATTTCAAAGGATTTACCGATGCTACTGATTTTGCAGGCGCGCCTGTCAATATATCGGTCAAGATAACTGCCGAGGGAGTCTTGCCCACAGATGCTAACGGCAATACCAAACAGATGCCCAAGGATGCAGTCAGATACTGTATCCCCGGCACAGCTCTCATCACATTATCATACGAGGGCAGAACACTCTATTCCAAGTCACTGGACTTTTCTCAATTCGGAGTGGAATTTGGGCTCAATCCGTCACTCTTTACCGACAAGAAGGAGCCCTCATACGCGATCTTCAATTCCGCGACCGGAGCTGTTATGGAGATTGGAACATTGCGTTCTCAACAACCTTAAAACATCAGATGGCACAGGATACCGCTCCCATTTCGTTGCTCGAATACACGCGCAACATCAAGAACGTATTGGCCGCCGATCCGGGTGTACACGGTGTATGGGTCGTCGCTGAGGTCAGTGATGTCAATAGACATCCCTCGGGACACTGTTATATGGAACTCCTGCAGAAGGATGAGCGCGGAGCAACGGTTGCCAAGATGCGCGCCACTATTTGGAAATTTGTACTCCCGCGCATAGAAAATAAATTTCACGCCGCCACCTCACGTCGGTTCGACAACGGCATGAAACTGATGTTGAGACTCGAAGCCAATATGCATGAGGTATATAGCATCAGTGCCAACGTGCTCGATATTGATCCGAGTTATACCATGGGCGACATGGAGAGACTGCGCCGCGAG
>CAMWUY010000162.1 GCA_947177615.1 uncultured Porphyromonadaceae bacterium
CTTTAGTCATATCATATCCATACTTGTCCAAAGCGGGGGTACCACTTTTGACCTTGTCTGTCTGTCGTGATTTTGACGATTTACTGCCGGAACCCATGGATTCAAATTCTGACATTTCATCATCGTCGTCATTGTCATTATTGTCACTATTGTCAGTAGGAGATGACTTGCTTTGTCCGATATTCTGAATAGAAATATCAAAATTCAGATATTCGCTCTTCAGATTACCGAGGAAGTCAGAGTCCATATTGCGGGCATCGTGCATTAATGCCAATATGACGTGTTCACCGGCGATAACCTGAACACCCATTTTACGTGCTTCGGAGGTCGCTAATTGAAGATGTCTGATAGCTGACAGACATATCTTAAACTGTTGCTCAAAGAGAGTCGTCGTCTCTTCGTCACTTTTAGAAGTCTGTATATAATCAGTAAGCTCATCAATCATTTTGTCGATGGGCACGTTGAGTTGACTGAGTATCTTGAATGCGTAACCGTCTCTATTGCGTAATGCGGCTAACACCAGATGCTCAGGTCTGATTGCCGGAGAACCAAGCTCACCGGCCAAATTATTAGCTTTCTCCAGAATAGGGAGAAATTGCTTTGAGAAATCGTTTTTCATACGATCACAATTATCAATTTTTATGCCAATTACTCTTAAATCAACAATTCATCCGATGGAAAGTTGCACAATAAATCAAACTTGTCAATATATTTTGCCATCTCATCAGAAATTATTAATTTTGTATGTTGAGAAGTATGCAATGTCATGTGCTCCAAGGTAACATATTAAGATATATTTATCCCTTAATTATGGCATCGTGAGCAAATGCATCTTCCTGTTAAGAATATAATATATGCAAGGAGACGACAAGATTATTCCGATAAGTATAGAATCGGAAATGAAAAGCGCTTACATTGACTATTCGATGTCAGTGATAGTGTCACGCGCATTGCCCGATGTCAGAGACGGTTTCAAACCGGTGCATCGCCGTGTGTTATATGGTATGAATGAGTTGAATAATTTTTTCTCAGGAGATACCAAGAAATCCGCCCGTATAGTAGGTGAAGTAATGGGTAAGTATCACCCGCATGGTGACTCTTCCATTTATCTCACTATGGTGCGTCTGGCACAGGACTGGTCGCTCAGATATCCTCTTGTGTTCGGACAAGGCAACTTCGGCTCTATTGACGGCGATTCTCCTGCAGCGATGCGTTATACCGAGGTGAAACTCGCCAAGATGGGTGAAGAAATGCTTACTGATCTTGACAAGGAGACGGTAGACTTCGTGCCCAACTTCGATAATACACTGATGGAGCCTTCTGTCCTCCCCACACGTATACCGAACCTTCTTGTAAACGGTGCATCCGGTATCGCTGTAGGTATGGCTACCAATATGCCCCCACATAATCTGACCGAGAGTCTGAATGCCTCTCTGGCATATATCGACAATCCCGATATTGACATTGCAGGACTGATGGAGCATATTAAAGCACCGGATTTTCCGACCGGTGGTGTTATCTTAGGCGTACAGGGAGTAAAGGATGCATACGAGACAGGACGAGGACGTATTGTAATAAGGGCAAAATGCGAGATAGAGTCTGATGCAAATCACGACCAGATTATCATATCGGAAATACCATACGGGGTTATAAAAAATGACCTTGTCAAGAGTATCGCAGATCTTGTAGTTGATAAGAAGATTGATGGTATTGCCGATATTACCGATACATCTGCAAGAGGTAAGATGCATATAGCAATAGATATCAAACGCGATGCTAATGCTAATGTCGTACTGAATAAACTCTTCAAATTAACGCAGCTACAGACTTCATTCAGCGTCAACAATGTCGCTCTTGTCAATGGTCGTCCGCGCACACTTAATCTGAAAGAAATCATCGCATGCTTCGTTGAGCATCGTCATGATGTGGTAATACGTCGCACTCGCTACGAGTTACGTAAGGCTGAGGAAAGAGCCCACATTTTAAGGGGCTTGATGATCGCCTGTGATAACATTGATGAGGTAATAGCTATAATCCGTTCTTCACAGACCACAGAGCAGGCCCGCAACAGATTGGCCGAACGTTTTGAACTTGACGATATTCAGACCAGGGCAATAGTTGAGATGCGTCTGCGTCAGCTTACCGGTCTTGAAATGGATAAACTTCGTGCCGAGTTTGACGAGTTAATGAAACTGATCTCCCATCTGAACGATATCCTGAACGATCCGGAGGTTTGCAGACAAGTCATGAAGGATGAGCTTATCGAAATTCGTGACAAATATGGCGATGAGCGTCGTACCGCTATAAAGATGGCTGCAGGTGAGTTTAATGATGAAGACTTTTATGCTGATGATGAAATGATCATCACAATCTCACATCTCGGATATATAAAGCGAACTCCCCTATCTGAATTCAGAGCTCAAAATAGAGGTGGAGTCGGAGCTAAAGGTAGTGATAAGCGTTCTGAAGACTTTATAGAATATATTTATCCGGCTTCCAACCATAATTATATGCTCTTCTTTACGCAAAAGGGACGTTGTTACTGGTTGAAAGTATATGAAATACCGGAGGCCGGTAAGAATTCCAAGGGACGAGCCATACAAAACCTTCTGAATATTGATTCTGATGACGCTGTCAATGCCTTTATCAGAATTAAGCACCTTTCTGATTCAGATTATTGTAACAGTCATAATCTGGTATTCTGTACTAAGAATGGCGTGATCAAGAAGACTCCGCTTGAGGCATATTCACGTCCTCGTGCAAATGGTGTCAATGCGATCATAATAAGAGAGGATGATCAACTGCTGCAGGTTTCGCTCACTGATGGGAATTCACAGATTATATTGGCTAACCGTAATGGACGTGCGATAAGATTTGATGAAAGAAAAGTACGTGAAATGGGACGTATGTCTACGGGCGTTCGTGGTATGACTCTTGACGGTGATGATGATCAGGTCGTAGGTATGGTAACCATGAAGGATAATTCAAATGACACCATCATGGTCGTTTCAGAAAATGGTTATGGTAAGCGCTCGGATATTGATGACTATCGTATAACCAATCGCGGTGCCAAAGGTGTCAAAACACTCAACATTACGGATAAGACAGGTAAGCTTGCCGCCATTATGAGTGTGAATGACAATAATGATCTTGTAATCATTAATCAGAGTGGCATCACATTACGTCTTAAGGTCGCCGACATACGCGTCATGGGACGTGCCACACAGGGTGTCAAATTAATTGATCTTACCAAGCGTGGTGATACTATTGCGTCGGTATGTAAGGTGGACAGTGACCCTGAAGAGATGATAGAAGAGGAGGTATCTGCCGATACCGATCAAACTGATTAAATGTGTAGATATCCGTGATAGAAAATATAATTAACAATTAAATATTGATAATGATGAAGAAAATCACCGCTTTAGCACTTTGTATAGCTGCCGTAGGTACAATGAGTGCGCAAAAGTCAATTGTCGATCAGGCCAAGGGGCTGTCCGGAAAAATTGACAAACTTGGAGAGGCTCGCGAACTTATCTCTCAAGCAATTCAGGATCCAGAATTGTCCGGTAACGCAACCACATACTATACCGCAGGAAAGATAGAATTTGATGCATACGACAAAGGCGCGATGGCTGCGAGCATCAATCCCGCTGATCCCGCCGCCAATCCTTTGATGCTCGGTGAGGAGTTGCTCAATGGTTACAATTACTTCCTGAAGGCTCTGCCTCTTGATTCTATACCTAACGAGAAGGGACAGATCAAGCCCAAGCACTCCAAGGACATAGTTGGCAAGTTAGCCTCTCATGTTGATGGATATTTTAAAGCAGGAGCTGCATTCTATGAGGCTAAAAAGTTTTATCCTGAAGCTTACGACGCATTCATCATCTATGCTCAGATGCCCGACATGCCATTTATGGGTGACAAAGCTCCGAAACTGAATGATACCGATCGTGGTCAGTCATTATTCAATGCCGGTTTGGCCGCATTCAGCGGAAATGAGGCAGTCAAAAGTGCCGATGCATTCCGTGATGCCCGCCGATTAGGTTATGATGACGTCAATGCATACGTTTATGAGCTCGCATGTTGGCAGGCAATCGCTCAACGCGACTCAACAATGACAGACATTGCAAAGGAGAGAATTATGGCTGTTGCAAAAGAGGGTAATGCTAAATTTGGAATTGCCCAACCTGTATTCCTCAATAATATGATCAATACAATGGTACAGGATGGTCAGATTGATGAATCTATTGCTGAGATCAATACACTTATTGAACAAAATCCCGATAACGCCTCTCTTTATGGTTTGCGTGGTTTTGTAAATGACCGTGCAGGTAAGGATGCCGAGTCAATCGCTGATTATAAGACAGCTGCATCAATGCCTACAGTAGATTTTGAGACACTGAAAAATGGTGCAAAAAAATTGTATCGCGAAGGAACTGAAAAATATAAC
>CAMWUY010000163.1 GCA_947177615.1 uncultured Porphyromonadaceae bacterium
ATAATTAGTGCATGAATTACAGACTCCTGACATCATTACTTCTCTGTTCCATAATAGCCACATCAGCTATGGCTGCTCAACAACAGGACGGAGCCACAGCAGCCGATACAACCGGATATAAAAAATTCCGTTTCGGCGGGTATGGGGAGGTCGTCGCCTCGTTCAAGGATTATGGCAAGAACAGATTTGTCGGCACTTCCGAAGGGAGTACCCGTACGCATCGCGCCACTATCGCCATACCGCGTTTTACCCTGGCATTCGATTACAAATTTACATCCAAATGGATCTTGGGTGCCGAGATCGAGTTTGAGGCCGGAGGTACAGGTACCGCCATCGAACTGGAAAACAGTGAGAACGGCGAGTATGAGACAGAGATAGAAAAGGGTGGCGAAGTGGCCCTCGAACAGTTGCATATCACACGTCTGATCATACCGCAGTTTAATGTACGTGCCGGTCATCTCATCGTCCCGGTCGGCCTTACGAATGCTCATCATGAACCTATCAACTTCTTCGGAACCATACGTCCTCAGGCCGAAACGACATTGATGCCGTCGACATGGCACGAGACCGGTATAGAGTTCTTCGGCTCTTTCGGTCACAATTATTCGCGTTTCGACTATCAGGCCATGATTGTTGCCGGGCTCAATGCCAATGGTTTTGACCGTGATACATGGATCGCAGCCGGCAAACAAGGGCTCTTTGAGACGGATAATTTCACCTCTCCCGCATACGTCGGCCGACTCGATTATCGCGGGGTTCCGGGACTTCGTACCGGTGTGTCATTCTATTACTGCCACGATGCCGGCAGCAATGCCGATAAGGAACATACTTATTCAGCCATCGGGCGTATTCCTGTAGCTATAGGCACATGGGATGCTCAATATCAATCTCCTCTCCTGACCGCCCGTGCCAACGTCACCTACGGGTATGTGGGCAACACAGCCGGGCTTAACGAGGCCAACCGCCTTCTCTCCAACAAGTCGCCATACAGCAGACTCATACCGATAGCTAAAAACGCTCTCAGCTACGGTGCGGAGATAGGTGTCAATCTGCATACCCTCATCAAGGGGAAGTCTCCCGTCATATATCCCTTCGTCCGGTATGAATATTACAACCCTCAATACAGAGGAGCCGGAAAGGTCACTATGGACAAGCGTCTCGAAGTCAGTCAGTGGCAGGTCGGGATCAATTGGTTCGCTTTGCCCAATCTCGTAGTGAAAGCCGACTATGCAACACGCCAGATCGGTACCGGCAAGATATTCGGAAAGGGACCGTACAATTCTGAAAATGAATTCTCTATCGGCCTCGCGTATATCGGATGGTTTATCAGGAAGTAAAATGAGGTACTCGATATTCTGTCTGTCATTGATTATTGAAGGAGGATTATCGGATGTGTCCACCCATATACAATGAATTATAAATCAATATTAAGTACAATACACAATTTAAGGATGAAAAAGATAACCATACCCTTTATTACACTCTCTATCAGTGTGTCTGCTCTGATGTTAAGTGCATGTTCGGATAAAAACAATGAACCGGGTCCGGATGATACCCCCGTTCAGGAGAATAGTGCTGATCTTGATTATACCGAGAGTAATGCAGCAAGCTGGGGTAACTATATGGCTCAGGTAGCCGCCCTGCTGCGTAATGATGCCAACACCCTCTACAATTCCTGGGCCACTTCATATTCCGGGGGTGCAGCATTTGCCGATAATTTCAAGGCTCACAACGGAGGAGACTATTCCAGTGCGTTGAGCTGTGTGGAACAGATTATCGAAGGATGTGCGGACATCGCCAACGAGGTTGGAACGGCCAAGATTGGTGATCCATACCAGCTCTACATATCCGGTGACAGACAGAGCGCACTGTATGCCGTCGAGTCATGGTACAGCTGGCACTCCCGCGAGGATTATTCCAATAATATTCTCTCCATACGCAATTCTTATTACGGCACGTTGGACGGCAGTGTGAGCCCGAAGTCACTCTCCTCGCTTATCGCTGATATTGATCCCGATCTTGACACCCGTATCCGTAATGCCATACAGAATACAGCTTATTCTATTCTGGCTATTCCACAGCCTTTCCGCAATAATATCAATAGCAGCGAGAGCCGTGCGGCCATGACCGCATGTGCCGACCTGGAGTCGCTGCTTTCCATTCAACTGAAGAGCGCCGTCAACTCTGTGGGTGATGATCCGAGGCTGCAAGGTATCGTGGAGACATACGTCGATGATGTAATCCTCCCGACATATAAAAACCTGAGAGATAAGAATGAGGCATTATATCAGGCTGTAATAAACCTCAAGAACAGACCCTCGGATGAGGCATTTGCGTCCGCTTGCAATGCGTGGCTCGAAGCCCGTGAACCCTGGGAGAGGAGCGAGGCCTTCCTGTTCGGGCCGGTCGATGCTCTCGGACTCGATCCGAATATGGACAGCTGGCCACTCGATCAGGATAATATCGTTCAGATATTGACATCAGGCAATTATGACAACCTCAACTGGAGCGACGATGATGACGATGACAAGATCGAGGCGGTACAATCCGTACGCGGATTTCATACTCTTGAATTCCTTCTCTTCAAGGATGGTATGCCGCGCAGAGTCAATAAATAGATCATTCCCGGATAGATCATTTCTGCATAGCCTGACCATTTCAGAATACGTCTAATATTCTATCTCACAAGCAATGTCAGATAATCACTTTCATATTCATATCAAGCTGTTGTTAAGTTGTGTCACAGGTCTCGCACTGATGTGCGGGGCCTGCAGTGACGAGGGCCTTGACGTGTTGGATATCGAGGTGCCCGCAGGTTATGAGCTTTCAGCAGGCACCTCTACGATATTTCTTAATTCGTCAGTAGCATACGACAGCGAGGCCCCTTGGGTGTCGGGTGACTATCTGACACGTTTCGTGCGCGGCGACCGCCTCTACGATGATGTTCGCACCTCATCTACAAGTCAGGGGGGCGGTCTGGGTCCTGTATATGCCGGCTATTCGTGCGGCAGTTGTCATCGCAATGCGGGTCGAACGCGCCCGGGGGTCTGGGCCGATAACGGATCCGGTGAATATGGTTTCTCGGCTATGTTGGTATACGTCACACGCCGCAACGGAGCCTTGTTCAGGGACTACGGCCGTGTGTTGCATGACCAGTCCATATACGGGGTGGAGCCTGAAGGGAAGCTGAAGGTCGACTGGCAATATCAGCAGTATGAGTTTCCGGATGGTGATAAGTACGAACTCGCTTATCCACGATATACCATCACTGACTGGTATGCCGACGAGATAGCTCCGGAGGATCTCTTCTGTACAGTCCGGGTCCCCTTGCGTCATGTGGGAATGGGACAGATAATGTCGCTTGATCCTAATGAGATAGAACAGCTTGCGGCCCGAAGCAATTATCCCGAGTGGGGTATCAGCGGTCGCTGCAATTATATCACCGAGCGGGGAGTGCGCTCCCTGGGTGTATCGGGCAATAAGGCGCAGCATGCCGACCTTACTGTGGAACTCGGATTCTCGAGCGATATGGGTGTCACCAACAGCCGTTATCCCGAGGAGATATGCGAGGGACAGATACAGATCAATCAGGGCTCGATGATGGGCTTGACTTATGACAGGCTTGATATCTCTACGGAGGATATGGGGAATGTGGATCTCTATATGCAATCTTTAGGTGTGCCGGCGCGACGAAATGTCAATGATCCTGAGGTCCGACATGGAGAGTCGCTGTTCTATCAGGCGGGATGTCACCTGTGTCATGTGACGACATTGCACACGCGATTGCGTGGTTCGACACTCCTGGACGGTACGCAGTTACCGTGGTTGGGCGGGCAGACCATTCATCCGTACAGTGACTTTCTGCTGCATGATATGGGCTCGGAAATCATGGGTGTCGGTCTCAATGATGATTATGTCTCCGGACTGGCGCGTGGCAATGAGTGGCGCACGACACCTCTCTGGGGGATAGGTCTGCAGGAGAAAGTGAACGGACACACCTATTTCTTGCACGATGGTCGCGCGCGCAACTATGTCGAGGCTATTATGTGGCACGGCGGTGAAGGCGAGGCCTCTAAAAATAAATTTCGCAACATGTCGCGCTCCGAGCGTAAGGACCTGATAAAGTTTCTTCAATCACTCTAACTTATTCAGTTATCATGAAAGCAACATTACGTATCATATCATTCCTATTGCTATTGTGCAATGTCTTGACGGCAAATGCGCAATATGATGCCGATACTGAAAACGGCGTGCTGTCACTGGCAGATCACCGGGGTTTCACCTTTACGACCAAGAAGGGGGACTTCGTATTCAAACCCTATCTTCTGGTGCAGGCGTCTGCCAATTACAATTATTACGACGATGCCGGACTCGATCCGGCATACAACCAGGACAATGTCGCCAACAGCGGGTTTGCCATTCCATACGCTGTGCTGGGT
>CAMWUY010000164.1 GCA_947177615.1 uncultured Porphyromonadaceae bacterium
GGATTCAACAGCTGTTGCAGACACCGCGGATTCTAAAGTATTGGTGGCTTATTATTCGGCGACGGGAACTACAGCAAAGGCTGCCGAACGAGTGGCGGAGGCCACCGGAGGTACTCTCTATGAGATTGTACCTGAGACGGTTTATACTGACGAAGATCTCGATTATGAGAACGACAATTCAAGAAGCGCTGTGGAGAACAAGAATCCGGATATGCGGCCCGCTATAAAAACAGGTCTTGACATCACACCTTACGACACAGTATATGTCGGTTTCCCCGTATGGTGGGACAAGGCTCCTCTCGTTGTCTACACATTCCTCGATTCATACGACTTTACAGGCAAAAAGATTATTGTTTTTGCAACTGCTCATTCCAGTGGACTCACTCCGAGTTTCGAGGCGCTGAAAGCCACTTATCCCAAATATAACCTTACTGAGGGAGTAATTTTGAATAAAACCTCAGAAAAAGCTTTTGACGAGTGGGTAAGCTCGATAAGCAAGTAACAAAGCGTACAAATGACGGTAAGTAACCCAGCTTAACCAAGTAACTATAAGTCATAAATGCGCATAATACATCGTATTCATAAATGGACAGGCCTTGTGATAGGCCTGTTCTTTATATTCTCTTGTCTGTCGGGTCTGATAATTGTTTTCGGCAAGATTATCGGTTCATACTCTCCGGTATTTAAAGTAGCCAAGCAATTTCATACCGAACTGTATGCAGGAAGCGCCGGTGAAGAGATCGTCGGTATAGCCACTTTATTAGCTGTGGTGGAAATCATCACCGGATACATTTTATGGTTTCAGCGGACCATAAAAATGGGGCGTTCGCTAAGAAAAAAGAAGCAAAATCCATTAATTGCCCTGAAGAAAAACCTCGGTTTTACTTTCCCCAATAAACTATCCGGTTTTCACAGTGCCGGTGGATTTTGGAGCGGCATACCACTACTGCTGATGGCCATGACTGCACTTACATGGTGTTTCGCGTGGTATAGTGATATAGTTTATTCACTTTTTGAGTCGGACAACGCGGGAAATTGGAGCAATAACTTGTACCATACACTTTATGCTCTGCACGTCGGAAGCTGGGAGGGTATGTTCTCCCGCATTCTTTGGCTGGTTGCAGTGGCAATAGGCATTTCCCTACCTGTGACCGGACTATTACTCTTTTTACTCCGCCATCCCCGTAAAAGGGATAGCCGGTGATATCGCTCTCGCTTACATTCGCCCGAGCACAGACTGAGCACAGACTGAGCACGGAGCGTATGTATAACATTTTTTGTGCAAATCAGTCTGACAGTCAAATATATTTTTTGTACCTTTGTGACATAAGAGCACAAAACCCCGCCTCACAATATTTATTGATATGAAATTATATTCAGGAATAAAACTATTATCTGCAGTTGCCATACTTGCTGCCACGACTTATGACGCCAATGCATGCACGAGTCTCATAGCCGGCAAGAATGCCACGACCGACGGGTCGGTAATGACGACTTACGCGGCCGACAGCCACAATCTATACGGCATGTTGGCCCACACGCCTGCCGCCGATCATCCCGAGGGGGCTATGCGCAAGGTTGTCGACTGGGACACCGGCAAGCCTCTGGGCGAGATACCTCAGCCGGCTCACACCTACAATGTCGTGGGTAATATCAACGAGCACCAGGTCGTAATAGGAGAGTCCACATGGGGCGGACACAAGGAACTCGTGGACACTACAGGCCAATCCATAATCGATTACGGTTCGCTGATACAGATAGCCCTCGAGCGCGCCAAGACAGCTCGGGAGGCCATCGATGTCATGACTGACCTTGTCGACAAATACGGTTATGCATCTTCGGGCGAATCTTTCACCATTGCAGACAAAAATGAGGTATGGATCATGGAGATGATAGGCAAAGGTGCGGAGAAGGGAGCCGTGTGGATCGCTGTCCGCATACCTGATGACGCGATCTCCGGCCATGCCAACGAGCCACGCATCCGCAAGGTCGACTACAAGGATAAGCAGAACGTGCGGTATAGCAAGGATCTTATCCCCTTCGCACGCCGTCGCGGATACTTCTCGGGCAAGGATGAGGACTTCTCGTTTGCCGACGCTTTCGAGCACTCCCGACACGCGACGTGGTTGTGATGCACGCGTATGGTCATACTTCCGTCGTTTCGACCCTAAGGCAGACACATATTTTGCGTGGGTGGACGCTCAGACCGACGAGCCGATGCCGCTATATATCATCCCCGAACGCAAGGTCAGCCTCGAGGAGATGAAAGAGGCTATGCGCGATCATTTTGAGGATACTCCTTACAACATGACGGATGATATAGGCTCCGGCCCTAATCGTGTCCCATACCGCTGGCGCCCCATGGAGTATGAGGTCGACGGCAAGAATTATCTGATGGAGCGTGCCATTGCCACTCAACAGACCGGCTGGAGCTACGTGTCACAGAGCCGTGACTATCTGCCTGATGCTGTCGGTGGGGTGTTATGGTTTGGTACCGATGATACCAACACCTCGGTATATATGCCCTTCTACTGCTCGATGACTGAAATACCCGCCGAGCTGCAGCACGGAGATGTCAATACCTTTGACATGAACTCCAACTTCTGGATGAACAACTGGGTGGCCAATCAGGCATACAATCGCTATGACCTGATGATCCCGGATATCCGCAAGGTGCAGTCGGCACTCGAGAATAAATATACCTCCTCACGGGCAGAGACCGAAGCCAAGCTGTCAGAGTTGGCAGCTGCCGGTGATACGGACGGCCTTACCGCTGCCGTCAATTCCGAGGGTGCGGCTATAGCCGGAGAGGCTACCGATGCTTATCGAGATCTGGCAATCTATCTGATGGTCAGATATATGGACGGCAATATGAAAAAGGTCGACGACAACGGACATTTTATATATAACGAGTATGGCATCCCGGTATATCCATCCTTCCCGGGTTATGACAAACGTTATTATGAAAATATAGTCAGGGAGAGCGGCGATCATTTTCTGATTAAATAAGCAGCTGTGACACGGAATGCCGTGTCACAGCCCGGCTCATACATTACAGGTAGCCATTTCACCGGTTGCCATTTTTACAGGTTGTTACATTACAGGTTATTAAGGTATAAAGATGAAGAAAAATACTATTGCCATACACACGCCCTATCCTCGTAAAGATGTATATGGGGCACTGTCGATGCCCATCTACAATTGCTGTGCCTACGAGTTCAGGGATCACAAGGAGATGGAGGACTCGTTCTGTATGCGTTCCGACGCTCCCGACTATTCACGAGTCACAAATCCGACGGTGATCAATCTGGAACATATCGTCAGAAACCTGACCGGAGCCAAAGATGTGATAGCGTTCAATTCGGGCATGGCGGCTATCAGCGCCGTCTTTATGGCCATCACAGCTGCCGGCAAACGCGTCGTAACATCCCGTCACCTCTTTGGCAACACCTATCTGTTGCTCACCAAGACCCTCAGACGTTTTGGCGTGGAGACCGTACTCGCTGATCTTACTGATCTTGAGGCCGTGCGCCGAGCGGTGGATGATAACACCGCATGTATCTATCTTGAGACCATCACCAATCCGCAGATGGAGATAGCCGATATCTCAGCCCTTGCCGAGATAGCTCACAAGCATGGGGCGGCACTTGTCGCCGATACGACCATGATACCGTTCACATGTACTGACGTGCACCGGCTCGGAGTCGATATCGAGGTGCTCTCCTCCACCAAGTATCTGAGCGGCGGAGCGACATCATTAGGGGGACTTGTCATCGACTACGGCACCATCGAAGGATTTCGCGATGCGGTGAGAAAGGATATCCTTATGAACCTCGGCGGCTACATGACCCCCAACCCCGCATATCTGCAGACTCTCGGACTCGAAACGCTGCAAGTCAGATATGACGCGCAACAGGCCAACGCACTCGAGGTTGCGCTGGCCCTCGATGAGCTCGACGATGTGGAGGTCTGCTATCCAGGACTACCTGACAATCCCTATCACGAACTGTGTGAGAGGCAATTTGACGGCAATTACAGTGCCATGATAACATTCAAGCTCCCCACGGAGGAGGCCTGCTATAAGTTTATCGACTCTCTGCAGCTCGTCAAGCGTGCCACCAATCTCTTTGACAACCGTACGCTGGCCATCCATCCTTACAGCACGATCTACGGCACCATACCGGTCGAGACCAGACTCGACATGGATGTATCGCCGCGTCTGATCAGACTCAGTATCGGGCTCGAAGACGCTGACGACATAATATCCGATCTCAAGCAAGCCATAGAGCATGCGATCAGCTAATTAATATTACCACTACAATGGACTACAAGAGAAACATTGACGGTGTGCCGGGAGTCACACCCGATTTCAGCTTTGAGATACTTCCCCCGTTGAAGGGGAACAGCATACATAAGGT
>CAMWUY010000165.1 GCA_947177615.1 uncultured Porphyromonadaceae bacterium
TTGTTATGACGATTTGACCAGTCGACAAGGAATGCATTCATCTGCTCCATGTGAAATGTAGGACGGGGCACTTTGGTGATCTCATCAAAGCATTGCCAAATGAGTTTCGGCTCTAAATCTGTGATTTTCATGTTAATTTGTATTATCGGAGTTATCGGAATTATCGTATTGGGGCGATAATTCAGTCTTCTGTTGGAGTTGACGGGGTCGGAGTCGAGAGAGATTTTCCTCGGATAGAGGTGTCATCCGGCTTTACATCCCCGGTTTTCTCCTGCGCTTTAAATTTCTTGTACGCATTGGCCATCTTGGTGTGATAACCGCGTTTGGCATAGGATGGACCATTGTACTTGCGTGCGAACCCGGCCCAGTTTTTAGCCTTTAAGTCACTGAGCATTCCGGACTTTGTGATAAAGGTTGCGAAGAGTTCAAGTTGCTCCAATTCGGAGTAAGACATACGCTTTACCATTTCATCAACACTCTGGCATCCGCACAGCTTATAATTAAAGCCCCCGATCTGAAACATTCCCCAGAAGGTACCCATATTTGCACCCTGGGCATTATTACGTCTGGCGTTGATAAGTTGTGTCCACTCCTGGAGCGCATATCCTTTGAGTCCTGCGGGAACCTTCTCTCCCTTGGCACCGGTCTTGACGGGGGCGCGAGATGCGACACGATTGTACATCGTGCGGTCGAAATTAATGATAGGAATACCCGGAGCCCAAAATCCCTCCATCTTCGGTCCTGCCTCAATAGATACGACAGCCTTGATAGCAGCGATCTCAACTCCTAATTCATCGGCAACAATCTTGAAGTCGGCATCAGTCAGGGTCTTGTATCGAGTAGCGGCATCGGCAGCCGGCAATGAGTCTGTCTGTCGGACTTCAGTCGGGGCAGGCGGAGTCGTGTCAGGGGTCGGACCGGGCTTTGCACATCCCGGCATTGCGCCACATAGCAGCGCAATACCGAGAGCAAAAGCGGTCAATGTCCTATTCATGACTTGGCGACCATTTCGAGAACACGACAGAGATGATCCCAGAATTTAGCCACAGTTGGAATAAGGAGTTGTTCATCAGGTGAGTGTACACCCGTCATAGTCGGTCCGAAGCTGACCATATCAAGGTCAGGGTATTTATCGAGGAAGAGTCCGCACTCGAGTCCGGCATGGATCGCCTTGATGGCAGGCTTGACACCGAATAGATCCTCATAAGCCTGCGCGGATATCTTCATGATCTTGGAGTCCATGTTAGGAGCCCATCCCGGATATCCGTCAGAGTGAGAAACCTCAGCACCGGCAAGCTGGAAATGAGCCTCGACCTGCCCGGCGATGTCAGCCTTGCGCGATTCGACAGAGCTGCGCTGAGAGGTAGTGACCTTGACCTGATCATCCCCTATCATCTTGACAGCAGCAAGGTTGGTAGAGGTCTCTACAAGGCCTTCGAGATCGCGCGACATAGAATAGACACCGTGAGGAGCGCTATAGAGCGCACGTACCAGACGGAGAGACGTGTCACCGTCCATACAATATTGTGGCTTATCAACCTTGTTGATCTCCAGATTCATAGAGGGTTCAACACCCTTATACTCGTTGCGGATCTCGTCGGCATATTTATTAAGGTGTCTTACGACCTCGCGCTCATGCTCGCTATTGATACCGAAAACAGCCCATGCCTCGCGAGGGATTGCATTGCGCAGATTGCCTCCGTCAAATTCGCATACCTCGATAGCCCAGCGCTGTGAGCATTCCCAGATGAAACGGGCGATTATCTTGTTGGCGTTGGCACGACCTGCATTTATATCGGAACCACTATGACCGCCGAGGAGGCCGGCCACTGATACACGGAAGTATGTGAAGTTGTCGGGAGCAAGGCTCTTCTTATACTTGAATACGGCAGTGGTATCGATACCGCCAGCACATCCCACGAATATCTCACCGTCATCCTCAGAGTCGAGATTAAGCAGGATAGACCCTTTGAGCATATCCTCTCCCAGGTTTTGCGCACCTTCAAGCCCGATCTCCTCGTTGATAGTGAACAGAGCCTCTACCGGACCGTGTTCGAGAGTATTATCGATCATAACAGCGAGAGCGGCCGCCATACCGATACCGTTGTCGGCGCCGAGGGTAGTGCCACGTGCCTTGACCCAGTCACCGTCGATATATGTATCAATCGGATCTTTGGTGAAATCATGATCTACATCCGAATTTTTCTCGCAGACCATATCCATGTGAGACTGCAGGATTACAGTCGGAGCATTCTCATGACCCGGTGTTGCGGGCTTGCGCATCACGACATTGCCACACTTGTCCGTAGCCACCTCAACGTTATGTCTCTTAGCGAAATCGAGGAGATAAGCTCTGATCTGCTCCTCGTGACATGAAGGACGCGGCACTTTGGTGATCTCGTCAAAACACTGCCATATCAGTGCAGGCTTTAAATCTTTTACTTCCATGGTACAATTATATTTATTTGATTATTATATACATACTATCACGCCCGGCACATTCATGCGACGCCCGGCACTTAAATGTGCCGTCCAAATCATCCTAAGGTTTTTCCAAAGATAATCATTTTATTTGTAACATACTATTTGATTTAAGTTTTTTTGTTAAATTTGCAATCATTAATGCCTCGCATACTCTAACAATTATGCGGGGGACTCATAGAATAAGTAAAAGAACATCATGAAGAAATCAATTTTTTCAGTATTAATGTGTGCAGCAGCGCTTGCACTTCTTGGAGCATGCTCTCAGAAGGAGGCCGATCAAAAGGATAATAAGGCAGCCAAAGCACCGACAGCTTCAACCAAGGTATTGCCCAATTATCGTTACGTAGACATCGATACAATACTTGACAAATACAATCTGTCAAAGGACTACAATGAGGAGATGATGCGTATGCAGGATCAGATCGAGAGCGAAGCCAAGCGTCACGAGAGTAATATAAAGTCATTTGCCAACACCATGCAGCACAAGATGGAGAGCAATCAGTATAATGAACAGAATTATACCGCTGACCAGACCAAAATGCAGCAGATGCAGGCCAATGCTCAGTCTTCGCTCGAGAAAATGCAAACCAACAGCGCCAAGGCGGCAATGGATGCTCAGAAGGTAATTCAGGACTCTCTCAACAACTTTATTGAGGATTATAACGCCAAACACCACTATGACGCTATCCTCTATAAGGCAGCTACCATGTATATCGATCCGGCACTGGACATCACTGATGAGGTCGTCGAGGGTCTTAATGCACGATATAATAAGGTCAAGAAGTAAATATTACTTATAGACTCTTCCCACAAAATATGTTAAAATTGCGAGCAGGAGTCTGAATCCGGAATTAATAGAGTGGGGTTGTCACCGACCCCACTTATTTTATATATCTCCCACTACCTGCGGACACAGCACGGCGTGCCGACGCATTGCCGATCATATAGTGCTGAACATTCTTACCTCTTTTTGCATTTCTAATGTATAAGTTACAATAAAAGATCGATCTGATGCTTGAAGATAATATAATACAGACAGAATCCAATGAACGCACCGTGCTGGTCGGTATCGTGAGCCGTGACCAGACAGAAGCTAAAGTGGAGGAATACCTTGACGAACTTGAGTTTCTGGCTCATACAGCCGGAGCCGAGACTACTCACCGCTTTATCCAGAAACTCGATTTTCCCAATCCACGCACATACGTCGGAACAGGCAAACTTCAGGAAATCGCACGATACGTTGAGGACAATGATATAGGTTTGGTCATCTTTGACGATGATCTGAGCCCGAAACAGGTGGCCAATATCGAGCGTGAACTGAAGGTAAAGATATTGGACCGTACGTCGCTGATCCTCGACATCTTTGCCAAGCGAGCTCAGACCGCTACAGCCCGTACGCAGGTGGAACTGGCTCAATATCAATATCTGCTACCCCGGCTGACCAGAATGTGGACTCACCTCGAGAGACAGCGTGGCGGTATCGGTATGCGTGGTCCCGGCGAGACGCAGATTGAGACCGACCGCCGTATCATACTCGATAAAATCTCGCGGCTGAAGAATGAACTTAAGGATATTGACAAGCAGAAGAGTATACAACGTAAAAACCGTGGTAAACTGACACGAGTGGCGCTGGTAGGTTACACCAATGTCGGCAAGTCTACAATCATGAACTTGCTCAGCAAGAGTGATGTATTTGCCGAGAACAAGCTCTTTGCGACACTGGACACGACAGTGCGCAAGGTGACTATCGAAAATCTCCCCTTCCTGCTGACGGACACTGTCGGTTTCATCCGCAAACTGCCGACTCACCTGGTCAATAGTTTTAAGTCAACCCTCGATGAGGTAAGAGAGGCGGACCTGCTGGTGCATGTCGTAGATATCTCTCATCCACAGTTTGAGGAGCAGATCGAGGTGGTCAAT
>CAMWUY010000166.1 GCA_947177615.1 uncultured Porphyromonadaceae bacterium
CAAGGACTCCCTGATTATGAGTCAGGTGCTCTAACCAACTGAGCTATAGGACCTTGAGCGTCGCGTTGTTCCTAATCTAAAGGTGAGATGTTAGGCGCGCCTCATTGTTTGGTTTTGCAAAGTTACCGCTTTTATTTGGATTGTGCAAGTGTTGATGATAAAAAGTTGAAAAAATCTGCGGAAAATCTGCGGATGTTGTTGATGAAAATTCTATTTTCGAGATATTAAGAACCCATCCCACAAAAAATGTTAATTCAGGGGTGGTGTATTTTCGAGTAAATTTCGCAAGTTGAAGAGGGAGTGTAGCGAGCTACACGACCGATGAGACTTGGCGAAAATTTACCGAAAAGACGCCGGATGGAGGTAATATAGGATTTTCCTGTCAAATTCCGTACCTGAAATTAGATATCACATCCAATATGTTAAAATCCGGATGCTTAAGATGTGATGCGTACCGGGAAAAGTTACTACCGTCCCGTATCTTTTGGCCGGCTTTGAACTTTTGGTTCAGTCGCATAACCCGCTATGCTCCTTCACCTGCAAGGTCAAATCTGACCAAAATCTGCGGCCCCTGAATTAACATTTTTTGTGAGATGGGGTCTTAGGGGGAGTAGGTGAGAACGAGAGGGTGTCAGGTCGTGATAACGGGGATATAAGTCTCGATATTTGATAGATTATGGAATTTTTGTTAATTTTGTGAAATTATACATGTATGGCCGGATGGTAGTAATTGTATCCTGAATGGATTGTACCAATCCTGCATAGAAGGATTGGTATCAATCGCGTACAGAAATATATATACACGTTAATATAGAGTTGAATAAGAAACTTGCAATAGATAAGATCAATATGAATATTGAGTTAATTATAGCAGAGGGAGTGGTGAAGGCTGTTAAGGCTTTATATGATCTGGATACTGAGGTGTCTGCGGTGCAGATACAGCAGACACGCAAGGAGTTTGAGGGTAATCTTACTGTTGTCGTTTTCCCATATCTGAAAGCTTCGCATAAGGCTCCGGAAGCCACAGCTTTGGAGATAGGTGCATGGCTGGAAGAAAATATTGAGGCTATTTCGGCCTTTAATGCCGTCAAGGGTTTCTTAAATCTCAGTGTGTCGCCCAAGTTCTGGCTCTCACAATTGCACGATATTGCTGAGAATGAAACTTTCGGTATCACTCCTGTCACCGATGACAGTGAACTGGTGATGGTCGAATATTCCTCTCCCAATACCAATAAGCCGTTGCACCTCGGTCATGTGCGTAACAATCTGTTGGGATATTCGCTCTCCCGTATACTTGAGGCCAATGGCAAACGTGTTGTCAAGACCAATATTGTAAATGATCGTGGCATACATATCTGCAAGTCCATGTTGGCATGGCAGAAATGGGGCAATGGAGCTACTCCGGAGTCTACGGGCAAGAAGGGAGACCATCTGATAGGAGATTTCTATGTTGAGTTTGACAAGCATTACAAGGATGAGGTCAGATCGCTTATGGAACAGGGACTTGGCAAGGAGGAGGCTGAGGCTCAGTCACCGCTGATGCTCGAGGCTCGTGAGATGTTGCGCCGTTGGGAAGCTAATGATCCTGAGGTTCGTGAACTCTGGCAGATGATGAACGGGTGGGTATATGCCGGATTTGATGAGACGTATCGCCGCCTCGGAGTGGGTTTTGACAAGATATATTATGAGTCTGACACATATCTCGAAGGCAAGGATCTGGTGCTCGGAGGTATGGAAAAGGGACTGATGTATCGTAAGGAGGATGGTTCAGTATGGGCTGACCTAACGGCTGATGGTCTGGATCATAAGCTGTTATTGCGTTCTGACGGCACATCGGTATATATGACACAGGATATCGGTACTGCCAAGCTGCGTTACCAGGACTATCCGATAGACAAGATGATTTACGTCGTGGGCAACGAGCAGAATTATCACTTCCAGGTACTTGCGTTGCTCCTTGACAGACTCGGCTTCAAGTGGGGCAAGGATCTGACACACTTCTCATACGGTATGGTTGAGCTCCCGGAGGGCAAGATGAAGTCGCGTGAGGGTACGGTGGTGGATGCCGATGATCTTATCGACACCATGATCTCTCAGGCTCGTGAGGCATCCGCTGACCGATTTAAGGATATGGATGAAGCTGAGGCTGCTGAGATAGCACGGATTGTAGGTCTCGGTGCACTGAAGTATTTCCTGCTGAAGGTTGATCCGCGTAAAAATATGCTCTTCAATCCCAAGGAGTCAATCGATTTCAATGGCAACACAGGCCCCTTCCTGCAGTATACTTATGCCCGTATACGCTCCGTATGCCGCAAGGCCTCCGAAGAATTGGCAAGTTGCTCATACGCCGAGGCGGTTCCCAATGATAAGGAGTGTGCATTGATACAGAAGGTCGCTGACTTCCCGAGCGTGGTCATCGAGGCAGGCAAGAGCTATAGCCCGGCTCTCATCGCCAACTATTGTTATGACCTGGCCAAGGAGTACAATCAGTTCTACCATGACTTTTCCATACTCAGGGAGGAGGATCCGGCCACGCGCTGTCTGCGTCTCAATCTGTCGGCTGTCGTCGCCCGTACATTAAAGTCAGGAGTGGCTTTGTTAGGTATGGAGATGCCTGAGCGTATGTAGTGAGCCGATGGGCAATTCTGACCGGTAATTTTTCGTAGCATGTCTAGAAGGTCACGAAAATCAGGCTTATGATTTGTTATATGTTATAGAAATAACCTAAAACAATAAAATAAATATGAATTACAATCAAATCAACAATCAGACACCACCTCCGTATCATGGATATGGTGATACCGGTGCGCTCACTCGTCAGATGAACTCTGTGATGACCAAGGTATACGTCCGTATGTTCGTCGGTCTGCTCATCTCCGCGTTCTGTGCATTAGGTGTGGCATCCAGTCCGGCTTTGAGGTCTGTCATTATTGGCAATCAGATCGTATTCTGGGGTATGCTTATCGGTATGCTCGTTATGGCGTGGGTTATACCTGCGCGTGCCATGTCTATGAACTCCACTACTCTTTTCGGTCTGTTCTGTCTCTTTGCCGCGTTGATGGGCGCCTATCTGGCTCCTATCTTCTTAGTGTTTAAACTTGGTACAATTACCTATACTTTCTTTATCACAGCGGGAACCTTCGGGGCAATGTCTGTATATGGATATTTCACCAAGCGCGACCTGACCAAGATAGGGACATATCTGATTATGGCTCTGATCGGTCTTATCATTCTGTCTATAGTCAATTGGTTTCTGAAAAGCGGACCGATGGAGTGGGTTATATCGATCGTAGGTCTGTTTATCTTTATCGGGCTGACAGCTTGGGATACTCAACAGATGCGTCGTATAGCCGAGAGCAACCTTGATCCCGCCGTGTCTGATCGTCTGGCCACTATCGGTGCGATGAACCTCTATCTCGATTTCATCAATCTATTCCTCTTTATCTTACGTATATTTGGTGATCGCAATTGAAGATTTCCGGCGGAAGTGAAGAAATATAAAGTGGAGCCCATCTCGGATGAGCCCCACTTTTTAGATTTTGTTCACCGTAAAGATTACTTGCCGAGGTCAGTAGCAGGTTTGAATTTCACGCTCTTGCGGGCTGCGATAGTGATTTTCTCTTTAGTGCGGGGATTGATACCTGTGCGTTCAGGTTTTTCAACGATGCTGAATGTGCCGAAACCGATGAGTTGTACCTTGTCCTCGTTGGCCAGAGCTTGAGCGATACTTTCGAGGCATGCATTCAGAGCAGCCTTCGCCTGTTCCTTGTTTAAACCTGCCTTAGCGGCAATCTCGTTGGTAAGATCTGTCTTGTTCATTGTGATATTTTGTTAACGTTAACTATTTGCCTTTGTGAGATAGGGCAGCATACCATGCATTTCACATTTGATTGGCAAATATATATATAAAATCTCTGTATCAAAATATTTTAGCCGTTTTTTTTGAAAAAAAGGATGTTTTTTTTGGATTAGATACATTTTTGGGATAATTTTGCCAAGATTTTTCACAAAACAGGTAGTAATGAATGGAAGTGCTTCCGGTGGTTTTCTGAGTAACATACCCCCCGTAACCCGCAATCTGATAATAATAAATGTCCTGATTTGGGCCGTTGAGGCTATCATACCCTCATTCGGCGATACGATCATACGTGTGCTCGGACTGCATTATGTGGCTGCCACTCAGTTTAATCCTATCCAGATTATCACATATATGTTCGTCCATGACAATCACAGTGTCATTCATGTCCTCTTTAATATGTTCACATTGTGGATGTTCGGACGTATCCTGGAGCATGTGTGGGGATCGAGAAGGTTCTTTGTTTTTTATATGATATGCGGACTGGGCGCCGCTGTGGTGCAGGAGGTTGTCTGGACTTTAAGCTGGGAACATACCTATAT
>CAMWUY010000167.1 GCA_947177615.1 uncultured Porphyromonadaceae bacterium
TCACCACTGTGCCTCCTTATAATCTTGTGTCAGGCAGCTTTACCAACTATCGGCCTATGCAGGAGTCGGGTACACGCCGTATACAGCGCTGCTATATGATAGATGGTGATAGTGTTGTGCCAACGACTGATGAGATGCTGGCTGCATTTGCCAAGGTGCCGTTGATGTCAGATTGGATAAATAAGAAATTGGCTCAACGGGCAGCCGGCAAGGTGGAGGATGTGAACAACAGTGCGGGTCTGGTCGATGGTTCGCTGGATACGAATTTGGGAGTTTTCAGAGCATATCTGAAACTGTATCTTGATGCCAGTGAATATATAGACCATAATGCAGCCGTCAGCGAATGTTTCGTCCGCACCTTGGATCAGACAGCAAACGGAATACCTCTGCAGGTTTATTGTTTCACCAATACTTCTAAATGGATCCCATACGAGGCTATTCAGTCCCGCCTGTTTGAACATATTGCTATTATGTTGGCTAAGTTCCGTCTATACACATACGAGAATGCATCGGGTCGCGATGAGGTAATCAACGGTGTCCTCGAGGCCGGCGCGAATCCCGACAAATATTTCGGAGTGCCGTATCCTTTCTATGTAAATGGTGGCAATCCGTTAAATCCCGGAGCTGAACCTGCCGTACAAACACCTGCTCCGGCTACGGGCAGAAATTGAAATGAAAAGAAAGAACTCAGATATAATCAGATATAATAAGTATAATAAGAGCCGTCCTCGCGGGCGGCTCTTATTATATATATTGCACGTTATATGGATCAGTCGGTGATGGGCTCGAGCTTCACTGTGAAGTGACGCATGAGCTCAGTCTCCCATACGATCTTGACACCATGCTTGATCTCATGACGACGGTCGTATACGTTCTTGAGAGCTGCTGCGATGACATCCATGTGGTTGTTGGTGTAAGTGCGGCGGCAGATGCAGAGACGCAGGAAGTCGTTGCCACCGAAACGGTTCTCACGAGTTACAGGATCACGGTCAGCGAGGATATAACCGATTTCGCAACCACGTACACCGGCTTCACGATAGAGCTCGATGGTAAGTGTCTGAGCGGGGAACTCCTCCTTGGGTATCTGGTCGAGGACCTTGTCAGCGTCGATAAAGACAGCGTGTCCACCTACAGGACGCTGATAGGGAATGCCGTATTCGTCAAGTTTCTTGGCGAGGTATTCCACCTGCTTGATACGGGTCTCGAGCATGTCAAACTCAGTGTTTTCATCGAGTCCGACAGCGAGCGCAGCCATATCGCGGCCGTGCATACCGCCGTATGTCAGGAAGCCCTCGAAGGGGATACAATATTTCTTCGCACCCTCGTACCAGTCTTCCCAGCGAGTGGCGATAAATCCGCCCATATTTACGAGACCATCCTTCTTGGATGACATGGTCATGCCGTCAGCGAGAGAGAACATTTCGCGACAGATCTCCTTGATTGTAGCGTCCTTGAACTCAGGCTCGCGAGTCTTGATAAAGTATGCATTCTCGGCGAAACGGGCAGAGTCGAAGATGACACGCTTGCCGAACTTGTCGGCCAGACGACGCACGCCACGAAGATTTTCCATAGAAACGGGCTGACCGCCGGCAGTGTTGTTGGTGATAGTAACAATGATGAAGGGAATCTTGTCAGCATTCTCCTCGAGGCACTTTTCGAGTTTCTTAAGATCGACGTTGCCCTTGAAGGGAATTTCGAGCTGAGTGTCCTTAGCCTCGTCTACAGTGCAGTCTACGGCGAAAGCCTTACGGCTCTCGATGTGACCCTTGGTAGTGTCAAAGTGAGAGTTGCCGGGCACGATATCACCCTCCTTGACCAGATGAGAGAAGAGTACGTTCTCAGCAGCGCGACCCTGGTGAGTCGGGATCACATACTCGAAGCCTGTGATACGGTTGATGACATCCTTAAGTTCGAAGAATGAGCGGGCACCGGCGTATGACTCGTCACCGGTCATCATAGCGGCCCACTGACGGTCAGACATAGCGCCAGTACCGGAGTCAGTAAGACAATCGATGTAGACGTGCTCTGCACGGAGCATGAATACGTTGTAGCCGGCCTCTTTCAGCCATTTCTCACGTTCTTCACGAGTGGATTTGCGGATTGGCTCCACCATCTTGATTTTCCAAGATTCTGCAAAAGGTATTTCCATGATAAATATTTGGTTAGCGTATAATTATCTTAATTGTAATCAAGACAGAGATGTATTTGCTATTGATATATTACGGGAAAAGATACCGTATATCAAATGTGCTCTCTTGTATAGGCACAAAGTTAAGAAATGTATTTATTTTATGCAAGAATTATAAATAATTTTTTGGATTTTTTTTCTGATTTCTAATTTCAATAGACGGGAGCGATGATGTAACCTTCTTGTTGTAAGAGATTTAACACTCCATTGTCTCCTGTGAGATGCAATGCTCCACAGACTATCAGACATGGAGATGCGTTGATAGATGTAACTATCGCGGGTAGCCAGGCATGATTACGTTTATCTACGAGTGCCTCAACAAATTCCGGTTCTGTATCTTCAGTCAGTGAGATTGAGCGTAGAGTCTCTATGTCCTGTGCCAGGTATGCACGGTTCAGAGTTTTGGTCATCTCTATTGCTTTGTCAGGATTGTTGAGCAATTCGGCAAGGGAATGAGCCTGTACGGAGAGTGGTTGGAAAGTAAACAAAAGTTCTGCTTGATATTCAGGGGTCTCGAGTGCAACTATTTGTTTGCCGTTCTCTTTATATATCTCCTGCAGGTAACTGTCTATCTGGAAGTTCGGGTCATAGTCCGGCATAGTTTGCATGAACATTGCCACTGAGACAAGATTGCTTACAGCCATCGGCCTGAGATTGTCCAAGGCATATAGATTGACTCCGGGGAGTGGTGAATATTGATTGAATTTATCATCAAGTTCAGCCATTTGTTTAGGTGTATAGAGCTTTGTCAATGTGGAATCCGAAGGAGCCATCATGTAAGATTGCATGGCCATGGCCGTAGCAACTTTAGGTACAGTCATATCGAGTTCACCAATAATTATATCTGTAGAATCAACTACCTCCCTCAATGAGATCAAAGAATCGAGTATGGTTCTTGGTGCCAGATGGTGAGTACCCAATACATAGCTTGCAGAAGGTATATCCGGCCGTGTAATCTTATAAAGCAATTGGGCATTAATATCCGCAGGGGAGAGCAGTAAAAATGTTGATATTAGAGATGTAGTGAGGAGGTGGATATATCTCTTTCCAAGTTTTTGCCCTGCTTGCCAAGTAAATATAAGTCGCATAATGGAATTTTTTTGAATGTTGAACCTGAAATTCGGAAATAAAGTTATATATTTGTGATGAAATGGACAATAAAACGATAGTTGAAAATATCTCTCGCGAGCTTAATCTTAAGAAAGATGAGGTTAAAAAGCTCATGACGACATTTTGTAGCCAATTGGCGGATAGCTGTATAAATGGTGATGTTTTTGTGGCTCCGGGCTTTGGACAGTTTGAGCCGCGAAAGAAGTCGGAACGTCTTGCCACGCATCCATCTTCGGGCAAGCGGCTGTTAATCCCCCCAAAGCTTACGATATGCTTTAAACCATCTGCAATATTAAAATCCAGAATCCAGAAGTGATGGGCAATAAATTAACTTACAGTCAGTTTGCACAGCTAATGTCCGGCAGGTGCGATATCGATATCAAGGTTTGTGAGGCATTCTTAAAAACGTTGTTTCGCAATATTACCGGTGGTCTGGATGCAGATGAAATCGTGAAAATTAAAGATTTCGGTACATTCAAGGTTACATCCGTAGCTTCGCGCAAGAGTGTGGATGTCAATACGGGCGAGGATAATGAAATACCGGCTCATCGTAAGGTCGTATTTGTTCCGTCTAAAGAATTGGCTACGGCTGTCAATCGTCCGTTTGAGATGTTTGAGACGTTGGAGATAAGTGCAGATCTGTCGGAGTCGGAAATTATGGAGGCTTTATCTGTGGGCGATATCGAGACGTCTGAGGACCTTAAAGGGGAGGGTGGATTAGAAACAGAAAAGGTCGAAATGTATCAGCAACCGGAGCGTAAGATTGAATCTGACGCAACCGAGTCAGTGGAAACTGTAACCCTTCTTCAGGGAAATGATACAGAAACAGAAGCGTACGAGAAGGTCGAGGAGGAAGAGGAGGAAGAGGAGGACGAGAAGGAAGAGTATGTGGTAGAAGACATATTGCCGGAAGATAAATTGCCGGAAGACACGATGCCGCAAGATATGATGGAGGAAAATCAAAAGCCGGTGCGAGGATTTAAGCATGGTTTTGTATGGGGCATTGTTGCGGCAGTATTGATCATGCTGATTGGTGTCGGTGCCGTATATTATCTTTATAGAGATAGTATCACAGAAATATTA
>CAMWUY010000168.1 GCA_947177615.1 uncultured Porphyromonadaceae bacterium
CCTTACGGAACATCGGGCAGAGAGAGGCCTCCCCGAAATTACCGGTGTGCTGGAGCACGATATCGAGGATAATTTTCATCCCCTTGGCGTGTACAGCATCGATAAGAGTCTGGAATTTGACATCCTCACTCTCATAACGCGGATCTACCTTCTTGAAGTCGAAAGCGTGATAGCCGTGATAGTCGAGGCCGGAAGCGTTCTCGACAACCGGTGTGATCCATATAGCGGTAAAACCGAGAGCCTTGATGTAGTCGAGTTTCTCGATAAGACCCTTGAAGTCACCGCGCCATTCGGGGTCATTCTGGTTGAGAACGCCATCCCAACAGTAAGTGTTGTTGGATGGGTCACCATCGTAAAATCGCGTAGTCATCGCGAAATAGATGGTTTCATCGCGAAAGTCGGTGCGATCGCCGATGAATGTAGCGGCGTCGGCTGATGCTACGGCTGTTGAAGCCAAAAGCAGACCGGCTGCTAATTTCTTGAAGTAATTCATGTTGATAGTAAAAGTATTATTTAGTTAAACCAATAATTCATAAATATTTAAGTGCGAATTAATGCTCGAAGTTTATATACCGGAGATGCGTCGGGACTGAGTCCTCGACACCGAGTCTTCATGAGAGTTTTCGATGGTTAATTCCTTATATTAAATATTTTGCACACAAAGGTAAAAATTTTTTTCTTAAAAAAGCACTAATTTTGACTAAATTTAGAGCGCGTTCTTTAAAATTTTAAGGAACGTGCTCTAAGACCATTCCAACAAAAATAATGCCAAAAATCAAAATAATACCAAGAATGCCGACGCTCGTATTGAGGGTCGGCATTATATAGTATAAATTGTAATGTCGGTTATGTTCAGAGGTCGTTGTAATCCGGTGAGAATGTGTCTCCGAGGGTTATATTGCCCGTTGAGGCACCTCTCTTTAGCCACCGGACGCGCTGGTCAGAGCGTCCGTGTGTGAAGGAGTCAGGCACGGAGTATCCCTGCGCCTGTTTCTGCAGATAGTCATCTCCTATCCTGGAGGCGGCGTTGAGACCCTCCTCGATGTCACCCGGTTCGAGAGAGTTGAACATTTCATTATCGTTGTAAGCCCAGATGCCGGCATAGAAGTCAGCCTGCAGTTCCAGCCGGACGCTGATCTCGTTGGCCTCACGTTCGGAGACGCGTCTCATCTGCTGATGAGCCTTGCCGAGCGTACCGAGCAGATACTGCACGTGGTGGCCAACCTCGTGAGCGATGACGTAGGCGTAGGCGAAGTCACCGCCCGCTCCCATCTGACGCTCCATCTGTCTGAAGAATGAGAGATCGATATATACGGTCTGATCGGCAGAGCAATAGAATGGTCCTGTCGAGGATGTTGCACCGCCGCAACCGGACTGCACGGAGCCGGTGAAGAGCACCATGCGTGGCGGTTCGTATGTCATCCCCATCTTCTCGAATTCGCGGGTCCAGACATCCTCAGTACCCGCCAATATCTGTGAGGCGAAGGTAGCCATCTGTTCATCCTCCTCCGAGAGTTGCGTCTCGGGTGCCGTCTGCACCATATTGGCGCCGCCCATGTCGAGATGAGAGATGACATCCATCGGGTTGCCACCGGATAGCCAGGTGATGAGTGCCACGATGATTAGACCCCCGATACCGCCACCGATACCCGCTATACGCCCGATGCCGCCACCACCGTTGCGGCGCCTGTCGTCCACATTGTTGCTTGTACGTCTTCCGTCTAATCTCATAGCTCTGTCATATATATTTTTCTCCGAAGCGGTCTTTGACATCGTTGACCACCTGCCGGATTTTCTGCTCCATATCCTTGGGGCAGATGAGCAGTGCGTTGCCCGCATCGGCTACGATATAGTCATTAAGTCCGGCTGCGACAACAATCTTGTCGCCCGAGACGGCAAACATTGTGTCATGACAATCCTGAGCGATGACACGACTGTTTTGAGTGACATTGCCGTTGCGATCCTTGGGGGAGGCGTCATAGAGAGCCTTCCAACTGCCGACATCGCTCCATCCGAGATCTACGGTTTCGACATATACATTATCAGCCTTCTCCATTATGGCATAGTCGATGGAGATGGATGGAGCGGTGGGGAAGTACTCCTCGATGAAGGGTGTCTCCCCGGGGGTGTCCCATATACCGTCACCCCTGTCAAAGAGTGCGGTGATCTCGGGTGCATACTTTTCGAATGCCCTAAGTATCGCGTCGGCGCGCCACAGGAACATCCCTGCATTCCAGTAGAATTCTCCCGAGCGGAGGAATATCTCAGCCAATTCCTCGTCAGGCTTCTCCGTAAAAGATTTGATCTTATAGAAATTGTCAGTGCCATCGACAGGTTTACCCTGCTGTATGTATCCGTATCCGGTTTGGGGAGATGTCGGTTGTATGCCGAGAGTCAGCAACCGGTCTCCCTGCTCGATGAACTCAAATCCGCGTGTGAGAGCCTCGATAAATGCCAGCTCCTTCAATACCAGATGATCAGACGGGAGCGTGACAATCGCCGCCTCCGGATCGCGCGCGTATATATGGTGAGTAGCCCAGCAGATACACGGTGCCGTATTGCGGCGGGCAGGCTCCTTGAGTATATTTTCAGCCGGGATCTCCGGCAGCTGTTCATGTATAAGTGCCTCGTACCGGCGGTTGGTGAGGAGATATATATTTTCGATGGGAACAATGCTGCGTACGCGATCGACTGTTAGCTGCAGCAAGCTACGGCCTGTGCCGAAGAAGTCCAGAAACTGTTTCGGCCGTTCCTCACGGCTGTGGGGCCAGAATCTCGACCCTACGCCTCCACACATTATGACACAATATCGCATGTCGGTGAATAGTTATCTGTTAGTAGTGAGTAATTTTATCATACATTGAGCGGAGACTCGGCACGGGGAGCTTTAAATTGATGTTTTACACCCTCGACGACATTGAGCATGAAGTCACCGAGTTTCTCAGCCTCACCTATAAGGTCCATAAAGAATATGCCCTCCTGATAGTCGTAAGCCTTATTATTGATGTTGTAGATATTATCATCGCGCAGTCGGTTGCGATAATTGTTGATCTCACGCTCCTTGTTGTAGGCGGTTATTATCTTGGAGTCCTCCGGAGTCTCCATTTCACGTAGCAATTCGAGCATATTGTTCATGGCTCCGCGCACCAGGCTGTACATCGTGTCAATCTCGCGCATGACGCCCTCTTCAAACTCTACATGGTTGTCATTCTTGCGGTTGAGTGTCTTTGCGATGTTGAAGCAGCTGTCAGCTATAGACTCTATCTCCGAGATGATGCGGAGCATACCGGCCACGCGCATCTTACCCTCGGGACTGAGCCGTCCCTCAGCCACACGGTTGAGGAAGCCGCCGATCTCGATCTCCATGCGGTCAGAGATACCTTCGTATTTCTCGAGGCGAGAATAGAGTTCGTTGTAGTTCTCGGCCTTGACATCGGTATGTATGAGCTCTACGGCCATATTGAGCATCTTGTCGACACGTTCGGCATATACGACAATCTCCTTCTGTGCCTGTGCGATGGATAGCTCCGACGTGCCGAGCATACCACGGCCGATATATTTGAGTGAGAACTCCTCGTCGCTCTCCTTGTGACGCGCCGGCATCAACCAGCAGACAATCTTGACATAGAGCTTGGTAAACCATATCATGATCAGCAGGTTGCAAGTGTTGAACACAGTCGGGAACATCGCGAGTGCGAAGGCCATCGACGACTGTGCCTTGGCTGTGAGATGACCGGCAGGGTCGAGGAGCGTGCTGTCAGCCATGGCCATCTCCTCCGCGTATGTGATCTTGAGAGGATTCAGGCCGTTGCAATATTGAGTGATATCGGCCACGAGAGCCACAAAGGGTTTGAAAATGATGAGCACCAGTATCGAACCAAGGACATTGAAGAGCACGTGTCCCATAGCCGTGCGTTTGGCAGCCAGATTACCGCTCAACGACGCCAGTACGGGAGTGATGGTCGTACCTATATTACCACCCAATATGATCGCGCATCCAAGTTCATAACTGATCCATCCCTGCGAGCACATGATAAGTGTAATGGCGAATGTCGCTGCCGAACTCTGTGCTATCATGGTGACTATGATACCGATACAGAAGAATATCAATACCGATCCGTAGCCCATGCTTGTGTAATTCTTCAGAAATTCGAGCATCTGCGGGTTCTCCTCCAGATTGGGCACGTAAGCCGAGATGAGGTCCAGACCCATGAAGAGGAAACAGAAACCTATCAGGAATTCACCCAATGACTTGACCGAGCTTTTCTTCATAAAGAGCATGGGCACGCCGACAGCCAGCAGCATCAGACTATAGTC
>CAMWUY010000169.1 GCA_947177615.1 uncultured Porphyromonadaceae bacterium
CCTTATAATCGTATATTTTGCCACAATTAATCTCTATTGTACGCTTTGTTACATTATCAAGAAAGGCCCGGTCATGGCTCACAAGCAAAACCGCTTTCGCTTTTTGTGACAAAAATTGTTCCAACCACTGTATCGATTCTATATCAAGGTGGTTGGTAGGTTCGTCAAGTAGCAATAGATCACATTTCTGCAACAAGATTTTCGCCAACTCAATTCGCATTCTCCAACCTCCTGAAAATTCAGAGGTAGGCCGATTGAAATCTTTTCGCTCAAAACCGAGACCTATTAATGTACGTTCTATTTCAGCTTCCATATTGTCTGAGCTATCCATCGCAATACGATCCTGAAGATAGTTGAACTGGTCCAGCAAAGATTGATATTCTACACTTTCATAGTCCGTCCGAGTCTCTAATTCATGAGTAACACGAGTGAGCTCAGCCTTACGTTCGAGAGATTGTGAATAAACCTTTCTTACCTCATTAAGCAGAGTAGTGTCGTCTGCCACCTTCATCTCTTGTGGAAGATAACCTATGACGATATCCGTTGGCATGGATATATTTCCCGAAGAGGGTTGTTGCAAACCGGCTATGATTTTCATCAATGTTGATTTACCGGCTCCATTTTTACCGACTAATGCAATCTTATCATTCTTATTAATGACAAAACTAACATCCTTAAACAGAGGTTTGGCAGAGAATTCCAACCCAAGCGAATTAACTGAAATCATAATGCTAAGTTAGTAAAAATATATAATAAACGCAAGAAGACATCATCGGCAAAATATAATGTACGCTCTATAAAATTACGTGTTCGCTATACGTAATTTTATAGAGCGTACAAAATTAAATTTATTTTAAATGCTGATGCGCAATTTTTACATCATTCCTCCCATACCGGGTGCTCCCATAGGAGCTGCAGGGACATTTTCTTCAGGTTTATCAGCGATAACACACTCTGTAGTCAGGAACATACCTGCGATACTTGCTGCATTTTCAAGAGCTACTCGAGTAACTTTGGCAGGGTCTATTACACCTGTCTCAAAGAAGTTCTCATAGCTATCAGTGCGAGCATTATAACCAAAATCGCCTTTACCTTCAAGTACTTTCTGAAGGATAACAGCACCCTCGACACCAGCATTACGCATTATCTGACGCATCGGTTCTTCAATAGCCCTTCTGATAATTGCAATACCTGTATTTTCGTCATCGTTGCTACCCTTCAACTGATCGAGAGCCGCTATGCTACGAATGTAGGCAACTCCACCACCCGGCACAATACCCTCAGCAATAGCTGCACGTGTGGCACTAAGAGCGTCATCCACGCGATCTTTCTTTTCTTTCATCTCTACCTCTGAGGGAGCACCGATATAGAGGACTGCTACACCACCGGCTAACTTAGCCAAGCGTTCTTTGAGTTTCTCCTTATCGTAGGAGGAAGATGTTGACTCAATCTGCGCCTTTATTTGAGCTACTCTGTCTGCAATAGCATCTTTACTGCCGGCACCGTTTACTATAACTGTACGATCCTTGTTTACAGATATCTTTTCAGCTGTACCAAGATCCTCAACCTTAGCCTGTGCAAGGGTCATACCCTTAACTTCGCTGATTACAGTGCCACCTGTGAGAATGGCTATATCCTCGAGCATCTCCTTACGACGATCACCGAAACCGGGAGCCTTAACGGCACATATTTTAAGTGAACCTCTTATGCGGTTGACAACAAGTGTAGCTAATGCTTCGTTATCTACATCCTCTGCAATAATAAGCAAGGGACGACCAGATTGAGCTACAGGCTCAAGAACAGGAAGAAGATCCTTCAAATTTGAGATTTTCTTATCATACAACAGAATGTATGGCGCATCCATCTCACATTCCATCTTCTCCGTGTTGGTTACAAAGTAAGGTGAAATGTAGCCTCTGTCAAATTCCATACCCTCTACAACTTCAACTGTTGTCTCGGTACCTTTTGCCTCCTCGACTGTGATAACCCCCTCCTTCTTAACTTTTTCCATAGCTTCAGCAATGAGTCGTCCAATCTCCTCATCATTATTAGCTGAAACACGGGCCACATTTTCAATCTTGGAAATGTCATCACCGACTTCCTGTGACTGAGACTTGATTGACTCGACAACGCAAGATACAGCCTTATCAATGCCACGTTTCAAATCCATCGGATTGGCACCGGCAGTTACATTTTTCAGACCGACATTTACGATAGCTTGCGCTAAAACGGTTGCAGTGGTAGTACCATCACCGGCCTGATCACCGGTTTTAGAGGCAACCTCCTTAACAAGTTGTGCTCCCATATTTTGGAAACGATCTTCCAATTCAATTTCGCGGGCAACAGTGACACCATCTTTAGTAATATGTGGTGCACCGAATTTTTTCTCAATAATAACATTACGACCTTTGGGACCTAATGTTACCTTGACTGCATCTGCGAGTGCGTCCACTCCGTTCTTAAGCTCTTCGCGAGCTTTGATATTAAATTTAATTTCTTTTGCCATAACTTATATTGCTCATCATTAAAACTACGAATTTTAGGATGAGACTAATTCAATATGTTATCAATATAATATGTAAATGGGAATGCTATAAACACTGAGTTAAAAATTGACTCAGTCACCATACACAGCCAAAACATCGCTTTGACGCATAATAAGGTATTTCACGCCGTTAAGCTCTATTTCAGTACCGGAATATTTGCTATATAATACTTCATCACCCTCCTTGAGAATCATCTCCTCGTCTTTGGTGCCTTGACCTACAGCTAAAACTTTACCGCGCAGTGGTTTCTCCTTTGCTGAATCCGGGATAATTATACCTCCCATAGTAACTTCTTCGGCAGCAGCAGGCTCAATGAGCACTCTATCTGACAATGGTTTAATATTCATAGTCTTATATCTTTTGGTTAGATTATTTTATAATTTATGTTACAAATTTTATGCCAACAATAGGCAAAAATAAAGTGGAACACAACTAATTTGTGATCCACTATATTAAACAAGCATTATGCCCTTATAGTTCGATTATTATTTCTTCTTAATTATGTAAGTTCTTTCCGGAGCTAAGATACCTTTCAGTTTGCCGTTTTTAACAATAAACTCTTTACCATAAACGACATCCTTATATTTACCATCGCTTAAAGTTGTCGGCAGATCAATACTGTTGGCGAAATTGCCTATATTGACAATTGCAGCTCCCTTTTTGCCACGATTGACAAGCAAGACCTGACCATCGTCCGAAATCTCGATAGATTCCTTTTGACCATTCATTTCCTGGCGGAATTTATTGACGGCAACGACTTCCGGATGCTTGAATTCATCATTTCCTGCTGCTCCAAGTATATTATCACCCCAATAATTTGATCGAGTTGAACCGGCCGGACGACTGAAGAATAGGGGAGTGCCATTCTGACGAGCGGTCAAGAAGACCCATGCGGTACGAATTTGATCATCTGTCAAGTGAGCCGACTCATGAGCATTGCAATAAGTATCATGGCTTTCTACCCACGTGGTCAAAAATTCAGGAGCTGCATCATGATGCCAATTGATAATGTCTAAACCATTCGCGTTTCTTTTCTCCAGCATTTCACGTATTATATGACCATAACCCGAGGCTGTCTGACCGAAATAGTCAGCATATTCTTTTTCAGGCACATTACGATCCTGAAGCACCTCTCCATAGACAAAAAGGCTATCATACGGTACAGCTAATTTTACCCCCTTAACACTTTTCCGACCTGTGGCCACGTCCCAGAAGTCATTTTCTTTTACACCGGCAGCAGTATCGACCGGATCGCTATGAACACCGATATGTTTTGCCGTATCGTATCGAAAACCCTTGACACCGAGCGAAAGCAGATCATTGACAAACTCCATATAGTACTTCTGGAAATCGGGATTTTCAGTATTTACATCCGGAAGAGCCCCGGAGCCCCATAGCGTACACTGCAAACGATCATTGTAATCTTGAACAGGATTTAATCCCTGTGTGTGATACATTTTATCACGTCCTCCTACGGCCTTATAAAAATCTTCGGAAACGGCATCAACATCAAAAGCAGTGTGATTGGGTAATACATCAACTATTACCTTTACATTGTACTTGGCAGCCGAGTCCATCATGGATTTCATCTCATCTCTCGTCCCAACTATCTGATTGCCAATTTTCCAGTCTGTGGGTTGATAGTAATAATACCAGTTGCCTTCAGTGCCATTCTCATCAAATATTTTCTTGCATGAGCACCCTGGATAATCAGAGTTGTGAACCGGAGACGCCTGAACCATTGTAAATCCGGCATCTGCAAT
>CAMWUY010000170.1 GCA_947177615.1 uncultured Porphyromonadaceae bacterium
GCCTGTGAGCGTGTAAACGACTCAAGGGTAGACGCATTGTTAACAATGTTTTCATAGGCAGCCGTCTCAAGTCCGTTGGAGAATGAAAATGTTCCTACCGGGAAAGTGCCGTCTGAAAATTGCAACAACCGCATCAATTGTGTAAGCTTAGTGCTCATGGGTGTGTGTGTCCGGGTTCGTGGCTGTGTCGGTGATCGTTATCATGGTCGTGATGATGATCATGGTTATGTTCATGTTCATGTTCATGATAATGAACGATATGTCCGTGTTCGTGCGTGTGTGCATGACTCTCATGGCTCGCACCTCCGAATAGTCTGCGTATCTCGTGAGGAGCCATGTATGGGATCACATCTTGCCCCTTCTGAAATTCGTATGCTATACCGGGAATATTATGAGTCTCCATAACGGAGAGCATTACCTTGCGATCGACAGTGAGCGGAACATAGACTTTAGTACCCTTTACGACAGCCGGCCAATGTTGATTGCCTATAGCGTGACCTAATTCCAGTGATGTCCTGATTATCGTGTCCGTGTCTAAATCGCTGATACCACTCAGATCAACTACAAGTACCGGATTGAGTTCAAGACGCAGCACGACAGCTTTGCCTTCTTCCGGGATGTATGATATGATGTCACCATCGACAATTTGCGTATGGCGCGCTAATGCAACGGGGTATTCTGTCCCGGATACACCTGTCGCTAAGAAGCGAGACTTTTGTGCCGTCCATTGGTCAAGAAAGATCTCATCAACCTCAAGATTTTCTAACTTTTGTTTCCACTCGGGAGACAGATTGATATTGCCAATAATTTCAGTGTATATATTCATGGAATTATTGAAGTGTTGTTGATTGTAAATGTTTTCAAATGACAAATTCAGAGGATGTGTCAATTTTCTTATCTTGACACACCCTCATGAATCGCTATAAAATCAGTATGTTATACACCTGTTTCTGACAGTGCTAATGTCTCTGTATATTTGGCTTAGCTGAACCAATAAAGTTGAGACAAGGGGAGGCTCTTTGCCGGCGGTACATAGGCGAGTTCACCATCTACATGCACATAGAATGTCTCGGGATTGACCTCAATATGTGGGGTCGCAGTATTGCGTATCATATCAGCTTTGCTGATTTGACGACATCCGTGTACCGGATAGACGATAGACTTCAGTCCTAACTTATCCTGTATGCCCATATCGTAAGATGCCTGAGAGACAAATGTCATACGTGTTGCCGGGAGACATCCTCCGAAGTCACCATACATAGGACGCATTATCTTGGGCTGTGGCGTTGTAAGTGATGCATTGGGGTCGCCCATGTTAGCCCAGTTGATTACACCACCCTTGATGACAAGGTTCGGCTTGGTGCCAAAGAATGCGGGTTCCCAAATAACGAGATCTGCCATTTTACCCTTTTCAATAGATCCGAGGACGTCAGCGATACCGTATGTGATGGCCGGGTTGATAGTAATCTGAGCCAAGTAACGCAAAACGCGGAAGTTATCATTTTCAGCACTATCCTCAGGTAATTTGCCACGTACAGACTTCATGTAAGATGCCATCTGGAATGTGCGCATGAATGACTCACCGACACGTCCCATAGCCTGAGAGTCAGAAGACACCATTGATATAATACCGAGATCGTGGAAGATATTTTCAGCGCTCTGTGTCTCAGGGCGTACACGGCTCTCCGCGAAAGCTACATCTGATGGTATATTAGGATTGAGGTTGTGGCAGACCATGATCATGTCAAACAACTCAGCCTGAGAGTTAATACCAAACGGCAAGGTCGGATTTGTGGACGACGGCAGTACATTAGCCATAGATGCTACCTTCAAAAGGTCAGGTGCGTGACCGCCACCGGCACCTTCGGTGTGGTATGTATGAATAGTACGGCCATCAATGGCGGCAATTGTATCCTCCACGTATCCGGACTCATTGAGTGTGTCAGTGTGGATGGCTACCTGCACATCATATTTGTCTGCTGCAGTAAGGCAATCACGGATGACAGAAGGTGTTGCCCCCCAGTCCTCGTGTATCTTGTATCCACATGCACCGGCCTCAACCTGCTCACGGAGAATTTCCTGATTGGAGGCATTACCCTTGGTCAACAGACCGACATTAATGGGAAGGCCGTCAAGACTCTGGAGAATACGTCCCAGATTCCAGGGTCCGGAAGTAATTGTTGTGCCGTTAGTACCGTCAGTCGGACCTATACCGCCACCGATCAATGTTGTAATACCATTGGACAGACAGTTGTATGCCTGTTGAGGAGAGCAGAAGTGGACGTGGCCATCAATACCCGCGGCCGTCACTATCATGTGTTCACCTGATATAGCGTCAGTAGAAGGACCTGTTACCAATTCCGGTGTTACACCCTCCATAATGTTGGGATTTCCTGCTTTGCCGATACCTGCTATTTTCCCATCCTTGATGCCGATGTCGGCTTTGACAACACCGAGCACGGGGTCTAATATAGTTGCATTAGTGATAACAAGGTCAAGTGATCCGGCCTCAGAAGTGCATTCATTAGCCAGACCCATTCCATCTCTGAGGGTCTTGCCACCACCGTATACGACCTCATCGCCATATACGCGGAGATCTTTCTCGATTTCTACATATAGGTCCGTGTTACCGAGGCGGATCTTATCGCCCACCGTCGGGCCGAACAGCATATTATTCTCTTTTCTTGATATAGTTGCCATGCTATAACGTCTTTATGGTGAGTGATAGGTTTATTTGCTTATTTGATTTTGAGAATACTCTGCTTCCTCTTCGTCTTCAGAAGCACTCTTATAACCATACTCCTGTATACGACGGAGAGCTTCAATACGTTTGGGATAGTATGAGGGAGTATCTTCGAGACCTGTATAGCCATCTACGAGTCCATCAAAGCCGATGACACGTTGTTTGCCGGCATAAGAAACAAGTTCAACCTCTTTTTCTTCGCCCGGTTCGAAACGAACAGCTGTAGTAGCGGGTATATTAAGGTGATATCCGAATGCCTTGGGTCTGTCAAACTCCATATATCTGTTTACTTCAAAGAAATGGAAGTGTGAACCTATCTGTACAGGACGGTCACCGGTGTTGCGAACAGTAAGCTTGACAGTACGACGATTTACGTTATATTCAACAGGATCTTCCTTGAGTATAACACCGCCAACCGGACAGTATTCTGTCGGCTCAAATCCAGGAGTCTTGGGATAGGCAATAGGTGGCTGACCGGAATATACACCTGTCGGAGTGGAATATCCGTTAGCGACCGGTTGAGCATTCTGCGTTGGTGCAGCAGTTTGCTGAGTATTATTTGTGGTATCTGCCATAGTGTGAAATATTTCTTAAGGTTATCGAATTGGGTTGTGTATGGACACCAATCGTGAGCCGTCGGTAAAGACAGCCTCGACTTGTAACAACGTAATCATATCAGCGACACCATCCATAACTTGTTCCTTGGTGAGAACCATTGTGGCGTCGTGCATTACTTCTTCAACAGTCTTTCCCTCTCTGGCTCCTTCAAGTGCGCAACTTGTGATGTATGCCACAGATTCAGGATAATTCAGCTTCAGCCCCTTCTTAAGACGTCGTTCTGCAATCATTCCGACACATAACAGGGTCAGCTTGTCTTGTTCTTTAGGTGTAAAATGCATAGTTTAGTAATATAGGTTTAACAATCAATTCTTTTGTACAGAAGAATATATGATTTAAACAGATAAGCTGATTATAAACTAAATATACAATAACTTTATATATCATGCTTAAGACGCAAATAGTATAGTTTTGTAGATTAGCATAGATACATATATTCCCGTTATAAAATTAACACTTTATAACGGATTTTTGTTCTTTTTTTCTGATTTTTTTTAATAATTTTATAATGTCACTTTTATGTAGGTAGGTGAATATGTGTATGTCGTTGCGGTAGATAATTGTGTTATAGTATCACAGCTCTCTATCAATGAGTTATTTAACGGGTGTATTATGTATGCGGATTATCAATTTTTAGTTGAACGTTTCAATCATTTTAACAAGTTGATCTTTAAGGGAGCGTTGCCCGCAATCCGCTTAAAGATAAATGAGGCTGCCGGCTCATTGGGAACTTTTACCGGTCCTCGCGTGATAGGACGGCCCACGCAGAGGGATGTGGATAGATGTGTATTGCGCATCAGCAATAGATATAATTTGTCTCAAGATCTCATAGAAGATACAATCATTCATTAACTGATACATTATCTTATATGGTATAACGGAATCCATGATACTTCACCTCCTGGTG
>CAMWUY010000171.1 GCA_947177615.1 uncultured Porphyromonadaceae bacterium
AACAACGTCGTGATAATCGGAGCCGGAGGTGTCGGCTCGGTCGTGGCGTCCAAGTGTGCGGCTAATCCCGACGTTTTCAATGAGATAGTGCTCGCTTCACGTCGCAAGGAGAAGTGCGACCGGCTTGCTTCCAAAATCGGCGCTCCCAATATTACAACCGATCAGGTGGATGCCGACAATGTCGAGGAGATCGTCGCTCTCTTCAACCGTCACAAGCCCGATATCTGTATCAACGTCGCTCTCCCGTATCAGGACCTGACGATCATGGAGGCCTGTCTGCAGTGCGGTGTCAATTATTTGGATACGGCCAACTACGAACCCAAGGATGAGGCTCACTTCGAGTACTCGTGGCAGTGGGCTTACAGAGAGCGCTTTGAGAAGGCCGGACTGACCGCTATACTCGGTTGTGGCTTCGACCCGGGAGTGAGCGCGGTCTTTGTCGCTTACGCTGCCAAGCACCACTTCTCCGAGATGCAATATCTTGACATCGTCGACTGCAATGCCGGCAATCATGGCAAAGCATTCGCGACCAACTTCAATCCCGAGATCAATATCCGCGAGATCACCCAGAAGGGTAAGTACTGGGAGGATGGTAAATGGGTCGAGACAGAGAATCTTGAGATACACCGTCCGCTGAATTATCCCAATATCGGTGAGCGTGAGTCATATCTGCTCTATCATGAGGAACTGGAGAGTCTCGTGCTCAACTATCCCACGATCCGTCGCGCACGTTTCTGGATGACCTTCGGACAGGAGTATCTCACTCATCTGCGTGTGATACAGAATATCGGTATGGCCGGCATCGAACCCATCATGTACAATGGTCAGGAGATCGTGCCGATACAGTTTCTCAAGGCCGTACTCCCCGATCCCGGCAGTCTCGGAGAGAATTATACCGGCGAAACCTCTATCGGTTGCCGTATACGCGGTATCGACAAGGAGGGTAAGGAGTCTACATATTATATATATAACAACTGCTCTCACCAGGAGGCGTATAAGGATACCGGAGCCCAGGCTGTCTCTTATACGACCGGTGTTCCCGCTATGGTCGGTGCATATATGTTCCTGACAGGCAAGTGGGTGAAACCCGGTGTGCATAACGTGGAGGAGTTTGATCCGGATCCCTTCCTGGAGAAACTCGCTCAGTCCGGTCTCCCCTGGCATGTAATCATTGACGAAGATATAGAGGTATAAGGAGTGTAGGCTTTAGCCTACGCACACAAACTTAAAGGAGTGTAGGCTTTAGCCTACGCACCTCAGCGGTGTGAATTATGAATTATAAATTATGAATGTAATATTGATGATGACTGCCGCGTCGCTACTTGCTCCGGGGCAGATCAATACACTTGACAACGGTACGATACAGGTCGGCACGGCTGCCGGTGTGGTCGAGGTGCAACCGATGACGGCTGATATCTTCCGCATCACTACACTCCCCGAGGGTGTGACTGAAAGCTCCGCTCCCACTCAGGCCGTAACACTGCAGCCGGAGAGTCAGGTGAAGGCGATGACCTTCACCACCCCTCAGTGGGTCAAGGTGATAACACCTACGACAATAGCCACGGTCAATCGTCTGACCGGTCGTGTGACCTTTACCGCTGCTGACGGCACACCGCTGCTAAGCGAGACCACCGGTGTGGACAATCGCGGTGACCTCAAGCGTATAGCCTTCTCCGGTGCTGATAGCGGCCGTCTGTACGGCGCCGGTGAGCGCGGTCATAAGCTCTCTCTCAACGGTGACTCTCTGGTGATGTACAACCGTCAGAATTACAGTTACGGCGAGGGGGATCCGCGTCTTTCGCAGATGGGTATCACGGTGCCTTGGTTTGTATCCGATCGTGGATATGGCGTCCTCTTTGATGATTATAATATGGCTACCCTGTCGTTGGGCGGTGACTCTATCGTGTACAGCTCAGAGACTCCACGCGCGTTGTCATATTATTTTGTCAACTCACCGGCGGGTGATCTGGCCGGAGCGACTCAGGGGTATGCCGACCTTACGGGTCATCAGCCGTTACCTCCGTTCTGGTCATTAGGCTACATCACCTCCAAGTACGGTTATCACAATCAGCAGGAAGCTCTCGGTGCCATCGACTCGCTCAAGCAGCGCGGATATCCTGTAGACGGGATAATACTCGACTTGTACTGGTATGGCGTCGAGACCGATATGGGACGACTCGAGTGGGACTCGGTGCAATGGCCGGACCACAAGGGTATGCTCGCAGAGTTGCGCGACAAGGGTGTCAATCTTGTGGCCATATCCCAGCCATACGTCAATAAAAAAGGTGCTATAGACAATTACAACTATCTGTCGGAGCGCTCGATGCTGGCCACAGACGCTGACGGCAATACTCACGACGTCACTACCTGGGTCGGTGACGCGGGGATGCTCGATGTCTCAAATCCTAAAACCCGTGAATGGCTCGCGGAGAGATACAAGTCGCTGACACGTGACGGTATAGAGGGATGGTGGGGTGACCTCGGTGACCTCGAGGTGCATCCGCTCACCATACGTCATCATAACGGCGAGACTGCGTCACAATATCATAATGTGTATGGCAATGAATGGTCGAAGATCATCTATGACATGCTTCGCGAGTATTATCCGGAGCGCCGCCCGGTGCTGCTGATGCGCGGTGGCACTGCCGGCCTGCAACGTTATTCCGTTTTCCCCTGGACCACAGACGTGGCCCGCTCGTGGGAGGGTATGCAGCCTCAGGTCAAACTGATGCTCAACTCTGGTCTCTCCGGCCTGGGCTATATGAGCAGCGATATCGGTGGATTTGCCGTTGATCCTCAGCATCCTGTTGATCCGGAGCTCTATGTGCGATGGCTGCAGATGGGAGCGTTTACGCCGGTGCTCCGCACGCATGCGCAGCTCAAGCCCGAGCCGTATCACTATCCGCAGATGGAGAATATCACCTCGCGGTATATACGTATGCGCTATGAGTGGCTACCGTACAATTATACTCTGGCGTATGAGAATGCACGCTACGGTTATCCGATGGCCCGTCCGCTGAACTTCCGCGGCGATAACCCTGACAAGAAATATTCCGAGATTGAGGATGAATATCTGTGGGGTGACAATGTCCTTGTAGCTCCCGTTATGAAGGCCGGTCAGAAAGCCCGTCAGGTGACTTTCCCGGCCGGAGAGTGGGTGGACTGGTATAATGCGGCCCGTGTGTACAAGGGTGGTAAGACAGCAGTTGTTCCGGCTCCGCTGAGTCAGATGCCGCTCTTCGTGCGTCGCGGTGCCTTTGTGCCGCAGTACACGCAGCCGATAGAGAATGTGACGCAGTATAATCCGGTGCTCCTCAATGTAAGATACTATCCCTCGGCCGAGAAGACCTCGTATACGATGTATATGGATGATAGATTTAATCCATCGGCTCTGGATGAGAATGATTATCAGTTGACCACATTCACCGGTGAGGAGACCGGTGACACTATTGTGGTCAATGTTTCAAGCGAAGGCACATACTTGGATATGCCGGAGGTGAGGATGCTTACTCTTGATATACCGGGATATGGAACGAAGTCTCCGCGTCGTGTGGAGGCCGACGGCATCGTGTTGGATCGAGCCATGTCAGTCAAGGCGATCCGTCAGTACGGCTATGCCCTGACAGGCACGACGCTAAGCGTAGTGCTGCCGATCAACGCCGCCCGCCCCTCCCGCATCGAGATCGTCAGATAACAATATGGAGTGTAGGCTTTAGCCTACGCACATCAACCCGAAGACAAACATTCTCTGTCATTGCGTAGGCTAAAGCCTACGCCACGGAAGATATGGTTTGCTTGCTGATCTGCGTAGGCTAAAGCCTACACTCCATGCTGTATGGATAGTGTTAAAAAATGTAAAAACAGGTAAAAATACCTACTTTTTCACTACATTTGCATCAGCAAACAAATCTCTATCTCTCCGGGGTGTAGCGCAGTCCGGTTAGCGCACCTGGTTTGGGACCAGGGGGTCGAAGGTTCGAATCCTTTCACCCCGACAGAAAGAGCGGCCATCAAGCCGCTCTTTTTCCGTATCCCAAACATGGAGTGTAGGCTTTAGCGTACAGCAAAGCGACGCGATATGGAGTGTAGGCTTTAGCCTACGCCACACGATGATATGGTTTGCTTGCTGATCTGCGTAGGCTAAAGCCTACACTCCATGCTGTACGGCTAAAGCCTACACTCCATGCTTTACTCTGTGCGTAGGCTAAAGCCTACACTCC
>CAMWUY010000172.1 GCA_947177615.1 uncultured Porphyromonadaceae bacterium
AAATATGGGTGAGGGTTTAAGTATAAATAGCTATATTCTATATTTTCCCGGTTTAATTACAATTATCTCAATAAATTTTGTTAAATTTGTTACTATTAAGACTAAGTATGTAATATATACAAATTTTACAGTCTCGGTCAGTAATGACCCGTTTAAACTTAAATAACACAAAACAACATATCATTATGAGATTTAACGTATCAGGCAAGGCTCTGTTGGCACAGCTTCAAGCTGTAAGCAAAGTCATAAATGCTAAGAATGCACTTGCTATTTTGGATAATTTTCTCCTTACTGTTAAAGACAATACATTGACTATCACCGGCTCTGATCAAGAGAATGTCATGACCGCTTCTCTCGAAGTCATGGAGTCAGAATGTGATGGTGAGATCGCAGTAAACGCTAAACGACTGCTCAATATTGTCAAGGAGATATCTGGGCAACCTCTGACATTCTATATCAATGACGAGAACAAGGAGATCGATATCAAATTCTTGAACGGTCACTTTAATTTTATGGGTATTGATGCGACAGAATTCCCGCGTCTTAAGGATCAGGAGGAGGATAAAGAGACACTTATCCTACCTGCCGGCGTTGTGCTCAACGGCATTGAGAACACACTCTTCGCCGCATCTACAGATCCCATCCGTCCGATTATGACCGGTATATACTGGGATATCTTCCCTGACAAAATCGTATTTGTCAGCTCAGATACGCACAAGCTGGTGAAATATACTAACTCAACAGTCACACCCGGCACTGAAACATCATTTATTCTGCCGGCAAAGCCGGCTGCCATTGTGCGTAGCCTGTTGGCTAAGGATGAAGGTGAGGTACAGGTCATTAAGGATAGCAAAAGCGCGACTTTCAATTTTGGCCAATATTCCCTCTCCACACGATTTATCAAGGGCAATTATCCCAAATACGATAGAGTTATACCGCAAGATTCACCATTCCACATGGTGGTGGACAGAGATACATTCCTCAACGCTATGCGTCGTGTATCGCTTTTTGCAAGTCAGGCATCCGGTTTGACTAAGATTAATGTTCAACCGACAGAAATGCTTCTTGCGGCTCAAGATCTGGACTACAGCACATGTGCGGAGGAGAGAGTAGACTGCGACTACAAGGGGAACGCAATGACCATTGGTTTTAACTCCACATATCTCATCGAGGTACTCACCAATCTGAAGAGTGATACAATCATCATTGATCTTTGCGACCCGGCACGTCCCGGACTGTTCCGCCCTCTGACACAGGAAGAGGGAGAGGACATTGTGATGTTACAGTCCCCGATGCAGGTCATTGAGTGATAAATCAGGACTTTACTTTTATTAGCGCCAATTGATAAATGCAACTCAATCTTACACGTCCTCTAATATTCTTTGATCTTGAGACCACGGGCACAAATGTTACGAAAGATCGTATCGTTGAGATCTGTGTGATTAAGGTCTTTCCGGATGGTCATACCGAGGAATATTCCCGCCGTATCAATCCGACCGTGCACATACCTGCCGAAGCAACTGCAATCCACCATATCACTGACGAGATGGTCGAGAACGAGAAGACCTTCGTTGAAATTGCTCCCAAGTTGTTGAAATATTTTGATAATTGTGACATTGCCGGATATAACAGCAATAAATTTGATGTTCCTCTGCTGATTGAAGAATTTGGTCGAGCAGGACACAAGTTTGAAATGCAAGGACGACACTTTATCGATGTGCAAAACATCTTCCACAAAATGGAGCAACGCACCCTTATTGCCGCTTACCGTTTCTATTGTGGTAAGGAACTTGAAGGAGCGCACGCCGCCAACAATGACACAAAAGCCACATACGAAGTATTGATGGCGCAACTTGACAGATATTCTGATCTGAAAAATGATGTGGAATACCTATCGAAATTCTCCGGAATGGACAATGCCGTTGATTTACAAGGTAAGGTGCGTCGTAATGAGCAAGGCATTCCGATATTCGGATTCGGCAAACATAAAGGTCAATCAGTTGCGGACGTATTTCGCAGAGAACCATCATATTATAGCTGGATAATGAATGGTGATTTTGCTAAGAATACAAAAGATGTACTAACGGTGATTTATAATACTGTCAAACGCTGATGTAATGCAGGATCTGAGAGGGAAACATATCGTTTTAGGAATATCCGGTGGAATAGCTGCCTATAAGTCGGCCTATCTGCTACGTCTGCTGATCAAGGCCGGAGCCGAAGTGCAGGTCGTGATAACACCTAATGGCAAGGAATTCATTACTCCCGCCACATTGGCTGCGCTTAGTGGCAAACCCGTTGTCAGTGAGTTTTTTGCAGCAAATACCGGTGAATGGCATAGCCATGTCGATCTTGGCTTGTGGGCAGATCTTATGATTATTGCTCCGGCTACAGCATCTACCATTGGTAAAATGGCTAATGGTATTGCTGATAATATGCTTATCACGACATATCTGTCAGCTAAGGAACAGGTAATGGTCGCACCGGCAATGGATCTTGATATGTGGGCACACCCATCTACACAACGAAATGTCGAACGACTGAGAAATGACGGTGTAATAATAGTCGAACCACAAAGTGGTTTTCTTGCATCAGGATTGACAGGAAAAGGTAGAATGGCCGAACCTGAAAATATTCTGCAGGCTGCTATAGAATATTTTGACTCTACAGACGGGGGTAATGACAGGTTATCATTGCCGTCCGATGATCTGAAAGGCAAAAATGTGTTAATTACAGCCGGGCCTACGTACGAAAATATTGATCCGGTACGTTTTATCGGAAATTATTCCTCCGGCAAGATGGGATTTGCCATCGCTGAGGAATGTTCCATGCGTGGTGCACACGTTACTGTAATTGCCGGTCCCGTGGATCCTGCACTGAGACTATCTGATTCTATCGACCGCATAGACGTTGTCTCAGCTATAGAAATGCTGAACGAGACACAGAAGGCATTTGAGAAATCAGACATTGCCATTATGGCAGCTGCAGTCGCCGACTACGCTCCGGTGGAAAAAAGTGATGTTAAGATCAAACGCGAAGGTGTAGACGAACTGTGTATCAAGCTCAAACGAAATCCGGATATAGCTGCCACCTTGGGTTCTCAAAAGGGCGATCGTATTATCGTGGGATTCGCTCTTGAAACGAACAACGGTATTGCGAACGCTTTTCGTAAGATGCGCAACAAGAATTTGGATTTCATTGTCCTTAATGACGCCAACCGACCCGGAGCCGGTTTCAAAAGCGACACTAATATCATCACCATTCTGGATAAAGCCGGTGATATTACCGAATATCCACTAAAGACAAAACGGGAAGTAGCCCGTGATATTATTGACCGATTGATACAAACAACAAAATCAGATTAATACAATGATTTTCAGCTTTCTGAAGAAGCAATACATACTTCTTGCAATTATTGCCATGAGCACATTCCTGTCGCATTCAAATTTATATGCGCAGGAATTACATTGTATGGTGGAAGTCAACTCTCAAGCGATTGAGGGTACAAATAAGAGTGTTTTTGAGTCTCTTCAGACTGCAATCAATGATTATCTCAACGAGACGCGTTTCTCCACACTTACATTTTCACCCAATGAGAGGATAGACTGTAGATTTTTTCTTACTGTCAAGGAGTATGATGGTGATCGTATAAAGGGGGAATTACAAGTACAATTGTCGCGTCCTGTTTACAACACCAATATCACTACAACTCTCTTAAACTTCAGAGATACTAAAATTGAATTTGAATATCATGACGGTGATCCACTGATATACAATGAAACAAGTGTAGATAACAATCTGACAGCGATCTTGGATTTCTATGCATATCTCTTTTTAGCAATAGATTCGGATTCGTTCTCACCGATGGGAGGACAGACTTTCTACGACAAAGCACAATCTGTCGTACAGGCCGCTCAATCTACAGGTGAAGTGGGTTGGAAGGCATTCGAAGACACCAAAAACAGAGCTGCCGTCCTATCATCATATACTGATGGAAATACCTCCGGCATCCGCCAGTTACTATATGATTACCACAGAAAAGGACTTGACGAGATGGCAACCTCTGTGGATAAAGGCAGAGCAACTATAACTGAATCTCTTAAGAACGTAGAAAAGATCCATAAGCAGGCCCCCATGTCAGTCGCACTCTCCATATTCCGGGACGCCAAACTTGATGAACTGGTAAATATCTACTCTAAAGCTCCATCAT
>CAMWUY010000173.1 GCA_947177615.1 uncultured Porphyromonadaceae bacterium
CACGGCGACACCTGGAATGCAATGTCCGTATGTGACCCGGTCACGGGTATGCACGGCGCCTTTGGTACATCATTGCCGATCAGATACTTTGCAGACGCGCCGCAATGTCGGTTTGATGACAAGTGGGATCCGGCTGATTTCGACTCTATGCGCCGCTTGCTTACGGAACATGCTGATGAGATTGCCGGTGTAATCCTTGAGCCCATTGTCCAGGGAGCCGGTGGTATGCGCTTTTACCATCCACAATATCTCCGTGAATTACGCAAGCTGTGCGACCAGCTCGATATCATATTGATATTTGATGAGATAGCCACAGGATTTGGACGGACGGGACGACTCTTTGCATACGAGCATGCAGATGTGGTACCGGATATTATGCTGCTTGGCAAGGCTATTACCGGCGGATTTATGACATTTTCAGCGGTAGCCACCACTCATGAGATCGCAGATAGAATCTCTAATTCATCGGCAGGCTGTATGATGCATGGACCTACATTTATGGGCAACCCGTTAGCGTGCGCCGTTGCATTAGCCTCTACACAATTGTTGCTTGAATCGCCATGGCAGGAGAGAATAAAACAGATAGAGAGTATTCTTAAGAAGAGACTTGCCGAGGCTCGTGACCTACCGGGGGTAGAAGATGTACGGGTGCTGGGAGGTATAGGTGTCATACAGACAGAAAAGCCGGTAGACCTCGGCTGGTTTCAGAAGCGTTGTGTAGATGAGGGGGTGTGGATACGCCCCTTCGGGAAGAATGCCTATATCATGCCACCATATCTCGCCGTCACTGATGAGCAGTTACACCGTCTCTGTGACGTGCTCCTGCTATTGATCAAGGAACACACCGCAGAATAAGGTAACAAATGGCGACCGATTAAATATAAATAACGATAGAGATAATGCAATATTCAGAAATATTGGCTGAATTGAGCGCGCAACACAGGTTGCGCACCATCCCGCGGGAAACAGACCGGCAGATGATCGATCTGCTAAGCAATGACTATATGGGTCTTGCTGCTTCAGCCGATGATTACAGTGCTGAATTCATGGATCGTTTCGGTGATGCGCCCTTTACCTCAGCAGCCTCTCGCCTGCTATCGAGACGTCATCGTTACCATAATATGCTTGAGGAGCAATTGTCGCATCTCTATCATCGTCCTGCTCTTATATTCAATTCCGGATATCATGCCAACGTAGGACTGATGCAGGCTCTGGCCGTCCCGGGCACATTGATACTTTCAGACCGCCTGATTCACGCCTCAAGTATTGATGGCATACGGCTTGCAAAGCGTGAATTCAGACGTTTCGCTCATAATGACATCAATGACATCTCAAGACTGTTATCACAGTATGCCGGCCAATACGAGCGAGTCATTATAGTTATAGAGTCTGTATACAGTATGGATGGCGATCTCGCTCCGTTGCAGGAGATTATAGCTCTCAAACACACATATCCCAACCTTATGGTATGCCTCGATGAGGCGCACGCATTTGGTGTCCGTGGAGCGAACGGATTAGGCTTGGCTGAGGAACTGGGACTCATCGACCGGGTTGATATCATTGTCGGCACACTGGGTAAGGCCGCGGCCTCTGTGGGCGCTTTTATAATAGCTGATGAGGAGATTATATCACTGCTCATCAATACTGCGCGACCATTTATATTCTCGACAGCTCTTCCTCCGGTCAATTGCGCATGGAGCAGTCTGATGATTGAGAAACTTACAGCTATGTCTGAACAGCGCGAATATTTGCGGAGTCTATCTTCGGGATTTATCACTGCTGTCAATAAGATATCTCCAATCCCGTCACCGTCACAGTCACAGATCATCCCCGTGATCACAGGCGATGCCGAACTTGCATTGCGATTAGCTGAGAGGTGCAATAGTGCCGGTTATGATTGTATGGCCATACGTCGTCCGACCGTGCCACCCGGTGGCGAACGATTACGCATTTCACTCAACGCTACGCTTACCCCGGACGTACTATCTCCGCTTCTGGATATAATCAGAATCTGACAGTAAGAATATTACAACTATATGACGATTAATTTTATCACACGCTCTGACAACACTCGACTGCTCCTCATATTCGCAGGGTGGTCTACCGAGGATGATTTCTACTCAGACGTATATCGTGAGGGATGGGATGTTGCCGTCATATCCGATTATTCCGATCTTACGCTACCCGGATTATCCGGTATCTTGGATAGTTATGATACAATCTATATAATTGCATGGTCTTTGGGTGTGATAGCCGCTGAACATCTTGCACACGTCTCAGATCTGCCATATCATCGCATCACGGCCGCATTTGCCGTTAATGGTACGGCTGCTCCGGTCTCAGATACCTACGGCATTTCGCCTGACATTTACGATGGTACTGAACGCACGCTGACACACGCCACACTCCGCCGCTTCCTCAACAGGATGTCTTCATCTAAAGATAAATTTCACCCATATCCCTGTACAAAACCTTATACCGACTACAATATAGACTCGCTGAGACAACAATTACGCAATCTGCGTGATCTCCGGTATACCACTCCACTTTTACCGTGGCTTAAGGCTTATATATCTGATAATGACCTGATATTCCGCCAACAATCTCAAAAGGCCTATTGGCAGAGCGTAGGGGTGACAACGATTGATATACCTGCCGGTCACTATATTCCCATACAATATATTGTACACATGGTCACGCCGGATACCGGCAAGATTGCGGACCGTTTCAGCAACGCTCGGCAATATGACGACTATGCTGAGGCTCAACATATCATTGCCCGCAGACTTCTATCTCTGCTAACGGATGATACAAACTGCGGTGGTGATATACTGGAACTCGGCACTGGAACCGGTTACTTCTCACGTCTGCTAGCAAAGAGGCTCAAACCTGATGATATGACGATGGTAGACCTTTATATGACTCCGGATATGGGTATCGCACCTGTTGAGCGACATATTGCCATGGATGCCGAGTTATTTATGGCTCATGCAGTCACGGAACGATATCAGTTTGATATGGTGGCCTCAGCGAGCACTATGCAATGGTTTACAGATCCTGAACTCTTTATCAGACGCAGTGCACGATTACTGACGGAAAGTGGCATATTTTTATGCTCCTCATTCTTACCCGGTAATCTTCGCGAGCTTGATGTATTGTCCCCCACCTCTATGCCATACCGTAGCGAGGAATGGCTCAAAAATACACTTTCACGCTATTTTAAGGAGGTAGATATCGAAACGGAAGATATTGTATTGCAATTCAACACACGTCGCGAACTTCTCATGCACCTTCGACACACCGGTGTAGGCGGCTCATCCGTAGAGACCCGACGTCACTGGAGTGCTCTCCCCGAGCATCCCACTCTCACCTACCGTCCCATCTACATCCGTGCTACCCATCCATCAAATATATAGAAAAGGCCCGCTATCTTGCTGAGATAGCGGGTCTTTTCTATATTATTAACTGTACGGTTATGATTTGCGGAGGGCTACCTCCTCAGGTGTCATTTCGGGATCGACGCCCCAATTCTGAGCTGCAAGACGCTTGTAGTTGTTATAACGCCAACGCGCATTGTCCTCTGCTGCCTTGTAGAGTTCACCGGCCTCCTTCGGATACATCTTCTGAACAGATGCGAAACGCACCTCTCCCTTCAGGAAGTCCTCAAACTTGCTCCAGTCCGGATCCTTGCTGTCAAGAGTGAAGGGATTGTTACCCTTGGCCTCCTCCTCGGGATTGTAACGCCACAGATGCCAGTAACCGCATTCTACCGCACGTTTCTCCTCCTCCTGACTATGACCCATACCGGCCTTCAGACCATGATTGATACAGGGAGAGTATGCGATGATAAGTGACGGTCCGTCGTATGCCTCAGCCTCGCGGATAGCCTTCAGTGTCTGTGCATTGTCTGCACCCATTGCTACCTGAGCCACATAAACGTAACCGTATGTAGTAGCTATCAGACCGAGATCCTTCTTACGGATACGTTTGCCGGCTGCGGCAAACTTGGCGATAGCACCGATCGGTGTGGACTTGGATGACTGACCACCGGTGTTGGAGTAGACCTCTGTATCGAGAACAAGGATATTGACATTCTTGCCGGAAGCGATAACATGATCAAG
>CAMWUY010000174.1 GCA_947177615.1 uncultured Porphyromonadaceae bacterium
TTCGCGATATTGTAAAAAGTCGGTCGTTGTATCGGAAACTGCCCGTTCCGTCAGTACATACAAGATGCACCACGTAGTCGTAGTACGCTGGCGAATTAATCAATGAGAACTCCTCAGAAAATACTATTGAATCATGAATTTGTCTTTCCATAATACAAAATTAATACATTTCGTAGAATTGTGCTAATTTTAGCGGAAGATTAATAACCCATACAAGGATAAAAACCTGTAACTTTGCACCGTAAAAAGAAAATCATATGGAAAAGAACTATAAAATCATAGATTATGCCGCGCTATCGGAAGAAGAAGTGGCAAAGGATGTATATAACGACCAGCTTTGTTTCAAGCTGAACCACACAATGCCACATACAGCTGAGTATGATGCGTTGGTACATGAACTCTTTGGCGAGTTTGGTGAAGGTTCGAAAATAATGCCGATGATAAATGTGGTTCGTGGAAAGGAAGTGAAAATTGGGCGGAACTGCTCAATTCTTAACAATGTGCTGTTTATGGCTGCCGGAGGAATCACAATCCACGATGGAGCAATGATTGCAGCTAATTCGCAGTTGATAACAAATAATCACGATGAGCATAAGCGATGGATCTTGACTTGTGCGCCAATAGAAATCAAGCGCAACGCTTGGATAGGTGCAGGAGCCACAATATTACCGGGCGTAACCATCGGAGAAAATGCCATCGTGGCCGCGAGTGCTGTGGTTACGAAAGATGTGCCTGACAATGCCGTAGTTGCAGGTGTACCCGCTAAAGTTATCAAATATATTGACTAAAGATAAAAGACATCAACTATGGAGAATATAAATTTATCAGCCATAAAATCTCCAGCTGACATCCGTCAGATGGATGAGCAGCAACTCAAAGTCCTTGCCAGGTCTATGCGCGAGGCACTTCTTGAAAAGTTATCAGCCCACGGAGGCCACGTAGGTCCCAACCTTGGAATGATTGAGGCTATCATCGCGCTCCATTATGTCTTCAATACCCCCGAGGACAAAATAGTATTTGATGTATCTCATCAGACATATCCCCACAAGATGCTTACAGGTCGTATGCAGGCATTCACTGACCCTGCGCATTATGATGATGTGACAGGCTATACAAACCCTAAGGAAAGCGATTATGATCTTTTCTCGCTTGGTCACACCTCCTCTGCTGTTTCGTTAGCATCCGGACTTGCCAAAGCCCGCGACCTGAAAGGGGGCAAGGAAAATGTGATAGCGGTCATCGGCGACGGCTCACTTAGCGGAGGCGTGGCTTTCGAGGGACTTGACTATGGCGCGACTCTCGGCACCAACTTCATTGTGATTGTCAACGACAATGATATGAGCATAGCGGAAAATCACGGCGGTATTTATGCTGACCTGCGTTTGCTTCGCGACACCAACGGCACCGCCGACAATAATCTTTTCCGTGCAATGGGCTATGCTTACCGCTATGTTCACTATGGAAACGATATACATAGTCTTATCGAAATGTTCCAATCGGTAAAGGACATCAATTATCCGGTTATTGTACATCTTAACACAATGAAGGGTATGGGCCTTCCGGTTGCAGAGGCTGATAAAGAGAAATTTCATTATTCAGCTCCGTTTGACCTTAAAACAGGGGAACCTTTTTCACAGGGAGAGAGTCCTGAAGGATATGATGACCTGTTTGCCAATCAGGTGCTTGCCCGTATGAAAGAAATGCCGGAACTCGCGGTGGTTAACGCAGGAACCCCCGGTGCTATAGGATTCGGTCCTTCACGACGTAAGGAGGCCGGCTCTCAGTTCGTAGATGTCGGGATTGCCGAACAGCAGGCTGTCGCTATGGCAAGTGGTCTTGCAAAAGGTGGAGCTCGTCCGGTGGTTGCTCTCGCAAGCACATTCCTCCAGCGAGCTTACGACCAGTTCAGTCAGGACATTGCCCTTAATCATCAGCCTGCAACATTCGTTGTATTTTATGGGTCAGTATTCGGCATCAACGATGAGACACATCTCGGATTCTTTGACCTCGGACTACTCTCAAATATACCCGATTTGCTCGTGCTGACTCCGACTTGTAAAGAGGAGTTTTTAGCAATGCTCGACTGGTCGGAATCACAGCGCGAGAAACCCGTTGTCATCCGTGTTCCCGGTGGTGCAGTTCGTTCTGACAGCCATGTTACTATTCTTGACGACTATTCCCATCCCTCCTTTGATATTGTAAGAAACGGCTCTCGGATTGCGCTTATCGGCGTAGGTACATTCCTGCCGGTCATGGAGCAGGCAGCGGAAAGACTCGCATCAAATGGACTTGACCCGATGGTGATAAATCCTCGCGAAGTATCTACACTCGATACCGCCTGTCTTGATTCTCTCCGAAACTTTGATTTGATTATAACAGCCGAGGATGGAATCGTTGACGGCGGTTATGGACAAAAGGTTGCCTCTTACTTCGGAACTTCTGATGTGAAGGTCATCAATTTAGGCTTGCCGAAACAATTCGTCGACAGGTACGATGCAACAGAACTCCTCAAAGAATGCAATCTGACTCCTGAAAGGATCGCAGAAATAGCCACATCTACTCTGAAATAATCCAATAAACCCCGGGAGTTTGCCTTTCAACAGGCAAATTCCCGATATACATAATATGATATGAAATCAATTTTTTCAATTATCCTCTCATGCTCACTCTTATTGAGTGTGTCATGCATAGGAAAAACATCGTCAGCAACAACCGTAGAAACTGAAAACCCGAAAGATTCCATCCCAACCGTATATTATATCAAAGACATCACCCCACAGAGCCTTGTAAAAGTCTATGAGGCACTGGGTCGTAAGGCAGAAGGGAAAAAGATAGGTATCAAAATCTCGACCGGCGAATCAAATAAGTCAAATCACCTCGACACTGCTCTCATTGCGGATCTCGTAAGGGTTATCAACGGGACATTCATTGAGTGTAATACAGCATACTCCGGAAACCGCAATACAACAGCAGCTCATATTAAAGCTGCAAAAGAACACGGATTTACAGACCTTGCGGGCGTTGACATCATGGATGCTGAGGGAGAGATGGAAATCCCTGTAACCGGAGGTAAACATCTGACAAAGGACATCGTTGGCAAACACTTTGCTGATTACGATTTTATTGTCGTACTCTCTCACTTCAAAGGTCATCAGATGGGTGGTTTCGGCGGCGCACTCAAGAATATCTCAATCGGTATCGCTTCTTCAAACGGTAAAGCATACATCCATTCAGCCGGAGCAACCCAAATTGCCGACTCAATCTGGGGACACATGGCTGAACAAAAAGACTTTCTTGAATCAATGGCCGAAGCGGCAAAAGGGATAATCGACTATACAGGTGATCGGATTCTGTATATAAATGTTGCCAATCGTCTTTCTGTTGACTGTGACTGCAACGGACATCCCGAGGAGCCGGAAATGGGTGACTTAGGAGTATTTGCGTCTCTTGATCCTGTTGCACTTGATAGAGCCTGTGTAGATATGGTGTTTAACTCCGACGACCCCGGCAAGGCAGCCCTTATCGAACGAATCAATTCCCGTCAGGGTACTCATATACTTACTCACGCAGAAGAACTTGGTCTTGGTTCTCAAAAATACCGTCTTGTAACAATAGAGGAATAGTATCCCGTTCTGTTTGAGGTTGTGTATTTTTCGTTGGCAGTTATTTTCAAGTATCGCCATTGACGCGAAAGACATTGAAGAGCAGCCACATGCAAACCTCGATGTCTTTGGCGTGTATGCCGTCATTCGGCAACACCGTAACAGTCATAGAAGGAATCGGCTGGTAGACTTGGTGTTATCAACACGGAGCATATCAGCCGGAGTAATCTTCTAAGGTAGACACGTAGACTCACGACGAGCCACATGGAATATGGCTTGTCGTGAGTCCGTGACGTCATTGTGTGAACATAATATTCAAAGACTTTCGGTTGATCAGCCATAAGCTTTAGTCTATGGCCGATAAAGACCGGGCAAGTATTCGTTGTAGTCTCGATTTCAATAGTGCATTATATTTTATAAACCGCTGAAAACTAACTTGACAATTTTGACCTTAAAGGTTGATTTCTCATTTCCAGAGG
>CAMWUY010000175.1 GCA_947177615.1 uncultured Porphyromonadaceae bacterium
ATTTATTTATTGTATAAATTGAGATAAATGCATGGACAGGGATATATATGATCAGTCTATATATCCGAATGCTTTAAGTTTGTTCTCCCGGTTGCGCCAGTCTTTTTCTACCTTGACGAACAGTTCGAGGAAGACCTTTTTACCGAAGAATTGTTCGATATCTTTACGGGCTTCGATACCGATTTTTTTAATTTTCTCGCCACCTTTTCCGATAATTATACCCTTTTGCGAGTCACGTTCTACGTAAATGACGGCCATGATATGGATAGCTCCGTCACCTTCGTCGAATTTTTCGACGATGACTTCAGTAGAGTACGGTACCTCCTTGTCGTAGTTGAGCAGGAGTTTCTCTCTTATTATTTCTGTGACGAAGAAACGTGCCGGCTTGTCGGTGAGTGCATCCTTACCGTAGTAAGGTGGTGCGACGGGGAGAAGTTCGACAATACGGTTTTTGAGGTTGTCAAGGTTGAATTTCTCCGTAGCGCTTGTTGGAAAAATTTCAGCGTTCGGGAGGCGTTTGCGCCATTCATCGACAAGTTGTTCAAGTTGTTCGTTGCCTTTGAGCAGGTCAATCTTGTTGATGACGAGGAGCACCGGGATAGTTTCCTTTGCCACACGCGCGAGAAAGTCAGCGTTTTTCTCCGGGTCTTCGACCACGTCGGTGACGTAGAGCAATATATCGGCGTCGGTCAGTGCGCCTTCAGAAAATTCGAGCATTGACTCCTGCAGACGGTATTTAGGTTTGAGTACCCCCGGTGTGTCAGAATATACTATCTGGTATTCGGGGGTATTGACAATACCCATGATACGGTGTCTTGTGGTCTGGGCCTTGTTGGTAATGATAGATATGCGTTCACCGACGAGGTCATTCATCAGTGTGGATTTACCGACGTTGGGGTTGCCGACGATGTTTACAAAGCCGGCGCGATGATTGGTGTTTGTTGCGTTTTCCATATTATTATTTGGGTTATATATTAAAATTTAGCGTAAACAGTGACACTCCTTACAGGAGGTGATGTCATATATTATGAACGCGAATACGTGTACAAGTGTTTGGATATGCAGTGTAAAAATAATCAAGAGCGGGTTACGATATTCACGTCCCGCTCTTGTATTAAGATTATAATAAACGCTTTTGACTGTAGGTTAAGGAGAGTGCCAGTTGCGTTTGAATCAATTATTTAGGATTGATGGCCCAAGTGAGGTACATAGCTCCCCATGTAAATCCGGCTCCGAAGGCGGTCATAAGGATTTTGTCACCCTTATGCAGCTTATATTTGAACTCATCGAGACAGAGTGGAATGGAAGCAGCTGAAGTGTTGCCGGTCTTCTGTATGTTTATGAGCACCTTCTCGTGGGGCATTTTGAGTCTGTCACCGACGGCCTCAATGATACGCAGATTGGCCTGGTGAGGCACAAACCAGTCGATGAGGTCATTGTCGAGGTTGTTGCGTTTCATGACGTTTAGCGATGAAGAGAGCATATCGCTGACGGCATGTTTATAGACAGCTCTGCCTTCCTGATAGATGTAGTGTTCTCTGTTCTGCACGGTTTCGACGGTAGCGGGTTTGACAGAGCCGCCGGCCTTCATAAGGAGGTGTGGCAGTCCTTCACCGTTGACGTGAAATTCGGCATCGATGACTCCGAGTGACAGATCATCGGAGGGTTCGACAAGCACGGCGGCCGCTGCGTCTCCGAAGAGGGGGCATGTGCTGCGGTCCCGGTAGTCGGTCATACTTGACATCTTCTCGGCGCACACGACGATAATTTTCTTGTACAGTCCGCTCTTGATATAAGCGTTGGCGGCCTGCATTGAGACAATAAATCCGGCACAGGCAGCCTGAATGTCATATCCGTAGGCATTATTGAGATTAGCCTGATGTATTATGACGCTGGCAGTAGATGGAAATCTATAGTCAGGATTGGATGTGGCGCAAATCAGGAGATCGATGTCCTGAGGGTCAGTCCCGGTCTCTTGGAGCAGTTTTTTTACGGCTAATTGTCCCATATATCCGGAGCCTTTACCCTCTTCGCGGAGGATACGGCGTTGCTTGACTCCGACGCGGGTGGTGATCCACTCGTCGTTGGTGTCAACCATTTCGGAGAGCATCTGATTGTCCAGGATGTCTTCGGGTTGATATGAGGCGATGCCGCTGATTATTGCATTAGACATACTCGGGAAAGTAAACGACCTGTAATGGGATTAAACAGTGGGGATATTTTTGTCGAGAACGAGTTTGCCGCGATAGTATCCGCACTCGCCACAGATAGTGTGATAGATGTGCCAGGAGCCACAGTTGGGGCAGATAGCGAGAGTGGGGATGAGTGCTTTGTCGTGAGTACGACGTTTCGCTGTTCTGGTGTGCGATTGTCTGCGTTTAGGATGTGCCATTTTTATTATTCTTTTTAAGTTGTTTTATAGATATATATTCGTCGGCTCGGGTCTATGGGGTTAAGACGTGGGGCCGCGGTCACTCGTCGTCATTGGCTGAGTCATACTCCGCTTCTTCGAGTACGTCTTCAGCTTCATCGTCGATATTTGCTCGGTGTTTGTTGAGTGCTTGAGCCATAGCTCTGTTGCATTTGCCGAGGGGGTGAACGTGTCTGAGCGGGATGGTGAGGAGAATAGTGTCATAGAGCATGTACGCCACGTTCAGATTGGTATTGCTATACGGGATGATGAGGAGGTCGTCGCTCTCATCGTCAAACTCTTCTCCATATTTCACGATGATATGATAGTCAGTGTCGACATCGATATCGAGTGGGTCAAGGCAGCGGTCACAGGGGACTGTTACCACGCCTGTACAATGGAATTTGCAGTCGTAGGCATCGTTCTTCTTGACGAGATCCATGTGTACCTTGACGTCAGCCTTGTTGATGCCGGTGTGCTCCATATTCTTGAAAAACTCTGTATCGCACACGAAATCCTGCTCGTATTTCCCATCGGGAAGCGAGGCTAACTCCACTTTATATGCCGTGAATTTTCCCACTTTGTAAATGATATATTTGAAAAAAGCGCCACAAAGATAGTTAGTTTCTTGATATTTACCAACTTCTTTGGGCACTTTTTTTATTGAGGAGGTCGTATAAGACCTCTTTAAGCTCTAATTATTATTATTTTACGACAACTTTAGCAGTCTTGCCGTTGAGGACAACGATGTATATGCCGGCGGTGAGGTTTTCGGTGCCGGTCTCGACGCCGTTGATATTGAACACACGTGCGCCTGCGGGAGCCTCGATGCGTCCGTTGAGTCCATAGATACCTACTGTGTCAGCCTCGATGACTTCCACAGCGGTATTATCGAGATTGGCCGGGACAAAGTTGATCGTGTTGGAGGGGTTCTTGGAGGGGTAGCCTCTGTAGGGGACTACGAATGCGGTGAATTGAGATTTCCAGTATTCTGTCGGTATGTTTTTGATGACGAATGTTGTGTTGTTACCGACGGGATAACCATCGAAGTCACCGTATGTGCTCCAACGTCCGAAGAGATCCTTATACTGTACTGTGAGGAGATAGTCAGTAGCTCCGTCAGCAGTATCCCACGCGAGTGTGACGTTGTGAGAGTCGGGATCGGCGGTGGGTTTGTCATGCAGCAGTGTGGTCATCTCGGGGATCTCCTTATACATATTGTACTCGAAACTTGCAGACTTGGTCTCCGGGTCATAAGAGATGTTGGAGATCCACACCTTGAAGATATTGGGATTCTTGTATGGTGTGAGCGTGAAGTCCGGAGTCTCGGGAGTGAGGTAAGTGTACTTGCCCTCATCGCCAGGCCATACTACGATATCCCTATTCTTCTTATCGGGACGAACGATGTCGACGTTGGACATACCATTGACATTAACTACGTTGTTGACCCATGCGTCAGCGTCATAGTTGACGTGCCATATCAGCAATCCGTCTTGTGAGAGAGACTCATCCCAGCCCTCGGCGGTACGGGATTCGAATATAAAGCACTCGTTGCTGTAACGTATTCCGCCTCCGGGTCTACGTGTGCGTATGCGCACGGCCTTGGCATTCTTGCCGGTAGAGAGGCT
>CAMWUY010000176.1 GCA_947177615.1 uncultured Porphyromonadaceae bacterium
TTTCCACCCTAGGAAATAGACTTCATAAGTGAACGGGTATGCTCCGGAATATGTAATTTTCCACTAATCATGATCTTGCACTAAAAAAATCAATCATTCCCGGGGGATAATCAAAGAAAGCAGGATTTTGTATCACCAACCTTAAAATAACACTAAATTTTACTAAATTGAACGAGAATTTGATATTTTAATATTTGCAACTCCTACATCATTTTCTCTCAAATATCCAATTCTCGCGCGTTGAGTGTAATCGTCTGTTAAGATCATCTACACCATCCGGATATACATACAAATACAGAGGACACTACTTGACCTCACTCTGACTCTTTACAAAAACACCTGAAAAATTCTAATCCATCATAAACGAGATCCCAAATTCAATAGGATCGGGGACTCTACGACTCAGAGGTTTCATCATACCATAAGGCCTGTATATTTCATCGACTTTGCATCTACATGATGACAATTCCTCTTTCACCTGCTCATTAATAAGATTTCTATTTATAAACACAATATCGGTCAACGTCATACTTTCATAATTCACATTCTCAGGATTGTACACTTCACCTAATGAGTAGACGTAATATATATCGTTCCCGCTGTCTAACCAATCTTTATAAACATTGCGCCACTGATCTATCGTATGGCACAGAAAATATCGACCGCTCCCCCTCTCAATTTTAGTCAATAGTTTTAATACATACTCGCCAAATAATCGTTTAGAATTCAGACTTTTTTTCTCAATTTTATCAATACAGCTATTATCATTATTATACAATTTAATAATTGGATTACACTCCGTCATCTTATTAAATTTTTCGATATTCTGCAAGAGAGTTTCACCGGAATTTATACAACATTTTTTACAAAAATGTGACATATTATCGTATCCTTTCTTGGCATAAAAATGACGCAGATTTTCATTAGCTGGTATAAGAAAAGTAAAATCAAATCCTGCATCAGATGCCCTTGCTTCTACCGAGTGCATTAGCCGTTGAATTTCACCTTTACCTCTATACTCTTCTCGGGTACTGACTCCGCATAAATACAATCCTCTAAAATGCGAATCATGACCCCAAAATATATAGGGGATACCGATAATCATGGATGTCATTTCTCCAACATCATTATAGCACCACTCACATAAGGATAAGTCTAACTTTTTATTTATTATCAGTGATATATAAGAATCGGAGTCATGGAAAATATCTTTCCACAACTCCGACATATCATGAAGCAATTTTTCGTCTTTCAACATCTTACATTAATGATTTCCTTTATAGCCTGTATGCATAAGTTAAAGCCGATCAATCCGTATATGACGATATCAATTAATGATATCTTTAAGACGCAAAAAACTGTAACCAAATCGATCTGCAGCAGCTCTCGACAGTTCCTCTCTATACTCCGGAGCTGCAATAGATATCAACAATTTTGCACGCTCGGCAAGGTTCTTTCCGCGCAGATTTACTGCTCCATACTCCGTCACAACATAATTAGTCTGAAAGCGGGTTGTCACAACTCCCGCACCCGGAGTAAGAACCGGCTTTATCTTATTTTGGCCCTTATTTGTTGTCGCCAGCATCGCCAGAAAAGAGATACCACCTTCGCTCTGTGAACTACCGTATACGAAATCATGTTGGCCACCTACACTTGAGAATATTTTAGTTCCTATACTATCCGCACATACCTGACCGGTCAGATCTATCTCAAGACATGAATTGATTGACATCACTTTCGGATTCTGAGCTATTACAAACGGATTATTGGTCCAGGCAACATCCTTAAACACCATATCCTTATTGTAATTCATATAGTCGTACAATTTACGACTGCCGAGGGCCAGCGAAGCAATAGATTTTCCGGGCATGACCTTCTTACAGCTATTGTCTATTACACCTTTTTCCAACAAGGGAAGCACACCATCCGTCATAGCTTCCGTGTGCAAACCTAAGTGCTTATGATGTTCCAATGCTCTTATTACCGCATTAGGGATACCACCTACACCTATTTGCAATGTTGCACCATCAGGTATCAATTCGGCTATATAATTACCGATATTTATCTCCTTGTCTGTTGGCACTGCCGTCGGAACCTCGACTAGTGGATCATCTACCATTACGACTGCGGACAATTGAGAGATATTTATAACACAATCTCCGTAACTGAACGGCATTTGCGGGTTTATCTGCGCTATCACACACTGCGCACATTCTACAGCCGATACTGCCAGATCTGCAGATACACCATAGCTGACATTTCCATGCTCATCAGGCATTGAACAATTGATCAATGCTACATCTACCCGACAGGTGCCATCGCGAAATAATGCAGGAACTTCACCCAAGAATCTTGGAGTCATGGAACCATATCCCTGAGCTATCCATTCGCGTACATTATTACTCACAAACATACTGTCGACGAGGAACGATTCCTTATACCGTTCCTGACAATACGGAGCCGCTCCCTTCGTTACACAGAATCCCTGATAGATCGTCACATCTCTCAATTCATCTCCTCGATCAGCCAAAGCCTTGACCAGGACTTCGGGCACACTCGTGGAACCCTGGATGAACACATGATCACCGCTCTCTATGAGTTTGACAGCCTCTTCTGCCGTCATATATTTCGTTTGATTACTCATATATTACATTTGATTAGTGTGATTCATTAAAGGCCTTGAGGCGTCGGCCCAAAAGCTCAAAATCATCCTTGCTGCATACCGTTGACACTGTCACACGTACACCATCCTGCTCTGAACCTGTAGATGACAACGAGATTGTTGAGATACCATGCATCAGCAACTCTTCCTGCAACTTTCCGCCATCCATTTCCTTATAACCTACAGTGAAGAAGAAACCATCCGAGATAGGAACATCTCCATCTATACTATAGACAATGTGGAACCCGTTATCTGTAAATAATTTCTTTACCTCATGAGCTCGTCTACCATACTCCGACGTGTGCTCTACAAAGTTTAAATCACCGCGCACTGCGGCCTCGAGCATTGCGGCCATCGCATATTGCGCTGCATGAGAAGTACCTGAAGAACTACAGTACAACACACCATATATATATGCGTCACCGAAGGCCGGCATCTCATAAAAACTCTCAAAGAAACTGTAATGACGCGAGAAGACCGAGTCACTCATACATACAATAGCTATACGCTGACCTGCATAACTAAATATCTTCGACGCCGAGACTAATAATATGTAGTTATCAGTATATTTCGCTACAGTTGGAATATATGGAGCCGAATACGGCTTGGAAAAATCCTTGCGGAAATCCATACCAAGATAGGCTGTATCTTCAAGCACTATGACATCATATTTCGTTGCCATCCGACCAATTATCTCAAGTTCCTCATCCGTGAGGTTGGTCCATGCCGGATTGTTCGGATTTGAGTAAATCATTGCTGTTATTCTGCCTGACGACATCTCCTCCTCAAGTTTCGCTTCAAGAGCTTTACCACGGTAGTTGTAGATATCGAAAGACTGAATATTCATCCCAAGCAACTTGGCTTGATGACGCTGTGCCGGAAAACCCGGATTAATTATCAGCATAGTATCTTTATCCGCAAGACGTTGTTTCAACAGCAGCATCAACGTAAAAGATCCCTGCATTGACCCTACTGTGGGCACTATACAATGAGCCGGCACATCGATATCCATGAACGCTTTCAGAAAATCCGAACCGGCAACCTTCAATTCCGGGATACCGCCTATATCCGGATATTTGCTTGCGACACCGCTGTGCAGGGCCGCACACTCAGCTTCTATGCCTATACTCTCCGCCGGCAAACCGGGATTGCCTAATTCCAGATGTATGCACCTCTCACCGGCCTCTCTCTCCAGAGCCTGGGAAACAGATACTATCTGACCGATGGTGGCCGACGTGATATTGGGGATCTCAAGCTTGTGCAATACTGCATCAAG
>CAMWUY010000177.1 GCA_947177615.1 uncultured Porphyromonadaceae bacterium
TCTTGTCTCGTGGGCGCGGAGATGTTTATAAGATACAGACCCTGTATTCTTCATCCAAAAGTATTGCTGTTCCATTTCCACCATAGTTTTCAGCCCAAGTACCGTTGCAGAACTTGAATTCACTTGCCAAGCTCTCACCTTTCCATTCATAGATACCATTACCAAGATATGTCATTCTGCCCTCAGCAGCATCCGGAGCCCATACATTACCATTAACGTTTGCACCGACTACATAGAGAGGTGTGGGTTCCTCGTCTGCTACTTCTGCATACTCAATAGGATAAACCTGAAGTGCATCATTATTAATCGATACCGCGAGAAGAACTTTATATGTGCCGGACTCTACAGATGGAGCGTAGAAGTTGTTATAAAAAGTCACATTTGTCCCGTCTGCAAGTAGACCTGTAAAAGTGGCATTATTAGCATGGTCTGCAAGTGTAGCCTGCTCAAAAGTCACATTATTTAAATATACTACCTTATTAATTAACGTATCATCTACAGTATTGATAGTGGGATATTCCACTTCGACGTGATTCGAAGGAGAAGGAAATGAACCTGAAGGAACAAACTCAGGAAGCGAATTAAAAGGACTGTATTTCACATTCCAACCTGCGGGAATTACATCTCCAATCTGATAATTATTGTTCGCATAAAGCAATGTGTGGCCACCATTGTCATCTACCACATATACACTTTTATTGTAAACATAAACTACAGTAAGATCACAATTCACCATTACTACATCACCGGAATTCGGTGCTTTAGCTAACATTTCAACAATTGAGTTTGCCTTTACAGGAACAACTATCACCAATGATGCTACATTACTTATACCATCACCTTTGACAGCTATGGCTTTTACTGTAGTACTTTCTGATAATACAAACGGAGACGAATAAAGTGTGCTGTTTGCATCCGGTGTTGTTCCATCCGTAGTATAATATATTGATGCACCTTCAGTAGCACATTCAAGAGTTACCGCATCGGTAGCAACGTCGTAAGTTATAACAGGAGCAAATACAGCATTGGGATCCGTACCGACAACTCTATAAGACACTTGAATAGTGTTTACGTCCAATTGGCCGGCTTTCTTGGCACCATCAGAACCGTAATTGGAATTATCACCAACTGTGAATGTAATGTCATTGCTTTCTCCAGTCCAAGTTACTGTATTGTCACCAACAGCCTGAGTAGCGATCGTTCCAACTGTTGCTGTTATGGGAGCAAGACGTTTCAAACCCTGAGTTGAGATATTAAACACGACCTCGTTAATTTCAATACCCTGAATAGCCTGAAGGGTAAGGGAACCTTTAGCGTATACACGCAGATCCTTTGCATTCGAATTGATTGTCGGTTCGGTAGTACCATTGTTTTTAGCTACAACAATGTTAAAATTTGGATTGCCCGTAGCTACGACACCATCCGCATCTATAGACTGAGGTGTCAGAGTCACTGTTTCCGCATTTGCACCAAATGCGAGAACTGCTGCCAGACTCATGAAAAGTTTTTTCATTTTTGTTTGTTTTAAGAATTTTTAAAAGGTTAATATTTAGTTAGTTTATAATTTCAGTGATTACATTTTTCAGTCGGGTGATCACTCCCTCATAGTTATATCCTGTGCATGTACATCTGATACACCACAACCAATTGTATATTAGGCCTATTGTCTAATCTGTTGCAAAGATAGTGATTTTTTAATTTTGCTACAATTATTTAGTTATCATTTTGACTCATGAATTATTATTACCTCATTTAACGTCTGAATTTAGCGTTCTATATATCCCTCCCGTCGCAATAATTGTGAATACACACGATATCATTACGATCCAAAAGAAACCGACATAACCACCTATCCATTCGTATATGTGCCCTGCAAACATTCCGGGTATCATCATACCAAATGCCATAAAGGCCGTACAGAAGGCGTAATGCGATGTCTGACTCACACCACGGCTGAAGTACATCAGATACAACATAAAAGCCGTAAATCCAAAGCCATAACCCAATTGCTCAATCCCAAGAAGACTACATATCACAAACATATTGTCTGTGGGAGACATAGCCAGATAGCAATAGACAATACATGGCAACGCCAACGACATTGCCATCGGCCATAACCATCTCTTCAGACCGCCTCGGGCTACTACCAATCCACCGACAATCCCCCCGATCAGGAGTGCGATTACACCTATGGTTCCATTTACAAAACCGACTTGAGCCGTAGTAAGTCCCAAACCTCCCATCGCAGTATTATCAACTAAAAACGGTTGAACTAATTTGATACATAATGCTTCAGGCAAACGATACAGGAGCATAAATACTAACGCCCACCGGATATTACGCTTGCGGAAGAATGTCACAAATGTTTCACCAAAACCCCGGACTATATTACTGACACTTTCGCAGAGGTGCGGTTGGTCATCGGATGAACGGGGCATAAAACGCAGGTGATATATGAATATCAAACCAAAAAAGAGAGACAAAATAAGGAATGTCATGGACCATGCCCTTGACACTTCCCCCAATGACTCTTCAAGCAAACCGGCCAAAATTACAAGTCCTCCTTGACCCATCAGACTTGCAAAACGATAGAATGTCGAGCGAACTCCAACGTATGCGGCCTGCTGACGCTCGTCAAGCTCAAGCATATAATATCCATCCGCCGCTATATCATGCGTTGCACTACAGAAAGCCATAAGCCAGAATACTACCAGAGTCGATGCAAAATAAAAACTTGTCGGCAATAAAAACGCGACCATTGCCATACACACCGCGATCAAGCATTGCATCGTCAGCGTCCACCAACGCTTGGTTCTAATGAGATCCACAAAGGGGCTCCAAAAGGGCTTTATCACCCATGGCAAATATAACCACCCGGTAAAAAATGCCATCTCTGACTTGCTTACTCCCATATTGTTATACATCAACACGGTGAGTGTATTGACCGCAAAATAGGGGAGACCCTCAGCTATATATACTGTCGGAATCCAATACCAGGGTGATCGTTTCATAATATCATAGTCTCTGAATAAATCTTTGCCAAATCTGAGACATTTATCCGTTCATAATCCGCTCGACGAGGCAATATTATCAGGCCGGCGACATCAATTGCTCCGGGACTTACCAACATTCCCTCTCCCGATCCTGCATCATAACATGAGGGTCTATGACCGGACCGAGGTACCACAACCAATCGTAAATACCCGTCATCTCCCATCCATGCAAAAGCATTCACAAGATCCTTGTCATCACTTCCCGACTTTCGATCCGTGCCCCGTATTTCTGTGAATTCACGCAAATATACCATGCCGTCATTGTCAGGAGTCACAATTCTATACCATACCCTGTAGGGTAATTGAGAGACATCACCACCCGATTCCAGATAATTAATCAGAGGCATTTCCTCTTTTAGGACCATCTGAAAGTGCAGATGATCCGGTGCAGACGCTCCGGCGCGGGCTCCATTATAAAACATTACAGCTCCAGGCAACTGCTCGGCGAGAACGATCATATCAAGAGGAATTTCTCCCTGTTTCTCATGATTGACAGAAGCTACAGTGAAATGCCACGGCAAGATTGGATAGGGATTGACAAGTATTTCCCACTCTCCTCCACCATCTACCGTAAATGGTATGGAATACTGCTCATCAGGTCTATGGTCCGAACACAGAAAGCAACGCCGTTGCGCTATGCTCTGCTTGTCTGTCTTAGCGCCTGTACTGACTATACGAGCCGGATTATATTGAAATGCTCCTTCGAGAGCTCCGATCTTAAATCGACGTCGTTCAGTCCGACCCAGAGCCGCGTAATTGTCGGTAGCCAGAGGCCATACCTTCAGCTGCTCACGCAACATTTCATCCAACAACGACATACTGATATTAATCATACCTTTACAGTTATTGCATCATTGCCAATGTTTTAATCCTCATCATCCTCC
>CAMWUY010000178.1 GCA_947177615.1 uncultured Porphyromonadaceae bacterium
TTGATATTCTTTAATTTAATTTTGCGATTTAATTTTGTGCTTATTCGACGGGGATGGTCGGATTTATGAAGTAGACACGCTCTGTAGCTCGGGTGATGGCAGTATACAGCCAGCGATAGAAGGTCTCATCGATGGCATCGGGGGCTATACCGGCCATGTCGATATAGACGTATTTCCATTGACCGCCTTGTGATTTATGACATGTGACACAATAACCGTATTTTGCCTGCAACGCATTGTAGTATGGATCCTGCAATGCGGACATGATCTTCTCGGTCATAGTCCCCTCCTGCTCAGAGAGAACCATGTTGTAGAGAGCATCCATCTCCTCCCGTGACACAGCCGGGGTATCAACCATTAGCGAGCGCAACATCAATTTGGCACCAATGCGCTGTTCATCAGAGCCTATTGTGACCTCAACATCTGTAAAATACCGGCCATACATCTTCTCAGTACGCCCCACCCAGCACACGTTGACAATGTCACCGTTAGCAATCAGAGCGGGGAGATGATTGAGTCCGCTCCAATAGTAATCATTTTTTGATACCATCAGTCTCTCTCCCTGCTGGAGCGGTTCTTCGGCCATCATGACTTGACTCCGGATGGCTTGATTATACTGATTGGCGCGCTTGTTGGACCGGGTGATGATGATCGTCTCATCAATACCCACAGAGGCCCAGGATGAGGAGAGACAGTCGGCCAAGTCGTAGCCATCCACAACCTTGACATCTTCAAATCCCGCAGTGTATACGGTCGGACGCAAATGAGCATTTTTATCAAAGATAAGATGTCGTATCGCCGTAGCATTATAGAGGATGCCGCTGCCGGCAGTCTGTCGTGCAGTGACGTCAAGTGTATAGTAATAAGGAGAGAGGCCGAGTTGGCGGAGGCGCTCCACGGACATTGCGGGTGCGACAGACTGACCTATAGGCGGGAGCTGTGCGATATCACCCAGCAGTATCATCGTACAATTATTACCGCTATATACATATCGTATCAACTGTTGTAAAAGACCTTGCCCTTGTCCTCCCCCATCAGTGATGAGTGATGCCTCATCTACAATAAAGATGGTATCGCGACTGTTATTGGGGGCCAGCGATACATGAGAAACGGGCTCGGGAGAGTCTGCCTTGAATATGCGTCGATGTATGGTTGAGGTCCTGCTACCGGAAAAGATGGATGCCACCTTGGCCGCCCGTCCTGTAGGTGCGAGAATGACAGTCTTGCGCTTATTAAGACTCAGTGCCTTGACGAGAGCACCGATCACCGAGGTCTTGCCAGAACCGGCATATCCATTCAGCAGAAAGACATCGCGAGGACCATAAGCTGTACAATAACGCGCCAGTCCGTCAATGAGGACGGACTGGCGTTTATATGGTTCGAACGCGAAGAAACGCAATATATCGTTCTTCAGCTGTTCAGCAGTAAGTCGTGAAGTAGAGCTCATCGTTTGGCTCGCTTAGAGTCCCAGATAAGATAAATTATCAGGAGTGCATACGCTACACAACCCAAGATCTGAGTGAGACCCTCATCAAGCGGATTGACATATTCAAATCCGGCAAATCGAGTGATAGCCGCAAACACGCCGAAGAGTGCACCACCGGCGATAAGACCGGAAGAAATCAGCGTACCACGGTCACGGCGCAGATCATTAACAGCCTGATCCTTGGATGAGTTGCTCACGAAGTAAGCGACAGCACCGCCGACGAGCATCGGAGTGTTGAGAGACAAGGGTATAAACATACCGAGACAGAATGCGAGTGCGGGAACACCGAGCCAATTGAGGATGCATGCTAAAATAGCACCAACCATATATAGTATCCAAGGGGTATCACCACCCATCATAAGCGGCTCGATGACCTTAGCCATAGCGTTGGCCTGAGGTGCGACGAGTGCGTTGTCGCCCGAGAAACCGTAAACCTGATTGAGCACCATTATGACACCACCGACAGTTGCTGCCGACACGAGTGTGCCGAGGAATTTCCAACTCTCCTGTTTCTTGGGTGTCGAGCCGAGCCAATAACCGATTTTAAGGTCAGTGACAAATCCACCGGCCATAGAGAGCGCCGTGCAGACTACGCCACCGATAACCATGGAGGCAACAATACCGCTTGTTCCGCTCAATCCGATACCGACGAATATAGCCGACGCGATGATCAATGTCATCAATGTCATTCCGGACACCGGATTGCTACCAACGATTGCAATAGCATTGGCAGCCACTGTAGTGAAAAGGAATGCGATAACCACAACCACGAGCCAAGCAATGGCGGCCTGCCATAGGGTGTGGATCACACCGGTATAGAAGAATATAAAGACAGCTATGAGCGCGATAGCAATAAAGAATACGATATGCTTCATTGATATGTCAAGTTGCCAACGCACCTCTTTAACCGCATTACTCTTGCCCTTGAGCTCTCTGCCGGCAAGTCCTACAGCCTGGGTTATGATGGGCCATGACTTAATGATACCGATAACTCCGGCCATAGCGATACCTCCGATACCGATCATACGGGCATAATCCTTGAAGATAAGATCCGGAGCCATAGCCTGCATTTCAGGCGCACCATACGTACCCATCAGGGGAATAACTATCCACCATACGAATATAGAGCCGGCAAAGATAACAAATGCATATTTGAGTCCGACGATATAACCCAGACCCAGCAGAGCCGCACCGGTATTGCAACTCAATACCAATTTGGTCTTTTCCGCCATAGTAGCACCCCATGATGATACTGTCGTGGTCACGGTTTCTGCCCACCATCCGAATGTTGCCACGAGATAGTCGTATATACCACCGATCAGTGAGGCGATGATAAGAGTCTTGGCCTGCCCTCCTTCACCACTCTCAGCTCCCTGCTGAGCCGAGACGAGCACCTGTGTAGTCGCAGTTGCCTCCGGGAAGGGATACTTGCCGTGCATATCCTTGACAAAGTATTTACGGAAGGGGATAAAGAAGAGTATACCTAAAATACCACCGAGAAGCGAGCTCAGGAATATCTGGTAAAACTGAACCGTGATGTCGGGGTACTTTGCCTGCAGTATGAACAGAGCAGGGAGAGTAAATATAGCACCGGCCACGATAACACCCGAACATGCACCGATAGACTGTATGATGACATTCTGACCGAGTGCGTTCTTCTTACCGAGAGCGTTGGATAGACCTACGGCAATGATGGCAATAGGTATAGCAGCCTCGAATACCTGACCTACTTTCAGACCGAGGTATGCAGCAGCCGCTGAGAAGATGATGGCCATAAACAGACCTGTAATTACCGAATAGGGTGTCACCTCCTTCTGATCATGCGCAGGATGCATGACAGGACGATACTCCTCATCGGCACCTAATTCGCGAAAGGCATTCTCGGGAAGGCCTGTCGGCGTCATAAGGTTTTCGTCTTGTTCTTTCATGAGATATTGTTATGTTTGGTTAGTACATAGTTAGTAGCGGCTGTAAGACCGGACACTTAGCTCGCAAGCAATAATGCCCCCGGCCTTAATAAAACACATTATCCGGTGAGATCCGTACATTATTCAGCGAATTTAATAAAAAAATCCAATTATCCCAAATTATGCTAAATCATCAAATAACCCGTTAGACTCATTTCCACAAAAAATGTTAGAGTGCTCTCCTTAAAATATACGCTCCTCTACTACCCGAAATTTTAAGAAACGCACTCTGATGTTCTTAAACCATCTTGCCTCGGAATGGGTTATAAATTATATATATGAAATATAATCTATATTATATACCACTTTTTTAATTAAATATTGATGCTATGTCTAAGAAACTTAAATATCTCGTTTTAACTGCGGCTGCCCTCTGTGCCACTATCCCCGCTTCGGCTCAATATTATCAGATTGCCAATCAGATAAGCGATATGATCCAACCGGCTCTGTTCGGAGGGTTCAAC
>CAMWUY010000179.1 GCA_947177615.1 uncultured Porphyromonadaceae bacterium
AAGTTATAATTAGCGGCATTTATTGCTTCACGTACCTTGGGTAATTCCGGATCATCCGCCTTGATACCTGCCCACATCGGATCCCATACACGGGCATACATTCCTCCGAACTCCATATGGAAGTTCTCGCCTTGATACTGAACCGAGATAGTTCCATCGTCATTTGCTGTAGGCTGACAACCCAATTGACTTAGAGTATTAAACATCAGTCCTTGAGTATCAGGTTTGGGTGTATCATTATCCTGTTTCATTTCTTCGTTGTTTTGATTATTATACATGTCAGCCACAACCTCATCATAATGATGGTTTACAGATTCTTCCTCACTCCTCTTATTTAGTCTATTAGCCAAGAATCCAAGGAAGAAAACCGCGCCTATAATTGGAAATATTGATTCCATCTTTCTACTATTAGTATTTCTTTACCTCCTTCACATTGCCGGTTACTCCAAGGCGTACCTTGAATGCTTCATGACAATCTGAGCAACAGTATTGATGCCAAGTTTTGCCATATCCGAGATTTGCACCGAGTATTCCGGGAACACCAGTCACCATTTGAAGAAGTGCGCCACCAACAACGGCTCCGGTCTTAGCGAGTACATCACTAACTTTGCCATTGGTTGTTTTTGATGTCTGATAGCTGCCACAATGTGGGCATTGAACGAGAGTTGCCATAATTGTCAAGTTTTATAAGTTTTACATCTAATAATACCCGTAGGTAGAAAAGGTAAATGCTACTTCAATTTTTCTTCAATCTCGTTTTTCAGAGAAATTAGTACGGAGTAGTTATGCTTATTAGCCGTAACCTGTTGCATCAGTTTTTCTGCAACATCTTTTTTTGAAGGATGCTTATCGGGGTGTGTAGCGATACTAAGTTCTTTATATAGTTTACGTGCCTTAACCATGCTGTCAACGACATTGGAGCTTTCATCAGTCTTGATTACTCGTCTGAATTTCATACGAGCGAAAAAACGGCTAATTGGATTCATATCCTTACTTGATATAATATTGATTGAGGTTGGCAAATTTCTTCAGGGCAAAACTCTTTGTCATACCACTTGTCTTTCCCTTGATAGTCAGAGTATCAAATCCCATTGCCATAAGCTGGCGAACAAAAGACGCATTATCAGTAATGTAAGCTGCAAGTCCGTTTATTTCCGACTCACAAAGTGAGGAATCGTTTTCGATAGTGATCTTGAATCCACTGCGAATCCATAGCGAACTCATTTCATGTGCGAAAGCACTGTTGCCCTGAGCAATAGAAACTTTGCATAGACGGTTAAACTCTCCGGTAGTGAAATACTCCTTGAAAGCAGTGTTCATCTGAGATATTATTCTTACACGCTCGAAAGAACCATCAAGCAGTGTGTTGATGAGATTTGTGAGAAGTGTCTTGATATTCATAGAAACAGTTTATTGAAGTTTTTACAGGGCAGTGACAAACAGGATTGTCCAACCGATTGCAATAGCTTTATCGCCGAGGCCTCCATCTATAAGCATTCTTAAAGGCCATAAGATATTCCAGTTGCTGATCCAGCACATGAATATGTAGATGATTGATGCGAGAGTTAGCATGATTCCTTGAGTTTTTAGTTCTTTGGTATGATATACCTCGATGATAAAAAGGTAAATCAGTTTAGTGATGAGATGAAGCCGTCTGATTATTCCCGGTTTTGAATACGTCTGGCACGTTAGAAACGTAGTCCGGATAAAGTTCCAATATGGTGTGAGTTATTCGGGGATACATCGAGTATATTTCATCACGGTCAAAGCCGGCAGCATTAAGAAGCAGACTGAAACAATCTACATATATCAGAAGGTCTCCGAAGGAAATGTCCTTCTTACGGCTGAGATGCTCCATGACAACGGCCATCAGTCCACCTATATGTCGGTCAAGAACTGTATCTGCTTCAGTAATCTTTGACATAGCGAGTAGTTGCATACGACAGTCAGCCATAAATTTGTCCAATGATTCTCCTCGTATCGCAGCCATAAGATCAACGGTACCTGATAATAATTCAGTCGGACAAAATTCACTTGTGGCAACTATGCCGTTTTGATAAGGCACCTCCACTATATAAGTTCGGGATTCTCCTTGTACCTCTATATCGAAATTTAGTTTGAGCTTTTCCATACTCATCATTTTAGTTTGAATTACAGTATAAGATACCGAACATAAGTAAATGGTAAATGATATGCGGGATAATCCGCGTAGCTATATGTAGTAATACACAAAAAGTCCACCCCGAAATGAGATGGACTGATATAGCGGATTGTGCAAATCCTATTTATAACTTTCTACTACCGGATTTTGAGAAGGTCGGAATATCCCCATGGACTTATACTTTTGATTGCGAAAATATTCAGCCCATTGATCGAAAGGAATTTTTTTGTCAAGCAACTTACTGAGACAAAAACTTAACGACCCATATTTTCGACCGGAACGCTTGTCTTTACACTCGTAATTCTTTTTATCACTCTCACAAGCACTGATAATAGTAATACAACCATAGCCAGAGGTATATTGTCCGGGAGATATTAGCGTTTTCAGATATGAATTGGCGTAAGAGTCTGCATCAAATTCCTCATCATCCCCTCGCGTGTCGTTTACCCATTCGACTTCACTTTCGGGGTCAGGATCATCTTCAAGACTTCCCCTATCGGCACCCCCACTATAACAGGTATCGAATATTACTATTACATTCCCACTCTTTCCGACCTTTTGCTTTAGCTCGTTTAGATAAGGGAAAAGTTCATCATCAATGAAATGATTCTGCCCACGGTAACTCTTACCGGACGTTTTATATTTTGGAGAGAAACAAGCATCATAACATACAAACGATTGATCAAGACCCTCTTTCTCATCGCCATTAAGGTCTGTAAAGAGCTGACCGTGACCAGAAAAATGAAGATAGATAATATCTCCACTGTCCGCAGTTTTTGCTAAATTGGACAACGCAATCTTGATATTGCTTTTGGTGGCTTTGCTATCTACTAAATTAGATACCGAAAAACCGTTGGCCTTTAACTTCTTTTCAAGTAAAACCACATCATTATTTCCATGAATAACAGACCATCCGGTACTTTTGGTATTGTAGTTTCCTATTCCTATAAGCAAAGCAGTATTCTTGGCATACCCTAAAAGGCAGCCAAGAATTATACTGAATACAAATAGGACGCACCGTTTCTTCATTTCAACACATTTAAGATAGACTGCCATTTGCTTACATAGCCGGAATATTCAGAATTATCCTCAAATTGGGAGACCAGTTTTTGGAGAATTTCTTTTGCATTCTCTCTATCATGCAGTCTTAGATAAGCCATCGCAAGCGCAAAGCCATTATCTGCAATGTCATCGTAAGATTGAGCAGAATTATAATTTGCTACAAGTAGAGGTAATTTATTCGTTAGTTCTTCGTCAGTCATAGACTGAATGTCTAATATTTCACTACCGTCGCGTGTCAGATCTGTACTGATTTCAGCGCAGGCGTATATCGCGTTATCCACAGAATATCGAGCATTTTTCTCTATGTTGAATACGACAGTAAAAGCAATGACAACAACCGCAGCTATAGAAGCGACTTGCCACATCCAAGGTTTGAATCGTAAAATTTTTACTGATTTACCGTTGGAAGATACTTCTGGACTCTCTAAATTCCGCATACCTACTATCTCTTTCAGCTTTTCTTTGGAAAGGCTTTTCATTGCCATTCCAAAATCGAGATTGTCCTGATGAGCCTCTCGGCAGATACCATTTACAGTTAACAGATAAACCTTGAAATCGGAAGCAAATTCTTCATCAGATTCTAATCGGGCATCAAACTCAGAACGCTGCGCGTCCGAGAGCTGATTGTTTATATAATTGTCAAACAATTCAATTCTTTCCATTGCGGTTGCGTTTTTTAGGTTTGA
>CAMWUY010000180.1 GCA_947177615.1 uncultured Porphyromonadaceae bacterium
CGTCACGCAATGTGGCCTTGTCAAAGTCATAAAAGATATTCTCTATAACCTGAGGCTTGTAGATGGCTGCCAGGACAAAATCGACACCATAGTCGGCATCAGCCTCTTCCATATCACTCTCAAACTCTTGCTTGACATTCAGATATCCGGGAGCTCCGGCCATCATTACATACTTTACCCCTCGGTTCAGGTTGAACTTAAAGGATCCGTCATCACGAGCCACCTCCTTCTGATTACTCCCGTCATCACCTACAATTCTGATAATGGCATTAGACACCGGTTCATCATCCTTGTCCACTACCCAGCCGGATATTGTAACCTTGATCTTGGGCAGCTCAAATGAGTATATATGATCATAACCTCGGCCGTCACCCCTGTTGGAGGAGAAAAAACCGGTCTCGCCGGGGCCGAAGGTGATACCGAAATCATCACCACTCGAATTCATCGGCTGACCCATATTCTCCACACTCCAGAAATCTCCGGTACTGTTCAACTGCGCTTTATACAGATCCAACCCTCCATATCCGGGATGACCATCTGACGAAAAGTACATCAGAGAATCGGTACGCATATATGGAAACATCTCATCTCCGAATGTATTTATCTGAGGACCGAGGTTTTCGAGTGTCCCTTTCCGTTCATCAAGCTGTATTCGCCATATATCCTTACCGCCGTACCCGCCCGGCATATCGGACGTGAAATAGAGATATTTGCCATCAGGAGAGACGGCGGGATGGCCGACTGCTGTCACTGTATCATTCAGAATCTCGAATTTCTGAGGCTGACTCCATGAGGCATCTGCACGACGAGAGGTGTATATCTCGACACTGGTAGGGGCGTTGGGCGAACGACGAGCCATGGTCAGATACATCGTTTGACCATCAGGAGTAAAAGATATGATACCCTCATCCATTTCTGAATTGAGCTCTCCCTCGACGGGTTCGGGACGTTGCCAGTTCCCCTGCTCATCCTTCTTGGAAAACCATATATCACCTTTCTTCATGCCGGTAATCTCGGACTTGTTGTCACCGGTCACTTTTTCATTAGTAGTCGTAAAATATAGCTGGTCGTAACTCTTATCAAGGTACATCGGAGCAAAATCCGAACGTCGTGAGTTGAACAGTTTGGCATTCTTGACAATATAGCGTGTCTTCTTACCGGACTTGGCGGCCTGGGACATCAGACTACCCTTTAGACCATCCTTAGCCAATTGATTGTCCGGTTGCCATTCGAGAAATGTACGATATGCCGCGGCTGCCTGTGTATATTTCCCATCCGCCTGCAGAGATCTCCCGAGCCAAAGATAGGCCATGGAGTCGGGATATTCATATCGTATCGCATTCTGATAAGAGGCGGCCGCACGCGCTGACTGATTAAGCAGACGATAACATGTCGCAAGCTTGTATGCCACCTCACCGCGCAAAGGGCGATCCTCCCGCTTCGTCAGACGATTATATATCTTGCGATATGTCTTGGATGCGTCATAATACTCTCCGCGCGACATCTGATCGTCTGCATCACTGAGTTTCACACTCTTACATGACATAAGTGAAACGACAGCGATAACTGCCAATAACAGATAGCGTGATGCAGACTGCGACCATATATGGTTGTTTTCATTCATCTTCTTGATCGTTATCTCTTACAATATAACGACTGATATACGCTGAATATTATTTTGAGAACACTCCCTCGCGGGTAGCTTTATAAATATGACGTATGCGCTTATGCAACCAGTTCTTAATTTCTGCCAATCTCGTTTTATTGTCATACGTATTATATTTGGCGGTGATCCACTGATTGCTGTGCGGTTGTGGCCATCTCATAGCATTCATCTTGGCCAATGGCTCTATCATGGCATTGTATGAATCCATCCACTCAAACAGACTCGGATATACCTCATCCATAAAATATTGCCATCTCTCCTGAAACAATGGCATAAATTCCGGACTGTTCACCAGCTTCTCAAACAGAGGATTTAGCCATAAATATCCGTCGTATGGGATATTAACCTCCTGTGTACCGTTTTTAGCAACGGCATTGAATGACAGATCAAAATCCCAGACCGGACCGAATTTATATTTATATTCCAGACCAAGTCCCTCCTTGTAGATATAGCAACTCTTTGGATGCCCTATCTCATTATTGAGAACCAGATCGTTGACCAGCATATAGTTGACGAACGACAGCATATCAAAAGCCTCGGCACCTTCAAGCAATGCGGCCTTGGACTCAGCCTGATTGAAATCATACTCCCATGCGCGCAAGATATCTTCAGCAGTAACTTCCTCACCCCCGTCATCTTCCGTTTCTTCCGCTTCTTCCGCTTCTTCCGGTTCTTCCATTCCTTCCGCACCTTCCGGTTCTTTGGGTTCCTCCGACATTGAGAAACCGGCAAGATAATCGGGATATTCGGCTGCTATCTCCGAAAGATCCGGATCCTTGATCATTACCGGCATTTCATATAGAGCTGAGTGGAACTTATACTCTTCATCATACTCGTTACTCATCTCTATCAGAACACCTTTGGAGTCATCGATGTCTACGGATGCCTTGTTGATTGAGATCTTCTCGGTCAAAAGATACGCACCGGCATACTTGCCATTGACATATACATGGCAGGGCATGAAGCTGTTGACATAATCGACGCCCATCTGCTGCGCCAACCATAATGCTGTTGCATTATGCATCAATGTCGGATCGACACAATCGGCCAACAACACATAACTCTTGGCCTTGGCAAACCCGCATATAGATATCTTCTTGCTGAATTTCAGCCGCATGGGTTTCTTGGGAAACCACCACGACGAGTTGCCTCGCCCCTTGACACTCAGCTGCAGGCTGTCAGCGGATTCCGTCATGCCATTGCCATCGATATCAAGTACTGCTGAGATATAATTCTCCTTATCCTTGACCCATGAGAGTTCCGGGTGATCAGGGAAAGTAAAGCGCAATACAGGGATATCGATACGGCGTATCACTATTGAGTCTATCACCTCGACAGGGATTGTGTCTCGATCATTGCACAGACTGACTCCCGCATCATGATATTTATGAGAGATAACAGTGGAATCGCAAGTTGAAAATTGATTGAATACATTATCGTTGCGATACACGTATACATTATTGGCAACAATGCTGAGTATACCCCCTATGAACACCGGAAGGAATATAAGAAGCTTTTTATTTACCGACTTCATTTTACTACAAGTTTAAGAGACTCTCCATTATCCGTTTTAACCAACACTATCCCCTTTGGCATATCCTCGTGCGGGATCTCCACACTATCAGTAAATTGTCGGGTCAATAAGGCATGTCCCTGAATATCAAATATAATAAGTGTGTGCTCACCGGGCATGGAAAATCTGACAGCATCTGGGGTGAATGTATATTTTGATGTGACTTCAACATCTTTGACCGAGGATATGACACTATATGTCATTTTAGCGATATCATCTATATTATAAACTATAGGTGAATCCGACATTCCGATCCGTAGGGTATCGGTATCAAAATGTAAGGTCATACCATCCGCTGTCATTATCTCATGCACCTCACCGTTTTGGTGATGAACTAACAAATAAAGATCTGAAGCATTAAGTCCGAGAAATATTGACATAGAGGCTAATACTGTCATCATTAAACGCCTCTTACGAAGAATGTATTGCATTTTAAGAGTATTTCACAAATATTAAAGTACAAAGTTAATCAATATTCCCGATTTTTTTGCTATCTTTGCTTCTATTGTTAATACTAATCGACCGATGAAACTCAATTTTCTATATACCATACTCATTATATGCTCGCTGTCAGCTTCGGCCACTATAGAGATTCCGGTAATGAAGGATGCTCTCTTCTATGA
>CAMWUY010000181.1 GCA_947177615.1 uncultured Porphyromonadaceae bacterium
ATATAAAGCACTCATTGCTGTAACGTACTCCGCCTCCGGGTCTGCGTGTGCGTATGCGCACGGCCTTGGCATTTTTGCCGGTAGAGAGGCTTGGGAGAGTGTACTTGGTATTGTCTTCGGCCTCATCAAATTCGAGCCAGTTGCAGACCCACTTTTCGTATGCGGAGAACATCGGCGGACGTGCGCTGAGGAGGTTGTATGTACCGCGGTCCATGACGTCAAATGTATTGGGAGTGGATGTCAGGCCACCGGTGACGTCGTAGAGGTCAGGGAGTCCGAGTACGTGTCCATATTCATGAACGAAGGCACCGATACCGTCGATATAAGGTTGTTTTTCGGCGGGTATCTTATCACTGCTGTTGAGCTCGTTGGAGCATGCGTACGTACGCATCTCCACGCCGTCGACGTAGAGTCGATCGAGCTGGATGGTGTTGTCGAAGATATTTGTGTATCTGATGAAGTCAGCCTGATGAGGCCATACGAGAGTCTTGTTGCCGGTGTCAGCCTGACCGCGACCGCTGTAGAAGAAGAAGATATTGTCGATCTTGTTATCCTTGTCAAGATCATACTTGGAGTAATCGATTTCGCCATCGAGCGCCTTGACAGCCTCTTCGATAGCTATACCGAAGTTTGCACATTTGCCATAATCGGGCTTGGTGGGATCGTCACCGACATAGAATGCTGCCGGATGAGACAGTTTGACAGGACCGTATATATCGAATTTCGGACGGAACATACCGTTGGATGCATCGATATAGTAGTCACGGGCCGAACCGACACCACCGTAATCGGAATATCCGGGTTCGTTGCAGAGCTTATCGAAAGTCTCCTTGGGATTAGGAGTGCTGAAGGGGGTATCCGAATATTCGATGAGAATTACGAGCGCCGGTATATCACCGATGGTAGGATATGTTGATCGTCCGTCCGTGTCGAGCTGCGCCATACGTGATATCGCGGCAGATTGTTGCTGTACGACGGGCATCTGCTCGGCACGCAGGAGGTTGATATCATTGATGGAGGTGGTCATTACGCGACCGTTGCGCCACACGGGTTTCATATATCCGTTAGCGTCGATGTCGAGGATAGTCTTGCCGTCAACATCGGTGTAGAAACTGAAATGTTCATTGCCGTGTAGTCTGAAGTTCACTACGGAACCATCCGGATTGACAGTAGTCATCACTTCCGGGGAAGCCGGTCTTGCTAATGCGAGCAGCGGCAGGCCCACGAGGGCGGTCGTTAATAATTTCTTGATGTTCATTATAATGAAAAATAGCTTAGGTTATTAGTTTTTATTTAGATAACACGGATTGTAAAACGTTTAATGAGCGTACTTGGAGAGCCGGCAAGCATTTGGCAAAGCGGCGTACGATCGCTCGATCGCTGTAAAAAATCGAAGTACCTCCGAGGAGAATCGAACTCCTATCTAAAGTTTAGGAAACTTCTATTCTATCCGTTGAACTACAGAGGCTATTTATAGTCTTAAGTTATGCAAATATATTAAATATGTGTTGAATGGCCAAATAAATATGCTAAAAAATTTAAAATATATGTTAAGAAATATATGTTAAGAACGCGTTCTACGAATTTGGAATTCGGAATGTATCGGACAGGATGTCAGCGTAGACGGAGCGTTTGACCCGGGGTGTCGGGGGTATCCGGGTTAAGGCGTCGGATGGTCGAGAGTTTGACACCGTATCTTTGGGCGATCGAATGCATGGACTCTCCGTCACCGATCGTTGCTGATGAAATCCCTTCCGGTGCTTCATCCTCCTTATCCTGCAGATATACCTCCTCCCACTCCTTGATGAGGCCATCGGTGGTCGCATCGTTGTATTTCAACAGTTTGTCACGTTTTATTTTCAATTCCTTAGCCAATGACCCATAGGTATCTCCCGGTTTGGCGATGACATAATGCAGTCCGCGACTGCGTCTGACCGGATGCCGGCTGTTGAGAGTTTGGTGGATGAATGAGACGGTCTGCTCGGTCTCCGGATTGTCCGGCATATCGTACATGTAGAGACTATAGGTCTCGATGATGGAGATGAGGCGAGCTGCATAGTTCGGATCAGTGGCATATCCGCATTCTTTGAGACCCTTGGCCCATGCCGTATAGTCGGTTATGGCGAGTGCGAATAGGGGTTGGTAACGTTTTCGCGAAAGAAAGCGGGAGTGGTCCTCATAGCTTTGTGCCGGTGAGTCGTATACTCTGAAGCATTCATCCGGGGCGTCATCGTTGCGCAGCATGGTGTCCCCCTGCCAGTCGCGGTGGCATTTGATGCCGAAATGGTTATTACCCTCACGCGCCAGTGTGGATCGCCCCGCTCCGCTCTCCAGGAGACCTTGCGCCAAAGTGATGGAGGCCGGAATGCCGAAAGTGTGCATCTGCTCGACCGCCATATCGGCATACTTCGCTATATAATCCTCGTATGCACCCGCGTGCAGTCGGGCGGCGGTGGCTGAGATGATCAATATGACCGTGAGGAGCCGCAACAGTTTATGGTAATTATAGGTGAGATAGAGTCTCATATTTTAATTGTCTAAATAAAGGTGAGGGAGAAGTATAATTATAATGGTGATACAGCGGAGGAGAAAGAATATTCAAAATTAATAAAAATCAGAACAATTTGGCACCAAAACACATTAAATATGTAGAAAGGGACGGTTGTGTCCCGAGCGAACTAATAAACTTTACGACACCGATGAAACAAAAGAGTATATCCTTAATATATAATGTGTGTGAGTATTCCGAGCTCAACGAGCAGGATCGTCATCTGATAGATGAGGCCAAACAGGCCACGCAACGTTCATACGCTCCATATTCCAAATTTCATGTTGGCGCAGCCTTGTTGATGGACAATGGCGAAATAGTGACAGGGAGCAATCAGGAGAACGCAGCCTTTTCCTCGGGCACATGTGCCGAGCGGTCAGCATGCTTTTACGCGGCCGCGCAATATCCCGGAGTGCCGATACGCAAGATAGCGATTGCAGCATGGACGCGCTTGCATCACTCTGCTGAAGATGCAGATGAACTATGTTTTCAGGGCAAGCCCATATCTCCCTGTGGGCCGTGTCGTCAGGCATTGCTCGAATATGAGGCTCTATACGGGCCGATAGAGGTCTTGCTCTATGGTCGCGATGAGGTGTATATTCTGCCGTCAGTGTCATCATTGATGCCCCTTAGTTTTACCGAGTTTTAATGTAAATTCACTGTTCCCAACAACGGCCGGGTGATAATTAAGGCTCGGATAAGAATAAATAACAAATAATTGAGAAGAATAAGGAGGATTTTCATGAAGAGAAATTTACGTCTGTCACGCTCCACATTTTTAGCGTTTTTTACAGCCCTGGTTTTGTCTGTGGGGCTGAGCAGTTGTTATGTTGATACAGGATGGATGCCTCAGCCGCCCGGAGGTTGGAATGACACCTTTTATGATTCGCGTCTGAACGGCTATTGGCAATTGCAGGCCATCAATGGCAGTTATATCAGCCGTTATGATGTCAACTACTTATATTTTGGGGGAGCCGGTCGAGGTCGGTATTATTACTATGACCGTGGTCAGGCCTGTTGGGAGAATACCGCCTACTGGTGTCAGGACTCCACCAATCCCTCTACGCCGTATCAGATCAACCTGCAGTATGAGACTTCCGGACAGCCGACTACTATGAATTATTGGTTTGATAACGGGGGTTACACGCTCTATCTGCAATGGTATTCAGGGACCGGGGTCCAGACATATACATATCGAGCGATCAACTACGCCCCATGGTAATAAATATACGCGTACAGCAAGGATTGTAGGCTTCAGCCTACGATAACCGACCCGACCACGCGAGTCTCTTTTGTCAGCGTAGGCTAAGC
>CAMWUY010000182.1 GCA_947177615.1 uncultured Porphyromonadaceae bacterium
TTATAGCTCATCTGTTGCAGGAACTCAGTCTTGGAGAGACGTCCGTCATTTCGAGTCACCTGCTTGAAGATATTGCTGATCTGAGTATGGGCGTTAGCTATCAGATACCAGTCACCATCCTGCACCTTATCACGTTTCAGTTTGATGGAGCCGTTACCGTTGAGAGCGGTTTGAGCGACAAAATTGTCAGTATCGTCGCTATAGACCGTGATAGGATCCTGCACCATATCCTCACCGTCAAATATCACAAGTGTTATATGGTCGACCGGTTCGACGGCCTCTGCACGTGTACCGCTGAGCACCACCAGATCCGGGTCACTGACCGCGAAAGAGATCAGATATTCATCCTCACCGACCTCAATGCCATTCCAGCTGAAGTCATCGCTGCAGGCCCCTAAGGCCATCAGCATTACCAGAGAGAATACAATATATATATATTTACGCATGACGTTAGTTTTTATTAGAATCATTTAATCTCGCCAAATTTGATGAGCTTCTGTTACACCCAATGTCTTAAGGAAATCCGGAAGATTATCATTATGCTTGCCTTCTGACCATTTTTTACTTTTATAATCTCCCCACTGATATCCTCCTGTGCTTGTAGCTGTATCATAGGCTTCTAATTCGGATACAGTACTAAAGATTATGTATTTCCAATCACCACTTGATGTTGATGATTTGAATGAATTCCAATCATCTTTAGTGGGCCAAATTGCTTTATAATTATCGTTGTTGTCCACGTCAAATAATAACATTTGCGATGCACTATCAAAGTCAGTTTTATACCAATATAGAGCAGCTTTGCGTGGTGTGGGAGTACCGCTGACGAGAGTGACTTTTATTTTCTTAGTCTTCTGATTCCACTCGACATCGTATACGGATGAAGAAGTAGAATTCTGTATACTGAAGTTGGTATTGTCAATATTACCGGGTGCATACTTCTCTTGTCCCGGTGTCAGTGCATCGCTTGAAACGTGCCATCCGGATACTGAAGAATAAATTTTAAATGGCTTGTTACCAATAGCAACATCTGGGAATTTAGCAATACCATCAGCATTTGTTGTGGCTTCCAATCCACCATCCGCCCATCCGAATGCTTCATTTCTTATGTAAATTTTCTTGTTAGCATAATTTGGTGCTACTTTCGGTTTGTTATCGCTAAACTCGTGGTTATCTTCATTTGAATCATACAGGAACCATGCCTCACGGTCGGAGTAGTCAGGCAACGGCAGACCCGGCACACCTTTGGCCGGATAGCGAAGCTCTTTTTCATCAGATGTATTCTTGTGGTGACCGTTGGCGAACATGACGAGAGCCTTATCAGGTTTGGCAAGAAGAGTCAATTCTATTCGCCACCAGGTTTCACCATTAATGATCTCCTTCGTCATACCGATACCGGGCCACAGGTCAACCAGGCTACCTGATTTACATGTGGTGCAAGAAGATTTTGACTCATCGACAAGTTTGATGTCATGAGTATAATAACCTTCGTTATTATCAATCATTGCATCATCCCTACTCGGATTGCCCCAATCAGTTCCGACATTATATCCTTTTACCGAAACACCCTCACCATTATTGAATGTACCTGTGCTGATGGTCAGGTTGGGCACTGAGCCGCCATCTTTTTTCCATCCTTTGAAAGTCACATTGCCTGTGAAGGAGTATTCCAGCCAGTTCATACTATTTGCGTCGTCGGATTTGCCTTTACCATAAACCTCATATCCGTTATATTCCAGTGGTTGATATACGTAGATATGCGGACTGGTCCAGGAATTGTTTACGTCGCGGAAGTGGATGACGTAGTGGGTCGGGATCGGAGATATCGTGAATGACGCAACAGCCGTCTGAGGATCGGCATTGTCGGCTTGAGCGGTAAATGTACCGCTGATTGTCTTGGAAAAGTATGACGGTGATGTCGGTTCTAATATTGTCAGAGCGATATAGCCATCCTTCGGATATTCTGACACACCTGAGAGCATTTCTATTGTCAGCAGATCCTTTTCCTTCAAGGCATCATTGACGGGAACAGCGATACTGAGCGGTTCCTTCTGATCGTTACAGATAGTCAGCCAGAGACCGTTGTTGGTGTCGCTTGTTGAGGCTTGGCTGCTATTATTGTTATCAAACTGCGTAAGCTGCAGTATCAGATTATTATCATTGGTAGCATAGTCAAGATACATTGTATACTCGGCACGGTTGGCGATATTGCTGATAGCGAGATCGTAAGTTTTAGGGAGTATACGTACGTATGTAGAGCAGTCGATATAGTCAACCTGTACCCACTTACGGATATTACCCGAGATCACCCAGAAACCCGGTGTACCTTCGATGCTGTTATTTTCAAATTCCGCTTGCAGACTTCCTATGTAGTTGTATGTCTGAGGCAGATTTGAGTTAAGCTTGACTCTGATAAGCTGATTTTCGGCATCATCCTCGACTTCAAAGAGAGGCAGTTCGGTAGGAAAGCCTTGTAACATTACTTTGGGAATATCGAAGTCAATCGGCGCTCTCGACTGGTAAGCTATCTCGATCGGATTCTCACCTGACAGGGCTTCCTCCTCTGTTCGGGCAATGTGAGTTTCGTTGAGATAGAGGTTGCTCAGACCCGCCAATTGCACCGTCATCTGCTCTGTCTGCCATTGCTGAACCCGCCACTTCACAGTAACTTCACCACTCGACTCAACCATAGCGATGATATCGTAGAAATTACCGCGCTCAATTTTACCACCCGTAGCTCCACCATGATTTGTAGCCGGAGTACTGCAGCCGATATTGATAGTCTTGACACCTTTGGATGTTGTGAGCGTCAGTACGGTGGGTGCGGTTGTGCCTACAGCCTCCGGAATGTAAGCCGTTTCCTGCCAGCAGAACGATGTGAAACCCTCACCGGAGAGTGCTTCTTTACCCGAAGTTATATTATCGATAAGGTCATTATTGTTCTGTTCGATCGGAGTATCCATCCATTGATCAAGCGTCATTACCTTCTCTTCAGATTTCAGAGGATAGTGAGCCTTGAGACCACATACATTTACGCAGTATCTTGAAGAGCCTGTACCATGTTCTCCATCTTCGGTAAAGATGCGAGTCGGCGAGTAGAAATCGGTGACATCGAGTCCGTTGATACGGAACGATTCATTTTTTCCGAATGCTTCATTATAGATGACGGTGAGTCGCACCTTGGCGCACACAAACTCCATCGGTATGACCACATTCTTGTTTTCACCCTCCCTGAGATCGGCGGTCATCATCTTAGCCATAGGGAGACCGCCGGCCGGTGTCGGCAATACTCCCTGATCACCGTTATTGTAGGCGTATGACATCGCTTTGACACCATCCATGAGATCCTGCATCTCGGTTGCGGTGAGACTCTTTTTGTCGAGGAGCGTGCGCAGAGTGTTGTCGATGGTGGTATTAGCCAGAACGTATAGAGTGTACTGAGCCGGGACGACCGCCAGTTTATAGCCTTTGTATACCTCATCGACAGTGGTCGCCATCTCCGAGGTCAGTTCGGCGAAGAAATGCTTATCCTCACCATTATCCTTGTAGAAACCTATGACGCTGATATTCTCAAAGTGACCTTCGCTGGCGAGTTTTTCGCTATGCTCGTTTCTCTCTGCACGGGTATTGGCATACGCCATTTCGGTAGTCGGGATGAGCAGATTGAGTGTAGTGCGACCATCTGCTCCCGGGATGGGATAGATATCGTCATCACTGCAACCTCCGAGTACCAGCAGGCCGAGGGTCATGAATGTGAATAGAACCTTACGTATCATGAAGCTAAGATTTTGTATTGCAGGGACATGGCATGCCATGTCATATAGTTTGTATTATGT
>CAMWUY010000183.1 GCA_947177615.1 uncultured Porphyromonadaceae bacterium
ACAACACCCCGCAATCCCCTCTTGCCTCTTGTCTGGTGGGCGCGCATATTGGTATAAGAGACAGCTATAAAACCAAAACATCCGCGACTTTGAAATGGTTCACGATCATCCTTCGCGTTTGGGATAGATGAAGCGGGCGAGGCCGTAGATATACCTTCTGAACCCCGGACGATAGGCCAACAGGCGGTCAAACCAGCCAAGATAAGGATTGATCAGGCGCACGACATATCCGACATAGAACATCGCGAAGAGTGTGCCCGGACCGACGACAGTCCACGGCCATGAACCGAAGAAGCAAAATCCGGATATGACGGCGAGGATGACGAGGATGGTGTCGACCGTTATCTTGACTGTCGGGAAGGGGCGTCCCGTCACACGAGCTATAGCGACCTGTATCACTTCGCCCGGCATAGTCACTGATCCGCAGCGTATCTCAATAGCTACGGCACACCCTAATACCGTCGCACCGGTCAATTGTGCGACTATCTGACTGAGGATGTTTTCGTATGATAAAAAGGAGGTGATCCACATATTGACGTCGAGCAACGCTCCGAAGATAAAGCCGATGAGCAGTTGGAATAATTGGATAAGCTCATATCGACGTCTGAGCACCAATATCTGAGCCGCGACCAGAATGGCATTCATTATATTTGTGTATCCTCCGATGGTAAGTCCCGGAGCTTTGCCGACCTCTCCGGCTAATGAGAATGCCATCGGTATAGAGGAGATAACACCGCTGCCGAGATTGGAGCGTACGCAGAGTGCGACGCCGAGAGTCATGAAATACATAGAGATGAGCAGCAGAAAATGCTGCCATATAAAGCCGATGATCTTATCCTTATTGATGTTCATATTCTTACGACAAATTCTCCCCGAGATGCTTGCGGTCCCGACTGCAACAAACGAAGTTCATCGAAGACCTTTAAAATCCAATCCCGCTAATCCCTCCGGAATAATAATAGATTCTTATTAGTTTAAGAAATTATTATTAACCATGCTGACGCTTATCGCCCATGAATAAAGGATCGCCGTATAATGCAAACAGACTATACGCCGGCGGAAGGGATAGTCATTTCCTGCCCGGATTGAGACTCTTCTCCATCTCGGTGACCGAACAGGGCACGAAACCTCCGCCTGATCCCAATTGGATGAATGAAACCATAAGACAGCCAAAATACACGTCCGACTATCTTAATTTCTTTGATATAATTCTTTGAATCAGGCCACACCATAACGTTACGGAAATTGGCAATACATAGGTCATGAAGTTTGCAACAATATATCCAACACCAATCTTATGTCCTATAATATCTACTGTGCCATCCATACTGCTACCCATTTCACGTAGTTTGATTACAACATAGTCAAAGATCTCTTTATTCGTCATTCCACGGTAAGTTTCTACACGAAGCATTAACGTGCCAATACTGTTATATAATACTGAAATATAGACTACGCAAATGATAATTAGGATAATAGCGCGAACGTACATCTCTTTCTTTATAGCTTTATAAATATACTTCCCGCAAAAGATTAGAAACAAAAGTGTAATGGCGCCTGTAACAACAGGTTCACAATATTCACAAACATAGACGGAGGCGTTAACATACCCTCCGACAATTGGTGCGATGGCAAGTAATAATAATACGCACAGCACATAAATGGGAATACTGATACTTCCTAAGATTGCAGTTATTATTTCCAAATATATTAAGCTTTATCTATTAAACCCGCGATAATTTTAGTAAACTGATTCTTGTTATTTATTATCAAGAGATTTAGTTGAAGTTTCATTCTCCAAGTTGCTCCAAAAGCACCACACGATAAAGTACCCGGCTCAATCGAACAACGATTCTCACTAACAAAATAATGTAACACTAATTATTAAGGCTCCATTATATTGGCGGAGTGACCGAGATTCGAACTCGGGATACGCTTTTGGCGTATACACGCTTTCCGGTTGTAGCGTGAAACTCCATAAACAGCACAACATCATTAAGTTAACTGCTCTCTGATTTTGTTCGCAAACATTTCGCAAACATTTTCAATTGCAAATATACGACAATTTCTTGTTGTCACAATAACTTTTGTTATCGAGTTTGGGAAATTTTTATTACCTTCCCGAGTTTGGGAGTTATAGTATATAACTCCCAAACTCGGGATAAAAAGAGCGAGGTCGCGGAGACATAGTCCACGACCTCTTTTCCCTTTTAGAGTGCTGGTACCGGGACTAAAACCGATAGCTGCACTTATTTTGTTGCAAAGGTACTTATTTTTTCTGATAAAACAAAATTATCCTCAAAAAAGTTGGTCTAAGCTATTGAATCGGGATTAAGACCACTGATTTTACTAAGTATATTTCGAACTTTAGGATTTGCAGAATAACGCACAATTAGTGCATCCACTTCTTCTTTCATATCGTTGTACCTGTTTTTTGAAACCTGTTTTAACAAGTACAATACAACTGATATGGAGCCATAAAGATTGCGGAAGTTTTCCGAGCCCCTTACATTTGCAGGACCTCGCCTGATATACTTGAACGGCACAAAGTCATAAAGCACGTTCCCGTGAGCGCAATAATTCCTTAATTCTCTTACAATCTCAAGATAATTCTCCAACACTTCGATATATCGAATACCGTAGTGATTGGCAATATCTATTTTTATTCGGCGGTCTTTTAATGCCTTATAAAGATTAAGGACACTGCCGAATGTCATATATTCACAAGTTTTCCAAGCCGGAGCATACTTATCCTCAGAATGATTTCGATGATGATCTTTTATTACCGTGTTCAATTTAAACCCTGAATTATACACGGAGGTATCAAAATTCGAGATAAAACTTTCCTCAACGCAATTATTATCTACAAACCATTGGGGATTATCCTCATAATGATTTGAAAGGGTGTATGTCAAATAATTGCGGAAATTTATCTCTATTCGCTGAATGTAGTATGATAAGATGCTTCTGAGTTTGTAGTCAAAGTAATACAGTTTGACAGCATCATCAAAATTAGTTCCTGATTTAAGCTCGTGATTCCTGTTCCGCTTTGAGGGATAGGATTTTTCAAAGGGAAACCAATAAAATCCAAGACGATAATAACCGACATCAAGCAAAACCTCTTTGGCTTTCTCAAAATCGGAAATCTCCATACCTCTGCTTTGAAGGAGGTTTATTTGTTGCTCTACTGTTCTTGCTTTATTTCCCATTGCAACTGCAAAATTACTAAATTTTCCTGACATTTAGCGTCTTTCCCACCGCTTTTAACGCGCGGTAACTTAGTGGCGTAAATAACATTCGCTGAGCACCTTTGGATACTGCTCAGTGCGAAACAATTCACCATACGCACGGCAGATGGGAAGCTCCTTTTTGCTTCATGGTGAAAAATCAGATGTCACGGATGTTGAGGGCGGACCCCAGCGTTTCGCCGTTAAAAATGACAGAAGTGGATGCTACATTGGGAAGAGTGCGTTTGAGATGTTGGAGATTTTCAAAATACTCGGCTCTAAGCATTTTACCCGCTTTGATTTCGTATAGATTGATGCCTTCTCCTGTAATTGAAACCACATCAACTTCTCTCCCTGATATTTCACGATAGAAATATAGATTAGGATCTTTAGCCTCGTTAAATCTTTTCTTCATTAACTCTCCAACCGCCATATTTTCAAATATAGCCCCTTTTAGTGGATGGTTCTCAAGTTGCTCACTGGTTTCTATATAGAGAAGATAACACAAAAGACCGGTATCATAGAAGTAGATTTTAGGC
>CAMWUY010000184.1 GCA_947177615.1 uncultured Porphyromonadaceae bacterium
GATAATTGCTCAGTGCAAATGTAAGGGCTGCGATACATGCTGCGCCGATCATGTAGGGTCGAAGTAACCGTTTGTAGCTCACACCACTAGAGAGCATAGCTATAATCTCTGAATTGCCAGCCAACTTGGTTGTAAAGAATATAACCGATATAAATACGAAAAGAGGGGAGAGCTGATTGGCAAAGTATGGCAGGAACGATGCGAAATAATCGAATAGAGTCTCCCTGAGTGGCGCAGTGAGAAAAGCATCAAGTTTTTCCGTCACGTCAAACATCGCTATGACAGCCAGAAAAAGCATGGTTGCCAGGAAATAAGTCCCTAAAAAGTTGCGTAAAATATACATATCCAGTATCGTAGGCTTGAGTTTACCAAGCCAAGTCCTGATACGTAGACGCCAGGTCACCCTTCTGTGCGGAAAGAATGGTGACAGCAACTTTAGCGGTATATTTAATTGTTGTATTTTCAAGGACTTATCGGTTAAATACTGGAGGATAATCAGTGTACGGCCTCAGAGGCGACGAGTGACATTCTCAATCATCATTGGTTTCCATGTGGCAAAGTCTCCGGCGATGATATGTTGGCGAGCCTCTCCTACGAGCCAAAGATAGAAGGCAAGATTATGGATAGACGCTATCTGCATTGCTAAGATCTCATTGCTGATGAACAGGTGACGCACGTACGCTTTGGAGTAAGTTTCATCAACGTACGATGGACCACCGGGATCCAACGGCGAGTAATCATCCGCCCACTTCTTATTTCGCATATTCATGACTCCATTGCGTGTGAAGAGCATACCATTGCGACCATTACGAGTAGGCATTACACAGTCCATCATGTCAACTCCGCGATCGATGGCCTCCAGAATGTTGGCAGGCGTGCCAACCCCCATCAGATACCGGGGCTTGTCAGCCGGAAGTATCTCATTGACCACCTCGATCATCTCATACATCTTATCTGTAGGTTCACCTACGGCGAGTCCTCCTATTGCATTGCCGGGCGCACCCAACTCTGAGACAGCCTCAGCCGAGGCGCGGCGCAACTCAGGGTAGACGCACCCCTGAACTATAGGGAAATAGGCCTGGTCATAGCCATAGATACCCTCTGTCTCCTTATATCTTTTCCATCCGCGATGCAGCCATCTCAGCGTCAGGTCAAGTGATTTGCGTGCATAGTCATAATCAGATGTGCCCGGAGGACACTCGTCCAGAGCCATCATTATATCAGCACCAATGATACGTTGGGTATCTACAACATTTTCAGGAGTAAACAGGTGTTTGGAACCGTCAATATGACTGCGAAACCAAGCTCCTTCCTCTTTGAGTTTTCGATTGGCAGATAGGCTGAAAACCTGAAAACCTCCTGAGTCAGTGAGAATCGGACGTTCCCATCCTATGAACTTATGCAGTCCACCGGCACGATGCAATATGTCCAGACCGGGACGCAGATATAGATGATATGTATTACCCAGGATGATCCGGGCCTTAATGTCATCACGCAATTCGTGAAAGTGTACTGCCTTGACGCTACCTACTGTGCCGACAGGCATGAAGATCGGAGTCTCGATTTTGCCATGCGCTGTTGTAATTTCGCCGGCGCGAGCATTAGTGCCCGGAGAAGTCGCCTCTAAAATAAATTCCATACTGATATCATTACTTCCGCAAACTTAATTGGCATTGACAATGCCACGCTTTGCTACGGATGTGACGTAGTGCAAATTTAATAAAAAATGTCATACGGACACGTTGTATACCGCATGACATTCACATTATAATCTCAATATTGAATATTGTTCGGAGATCAGTTGATAGATAAATCGTCAAAACCTTCCGGCAGCTCATCGTCATTATACTGAGCATCACCGTAGAAGTCTATATCCAGGTCTTCATCTTTGACAACGTTATCAATCTTTATTTCATAATCATCGATATCCATCTCTTGCGAAGGTGCCTTGCCCTTGGACGCGATACATACCGGCTCCTTGAGATTTCTTCCTGGGATAATCTCTTTAAGCTCCATAAAGAAGCTGCGCTCTGTCATATAGTCAAATACGAATATCAGCTTCTGACCCTCATCTTCTATCAGATCATTGAGCGGAGTCTCATCCATAATCCATATATCCTGATCGGAAGATGACCCCATATCCTCCAGTGTTATCTCCTCATTGCGAGACCAATCGTCATCGCACAAAAAGAATGAGTCAAGTTCGTCGCGTGTATATCCTACTGAATCCAGAATAACATTTCTAAGCTGAAGAAATGTGGAGGTAGCATCAATCTCTATTTCACGAAAGAAGTTGCTCACCTCGTCACTTACGAGTTTAAACTTATAAACCATAATTAATTAAGCTGCAAACAGTATAAATGATTATTGATTATTTGATAATGTCGTATCGTTTGAATACCTTGCGGATGGCTTCGAGTGAACGGGCCACCTGTTCCTTGGTGTGAGTGGCCATCAGTGAGTAACGAATCAATGTGTCCTGAGGGGCGACAGCCGGAGAAACGACCGGATTGACAAACACACCCTCTTCAAGCAGATCGTGCGTGACGTGGAAGGTCTTGTAGTCATCACGTATGAAGAGCGGTATGATCGGAGTGGAAGTATTGCCGATCTCACATCCCATCTCACGGAAATTTTCCAAAGCGTAGTGAGTGATATCCCACAGATGTTGCTGTCGTTCCGGCTCTGAGAGCATGATGTCCAACGCAGCATTGGCCGCAGCAGTAGCCGCCGGTGTGATTGAGGCAGTGAATATATAAGCTCTGGAATGGTGACGCAGGAAGTTGGTGATAGTCTTGTCAGTAGCAATAAATCCTCCCAATGATGCAAAAGATTTGGAGAATGTACCCATAATGAGGTCGACATCATTTGCAAGTCCAAAGTGATTGACAACACCGCGGCCTCCTTCGCCAAAGACACCGATACCGTGAGCTTCATCCACCATTACTGTAGCATTGTATTGCTTGGCAAGGCGGACAATCTCAGGCAGATTGGCGACATCGCCCTCCATTGAGAATACTGAGTCGGTGACAATAAGTTTGACCTTGTCGGGATCACACTTCTTGAGCTGTGCTTCAAGTGAAGCCATGTCGTTGTGTTTATATTTCAGGTAAGTCGAGAATGACAAGCGACGACCCTCAATGATGGAGGCATGATCCTGCTCGTCAAGTATGACGTAATCTTCACGACCGGTCAGAGTGGAAACGACACCCAGGTTAGTGCCGAAACCGGTAGAGTAAAGCATGGCATCCTCCTTACCTACGTAGTCAGCAATACGGCCTTCAAGTTTTTTGTGAAGGTCGATTGTGCCATTGAGGAATGGTGATCCGGCCATGCCGGTGCCATACTTGCGAGTCGCCTCAACAGCAGCCTCAATCACCTTGGGGTGATTGGTCAATCCCATATAGCTGTTGGAGCCAAACATGAGTACCGGTTTGCCGTTCATGATGACCTCTGTGTTTTGCTCGCTTGAGATCGGACGGAAATAAGGATATACACCGGCAGCTTTAGCCTTCTGTGGAGCGTCGTATTGCGACAGTTTTTCTTGTAACAGTTTCATGTAATGTCTTTTTCATGCACGCGACACGTATCGACGGAATGTTTCGGAGCGTGGCGTATGTGTTTAGAGCACAAAATTAATTGTTTTTTTTCTTATCCCTAACTATATGACAAAAAAAATCAAAAAAAAATCAATTTTGTCAGATTTGTCATTCCCTATACTTAGTATATCTTATCACCTTCTGCCATGAGTAAATTAATAAT
>CAMWUY010000185.1 GCA_947177615.1 uncultured Porphyromonadaceae bacterium
GATGGCTATCCATTGCCCGCATGGAATGAGAACTCTCATTTGGCCTTTATGGACAGTGCGGGAATTGAACGGAGTATACTGACACTTTCGTCGCCTCAGCCTTGGTTTGATAATATTCATGAATGTCGTAAGGTAATCCGTTCTATCAACGAAGCAATGGCAGAAGCAAAGAGGAATCATCCTGACCGTTTCTTATGGTGTGCAGCACTTCCACAACCCGACATCGAGGCATCTATAGATGAAGTTGTCTTCGCACTCGATACTCTTGGTGCTGACGGGATAAAGCTCGCAACAAGTGTAAACGGTGTCTATCTCGGTGACTCAATTTACGATCCATTGATGAAAGTGCTTGACGATCGCGGGGCTGTGGTAATACTTCATCCGGTGAAACCGAATCCAGTCAATGAAAACACTTTCACAGGAGGACCAATCTTCGTGTATGAGTATCCGGCCGAAACTACGCGTGCGGTACTTAATATGGTTGCCCACAATGTAATGACCCTCTATCCGAATATCAAGGTTGTGGTGCCTCATGCTGGGTCATTCATGCCATACGTAGTTCCACGATTGAGAGGTGGCTATCCACTTCTTCTCAAACAAGGACTTACAGAGCCAATCGACATAGACGGTAATCTCTCCAAGCTCTACTATGACCTTGCAGGCGGGCCTTCTGTTCAAGCTGTCAAAATGCTTCTTACAGTCACCACTTCCGACCACATAATGTTCGGAACGGACTATCCTTTTGTTCCGACACCGATATTGGAAAAGGTCGCTGCAAAGGTGAAGAGTGAAATCACACAGGATGAGGAACTCGGTCAATATGCCGAAGACATAATCAGAAACAATGCAATGAGACTTTTTAATATCGAAAAATAAATATGGTTAAAAAAGCAAATTTAGGCTCAAAATTAGAATTATCCCCAACCTATGAGGTTCCGACCTACTACTACATCATTTCGGGTAATGTAATCTATCGATGCTGTAAGATGCACGATAACCGGAGCAAAAGGGATTGAGGATGATGCGTTTATTGATAATTATGATGTTTGTCGCCGCGGTGCTGATGTTTTTCAGTGCCTGTGGTAATAAATCTTCACGGACAGGCTCTGGAACATGTGATAAAATCCCGATGCAATCTGATGGTATAGTACGACTCTCGAAGATTCAGGTTAATCCTGCATACCTTGATGAGTATATGAAATATGCCGTTGAGGTGGGAACCATATCCTTAGAGAAAGAACCGGGGGTGTTGACCATGTATGCTGTAGCAGATAAGGAAAATCCTTGCAACATTACTATCTTGGAAACCTACGCAAGTCAAGAAGCATACAAAAGGCACATAGCATCGGAACATTTCCGGAAGTATAAGCAGGGTACCATCCACATGGTAGACTCGTTGCTGCTTGATGACGTGACACCTTTGAATCCTAAAAACACAATAATAAACACTATCAAAAGATAAATTGCTTTTTCGGAAAGCCGTAGACCTCTGCAATATTTACTGCAATATCGCGTTTAATAAGATTTGTCTAATATTATCACGATGAATCAAGAGGAATTATTAAATCGCGCCATTGCCAATCAGGAAAAGGCTAAAAGAGTTCTGATGAGTTCCGGTATAACCGATGTATGGGAACAACACGGTTGTCGTGTTAATCTCATTGGATCTTTACGTATGGGTTTATTGGCCTCTCATAGAGACATTGATTTGCATGTCTATTCCAAAAGTATAACTGAGGAAAACAGTTTTGCTATCATGGCTCAAATAGCAAAACTGGCTAATGTTGCGGAGATTAAATGTATCAACGGCCTTCACACTGACGAACACTGTATGGCATGGCACATCTTCTATGAATATGAGGACGATATCTGGCAGATAGATGTGATACATATAGAAGAGGGAACTATGTATGATGGCTTTTTTGAGAGAATGTCCGATAGAATTGTAGAGGTGATGACTCCTATCCAAAGAGAAACGATACTCAGATTAAAATTTGAGACTCCGATAGATAAGGATTTTCATGGTGTGGAGTATTATGAGGCAGTGATTGCAGATGGAGTAGCAAATATGGACGAATTTGAAGAATGGGTTATTGAACACCGAAAGAAACCTATGTATTACTGGATTCCGTAAAATGACCGGTTAATTGATTTTCCGTAATAGTTTTGTTGGTGTTTTCCAGGCATGAAATGGGGCATCAATCCTGTTAATATAAAAGAGAGTGTGCATGGCACACTCTCTTTTATATTAATTTAGTCAGAATTTATGCTTATTAGATGATGCCCTGTCCCATCATGGCATCAGCAACCTTCATGAAGCCGGCGATGTTAGCGCCCTTCATATAGTTGATATAGCCGTCAGCCTGCTTGCCGTATTTCACACATTCGCTGTGTATAGACTCCATGATCTGATGCAACTTAGCGTCAACCTCAGCAGCTGTCCACATCAGATGTTCAGCGTCCTGAGTCATTTCAAGACCGGAAACAGCCACGCCGCCTGCATTAACAGCCTTACCGGGAGCATAAGGTATTTTAGCTGCAATAAATGCATCGATAGCTTCAGGTGTGCAACCCATATTTGAAACCTCAGCACAGAGCATTACACCGTTTGCGATAAGCTGCTTAGCATCTTCACCTCCGAGCTCATTCTGAGTAGCACAGGGAAGTGCGATGTCCACTTTCTGTTCCCAAGGCTTTTTGCCGGGGAAGAATGTAGATCCGGGGAACTTCTCAGCATAAGGAGCCACGATGTCGTTGCCACTTGCGCGAAGCTCAAGCATGTATTCTATCTTCTCATCATCGAGACCTGCGGGGTCATAGATGTATCCGTCGGGACCGGAGATAGTGACAACCTTGGCACCGAGTTCAGTAGCTTTCTTAGCCGCACCCCATGCAACGTTACCGAAACCTGAGATAGCGATAGTCTTACCCTTGAGGTCTGTGTTCATATCCTTTGTAAGAAGGTTCTGCACATAATAAAGTGCACCATAACCTGTAGCCTCGGGGCGAATCAGAGAACCACCGAATGAAAGACCCTTACCTGTGAATGTACCTGTGTTTTCGCGAGCCAATTTCTTGTACATACCGTACATGTAACCTACCTCACGACCACCTACGCCGATATCACCTGCGGGCACGTCACGGTCGGGACCGAGATTACGCCACAATTCGAGAATGAATGCCTGGCAGAAACGCATGATTTCAGCATCACTCTTACCACGGGGGCTGAAGTCAGAACCACCTTTACCGCCACCCATAGGCAGAGTAGTAAGTGCATTTTTGAAAGTCTGCTCAAATCCGAGGAATTTAAGGATTGAGAGATTGACAGAAGCATGGAAACGGATACCACCCTTGTATGGGCCAATAGCGTTGTTGAATTGTACGCGGTAACCGATATTATTTTGAACCTCACCCTTATCATCTACCCAAGTAACACGGAATGTGAAGATGCGATCGGGCTCAACCATACGCTCAATGATACGAGCTTTCTCAAATTCAGGATGCTGGTTGTAAACCTCTTCTACAGAAAGGAGAACCTCCTTGACGGCTTGAAGATATTCCTTCTCGCCCGGGTGCTTGGCCTCAAGATTAGCCAATAGCTCATTAATGTTCATGTGTTGATACTTTAGATTTATTGGTTAGCTGTTGTCGTTCATAACAAACGACGTTTATATTTTCACAACAAAAATACATATTCTTTTCTATTTGCAAAAATCCAAATTATGTAATAATTTATATAAAATATTAATA
>CAMWUY010000186.1 GCA_947177615.1 uncultured Porphyromonadaceae bacterium
GAGCTACGATATAGACCTCACCGGCGACACCACGGGACAAGGCATCATAAATCGCACGTGCCAGATCCTCGACATAGAGAAACGTCAATTCCTGACGACGAAATCCTACAGAGAAGTCAAAACCTTTGGCTATCGACTCCATCATCAGGAAGTAGTCGTGATCACGCGGACCATATATACCGGTCGCACGAAGTATTACTGTCGGAATACCGGCGGTCTGCAGCCACATCTCGGCCTTAAGTTTGGACGCGCCATAACGCGTATTGGGCATCGGAACCATCGTCTCGACAAAGGGCCTGTACCCCCGCTCGTCACCGACACCCATAGCCGACAACGAACTGATATACACCATCTTCTCCGGAATCATACCGGCCTCGTGCAATGCCTCCGTGAAGCCTCGCAGATAGTCATAGTTGATACGTGAGAAGTCGCTGAAACGCAGACATTTCGTCGCGCCGAGATTGTATACTATATAATCCCATTTCTCACCCTCTCCAAGAGCTTCACGCATCGTCGCCGCAAGCGTCGCGGGTTGATCAAAGTCAAAGACTACAAACCGTATGGACTCATCCTGAAGATATTCGCGCGACGTACTCGCACGCACTCCCGCCCACACTTCATATCCACGTTTCAATCCCTCGGCTACGATAAAACCACCGGCAAAACCGCCGGCACCTACCACCAGTACCCGCTGACGACGCACCGCTGACGTATCACAACCGGACGTATTGTTATTTTTATCCTTCTCTGACATCTTCAAAAGGTCTTAAATTCATATCCCTCACCACGCAACCATTCGAGACTCGCCGGGAGGCCGGCGCGCAGCCGGGGCTCACTTCTTACCGAGTCATGAAACACTATGATCGAACCGTCGCGACTCAGACGCCTGACAACTTCGACTACGTCATCACCGCTCAGACGATTGCTGTAATCACGTGTCACCACATCATACATCACCAACCGGTACCGCTCACTCAATAATCGGCGTGCCCGCCGTCCGAGCCACCCATGCGGTGGACGAAACAATCCGCTCCCCAACACACTGTCAGCCGCCTCCACATCATTGATATAATCCTCTGCACTCACACCCCTGCCGTTCAGATGATGATACGTGTGATTGCCGATACTATGACCGCGACGCCTCACGGACTCAAGCAGATCCGGATGACGCGCTGCGTTCTCACCGACCATAAAGAAGGTGGCCTTCGCATCATAGAGGTCTAACGTATCCAGCACCCAGGGTGTGACCTCCGGCACGGGACCATCGTCAAACGTCAGCCATACCGCCCGTCCATTGCCCGCCGACTGTGGCATACGGTACAATCCCTCGGGCATCAACCGTCTGAACCACTCGGGAGGACGTTCTATGTAGCGGTCGAATATTCTCATCCGGCATCTCTCATATTACACAATTTGCTTGTGTACTGCGCATTGCGACTTATCACCGGGAATCTGTTACATTAGAGATTATGCTTGGCGGAAAATTCCTCCCAGAGACCCCGACTGCGCTTCTTATCCAGTTTCTTATATTCCTCGTATTTCTGCAGATCGCTCTCCTGACCGCCGGCTTCTATGTAGAAGTCTATGGCACGTATCATCATACTGTCTATCAGACGCTCATCTTCGGTTGTGGCATTATAGTCATCGGCGCTCAACGTGGAGAGATGATTGACGATCTCCGCATATTTCGCTACCTCCTCGGCCAATTCCGGGAGCGAGACATCACTCTCTTCCACACCTCCGGTCATCGGATCCACTACACCGTTATAGGCCTGATCATACAGACGCTTGAGCGATACCTCATCATACCCGCTACCGGCCAGCACCTCATCTATAACGCTATTCTTGCCACCATGCTTGCGGTACAATTCTATCAGACTGTAATACATATACGGCATCAGACGTGAGTCGTAGGTCATTGATACGTTGCCGAAGTTGTTGATTACCATCGCATTATAACGTAGATACTGTGCCTCGCGACGCATTGTCTTCTCGAGCAGTTCCAGCCCGCGCTGCTGTGAGGCCTTATCGCCGACAGCTTTGCCTGCCTCCAAGAGTATTTGTGCCGATGAACGACTCAACGACAGATCCAGCGGACCTACACGCTCGGGCTGCTTGTCAAGCATCAGATTGACTGTCTGCAGCGCCTTGCGATATGCACTGCGGGCCTTCTTGTTTTGGCCACGTTTCTTAGCCATATCACCCTCGTACAGCAATTCGGACGCGACCTCCACCATCGAGTTGCGCGTCGAATAGAGCATACGGCGGGCAGTCTCGTCATAGTATGGCACCCGACCATCCGTGTCAGCGCCACCCCAACGATATTTCCCGGTCACAACCTGGTATGCACGATCCGTACGGGGAACCTTCCCCTCCTGCATCGTCGGCACAAGCTGATGAGTCATTCCGGTTGAACGCAGATAGTCGGTCAGACCGAGATGATATTCGTCACCGACCGTCGAACACCAATATATCGGACGTTCCCAACCATTGGCGGCATTAGTAGCTATAATATCGAGCATCAATACCTCTCCGAGGCTCAGATACCCCTTCTGACGATAGGCCTGTGTATTGGCAAGATCCACCACTATATAATCCTGTATCAACGCTGTATCGCTGACTGCCACAAGACCTCGTTGCAACACTTTCTTCTTATCGACCGGGATCGTCACTATACTGCTCGGCAGACGACGGTAACCATAGTCCGGATCCACCGACTCTCCGCTATACAATAACTTAAGACTCGTCAACAGATCGGCCGGAGCCTTCTCGCGACCCAACATCGTGACATCGTTAAGCCCGTAAGCGATCTGCTCGGGAGCAGCGGTAAATTTTACACCCTCCGAGGTGTAGGACGGCATACGCATCTGATTGTAATACCAGTCGGAGGTGAGATATGACAAGTTGATGATCTTGACATCGGGACGCACTCCCTCTACCTCCTGCGCATACCAAAGAGGGAAGGTATCATTGTCACCATTGCAGAATACTATCGCATTCGGCTCAAGCGACTCGAGATAATTGATTGCATAATCGCGCGCGGCGTAGCGACCGCTGCGATCATGGTCATCCCACGTTTGTGATACCATCTGTACCGGCACCGCAAGACCGGCGACACACGCCACCACGGCCGCCCACTGTTCCTTATTCTTCATCACGCGACACAGCAACTGCCACAACCCGGCCACTCCCATACCTATCCATATAGCATACGCATAGAAACTGCCGGCGAAGGCATAGTCGCGTTCACGTGGCTGCAACGGCGTCTGGTTAAGATATAATACGATCGCGATGCCGGTCATAAAGAAGAGGAAGAATATGATCCAGAATTGCTCTATACCTCTCCTGCCGGAGAACGACTGCCATATCAGGCCGATAAGACCCAGGATTAACGGCAACATATAGTAACGGTTGTGCCCGGCATTGTTCTTGCCCAGATCATCCGGCAACAAGCTCTGATCACCAAGACGCGTATTGTCTATGAAGGGGATACCGCTTATCCAGTTGCCCGCATCGAGCTCGCCATGCTGATTGAGTACATCATTCTGACGACCGGCAAAGTTCCACATGAAGTACCGCATGTACATGTGGTTGAGCTGATAATTGAAGAAATATGAGAGGTTTTGAGCGAATGTCGGCTTATATACGCGCTTCTCGGGATA
>CAMWUY010000187.1 GCA_947177615.1 uncultured Porphyromonadaceae bacterium
GAATTACTATCAACCCATGCATTGGCAGCTTCTGATTTGATTAAGAATTTTCCGGATGTAAATGCACCTAAATCAACATAATAGTAATCAATATTATTGATTTTTGTTGTGGCCGGAGTTATGACATTACCATCTGAATAGTTTTTGTCACCGGAATATGAAACTACATAGAAGGTTTTCATATCTTTACCATCCTTGGTTTTCTGCCAATACGCAAAGTAGTTTGTCATTTCTACCAAATCACCGAGGTTGGCTTCCCAGCGGTTGTTGGCGGTGCTCCATTTGAAGATTGTTGATGAGTATTGTTTTTCCGCTAATTGTGTATTGTCGGATGAAGTCGGATCTATTACTCTTATGACAAGTTTCTTATTTGTCTTGTTATAATCATTACCCAAACTAAACGATACAAATCCATTATGAGCATCACCGGGATAAGTACCTGATGAAATAGAGTAATCGCTATTACCGTCTTCAATCCACATCCAGAGCTTGTAATTACCATTGAACGAGATGTAGTAATCATCTCCTGCGGCGAAGTCAGAGCATATTTCACCGTTGGTGTGGGATGAACTTATTTCAGGACATGTGACGGTGAATTTCTTGGTTGTGGACCAGTCAATATCTATGGTGTATGTGCCTATGCGGTCGAAGAGCCAATTGTAATTGTTCCCGGTATTTGAAGTTATGGTATAGGTGCCGTCGGTCAATGCCGTGCCACCGGTCTTTTCGACAGCACACTTCCACTCGATGACATCATTGTCGCTCCATCCGCTTGCATTAGCTTTCTGCTGCAGGATGACAAACTGACCGGTTGATTCCACATCGACTGTGATTCGATACTTGTTGTCGCCCAGTGATACTGCATCATACGATACACCATCTTTTTCGTTACCCCAGTTGAGACCGTTGAAGTTACCTTTAAGTCTGAACTTCTCGACTGTAGTGGTCTCGCCGCTGTCGTCGATGGATACTGTGAAGGTTTTGGTCTTCCAGTTGAGGGTCAAGGTGTAGGTACCGGCGGTATCAAATCGCCAGTTATAATCATCACCCTTGCCGGAGTACATGGTGTATGTCTTGTTATTCTCGATCTTCGTGCCATCGGCATTCAAGACATCGTGTTTCCACTCCTTATAGTTATTCTTGGACCATCCGGCATCTTTCTGAGCGATAATAAACGGACCGGGGGTTGCGACAACAACCTTAGCCTCGTAGATACCATTACCCTTGGAGGTAAAGGAATATGTAGGGGGTACGGTGGTCGGCCAGTAGGTCCAGGTGTTGAATTTGCCTTTTATTCGGAATTCCTCACTATCATAATCGGTATTATCGCCCGAAGCATTTGTCCAGTTACCTTTCTGTCCGGGACGCTCTGTGCCGGCAGTATTCGTGCTGGAATATTTACCATTATTGACAAATTTGATGCCTATACGGTTGTTGCGGTCTTCAGGAGACACGTTAGAGTCCGTCACCTCACCGTCATCGGAGACGATATTGAAGATAACATAGAGCCGTGACATGTCATAGTTCATAGTCGGTGTGATCTCAAACGGATGATATCTTCCCAGGTCACCCTTCATGGCAATACGTTCACCGGGCCATGTGGTCAGTGGTGTCTTCGAACCGTCAGCATTCAGATAATACATGAATACATTAGTATAGCCATATACCGAACATTTGTAGACAGTACCGTCAGTAGCGGGATTGTATGATCCCGCACAGCAGCGAACCGACATTGTATATTTCGGAGCATTACCATTATCGAAGTTGGTATTCTGAGCCACTACGTTCATACCCGTGAACTGCATTGTCTTGAAGTAGCCGCTCGTACCTGAGGATGTAGTTGTCAGATAATAACCCGCACACTCGGTACCGTCATACGTGCTGCCGGTCTTTTTAAGACCGAGAGGGAAGTAGCTGCTTATCTTCTGTGGCTGACCATCCACTATAGCGTCAAACTGAAATGCCGGAGCAAAGTATGCCGTGCCGTTAATATAGCGGCGTGAAATGCCGAATGCGGCACGTGTGGTCAGAGAGCGGAGCTGAGCGTATGATGGCACACCCCATCCCGGAGGACAAGAGGGACTTGATCCGCAGTAGTCACCGATGGCATCAGCACCCACGTAAGGCCATGCCGTGCCCGACATAACACCCTCAGTAGTGCGTACACCGACACCTGAGCTTGTCGCGCCAAGGTTACGATCCAACCAGTAGAGACCATCCTCACCATCCTCCTGGGTAAATACCTCATAATAGAGATTATTGTGGAAGAAGCCGGTATGGTACAGATCGAGTGTGTATGTCACATTGTTATATGTGATGGTAATATAGTCGGAGGTGACGACATAGCTGTACTTGTCGGTACCACCCTCCGGTACATCAGAGTCTGAGAAAGTATAGTTCAGCTTATTCCCCGTAATTGTAGCACCGTTTCTCAACTCGAATGTGTACTCATAGATAGCGCCGCCGTTGGGCATCGGAGCATGGAGGCCGATATTGCGTTCACGTCCACCGTTCTGCGCCGGCTTTATACCTGCACATTGAGTTGACGGAGCCGCATCTACAACGTCAGGATTGATGTAGCCGAGATAGTTATCTATTTGCTGTACGACCGAGCCGTTTCGTTTGATAACCAGTTTAAGGCTTTTGATCGGATATGAGTCGTTGGTAGAGCTGACATACTTGATATCCTTGTTACCCTCCTGTAGGAAGACGATGTCACGTGTCAGTGCTGTCCCCTCAAGTTTGATGGTGTATGTCACCGCACGCTCCGAACCTTTGTTCTCGTCAGCTGATACGGAACCGGTTATAAGACAGTTGTACAGTTTGTTCTTTGACTCCTCGGTAGAGGATATTTTCTGCCCGGTCCATGTCGAGACGACATCGACACCGTGCAGCCATGCACTGTTGGCTGATGTATTCTTCTTTGTCAGCGTGATGGTCGGTTGATTTTCACCGGCGGTACGCACCTTGATCGGGATATTGACCGGTTTGCCGTCAGTGGCGATAACGACCGTATCCTGTACTGCAAGCACATTGGTGCCGTCAGTCATGATATTCTTGATCTTATCAGTCATATCCTCAAATGTCACTATGATGCCGTTCGGATTGTTCTCAGCACCCTTCGGTGTTGAGGCTCCACTCTCGGAGGCACCTTTTATCTTAATCTGATAATAGTGATTAGCCTCAATTTCCGGGAGGGGGATAGCGTAGAAACACTCATCTACGCCATCAAAGTCATCCTTACTGAAGTAGCCTCTGACCAGCATCATGATTTTCTCCTGATTGGAGGCATTATCCTTGGGGGTGTACGGGAAACTGTATTGCATGATCTGCGCTCCGGTAGATGCGTATTTCACAGTATTACCGTTGTTGGTGAAAGTCAAAGTTCTGTCTGCCGGTACCGGTTTCCAATTGTCCGTAAAGTCATCATCCGTCAGTGTTTTGTTATCACCGCTGAGCGTGAGATCACCGGTATCTGAGATACGGCTCAGTCTTGCAGAGCATAGTCGGAAGGGTATCTTATCATCGTCCACCTCGACGCTGATCTGACAGTAAGTGCGCTGCAATAGGACGATAGGGCTGACGGTCTGCGTGCCCGATGTCAGTTTTACATCATCAAGATGGCCGACCATAACTTTATTGGTAGCTGAAAAC
>CAMWUY010000188.1 GCA_947177615.1 uncultured Porphyromonadaceae bacterium
ATATATGATCCGACATCAGAAAAGCCGCAGTCTTTTCAAGACGTTCAAACACCTGTGCCGCCGCACTCTCACGTTCTATCTCCGTGAGCATTGTACGAAGATTCTTTATCTTACGGCGAATGTCATATTTTTCCATAATTTAACTACTTTTTTGTTGCTTTTATATCAGGTTTGATCAATGTCGGTGACTCACCGTTCTCCAGTATCTCAACGGCTCTCAATACACTATTGTCCGACTCATTGAGCATCTGTATAAACGCGGAATAACCGAGAATATCTCTTACTATAACAGCTTTCAGCTGTCTGAGGATCAAATCTTGTGAACGGCGGATATAATACCAACGAGCCGGAACGCCGTTCTCCACAGCGTAATTGACAAAACCTTCCAGAAGAGTATTGTCCCGAGGCAAGGATTTCTTTATCTGTTCCACACTTTTGGCATTACGCAAGACATTACGATAATTAGCGGCAACCTTATAGGCATACTTGTTGATCAATCCTGCATTTGATACAGCTGCATAGTACGATGTAATACCCGTAGTATCCTCCGGCACAAAGACGTCCGGCATTATACCACCGCCACCATATACAACCCGCCCTGTAGTGGTTTTGAATATTTTGCTCTTGTCAAGCTTTATACTGTCACTGTGGTAAAATTCACCATGATTGTACCTATCCAATATATCAGTCTCATACCTGTCGGCGTCGCCCAGCTTGTATTCCTTCTGAATGCTTCGACCGGAGGGTGTATAATAACGTGCTACGGTGAGTCGCACCGCACTACTGTCCGGGAGCGTTGTCTGATTCTGGACAAGTCCCTTACCGAATGATCTGCGACCGATTACCAAACCACGGTCATTATCCTGAATCGCCCCTGAGAAGATCTCGGATGCAGAGGCGGAAAACTCATCCGTGATGACCGTAACCTCAGCCTGCTTAAATGATCCTTCACCATCCGCAAAAGTATAACTCTCCATATCCTTGCGTTTACCATTAGTGAAGACTATCATCCTGCCCGCATCAAGAAATTCATTTACCATCAGAATTGCCTGATCCATATAGCCACCGGAATTACCACGCAAATCAATAACATATTTATCAGCTCCTGTCGATTGCAATTCACGCAGCGCCGTGATAAACTCATTATAAGTATTGCGGGCAAACTTGCTGACCTTTACATAGCCGATATTGTCAGTCAACATGTAGGAACAATCCACACTATTGACCGGAACCGGACCACGGACTATACTATATTCCAAAGGTTTGGAGGAATTGGAACGTTCTATCTTAAGAACAACTGTTGAACCCTCCTTACCCCGCAGATGCTTATATACATTTTCTGTAGTTGCATTCTTTCCTGTCAGATCAAGCGTATCCGCTTTAAGTATCTTATCACCGGCAAGAATTCCGACCTTCTCGGAGGGGCCACCCGGAACAACCTCAATTACCGTTACCGTGTCGTTGAGGATCTGGAATGATACACCTACACCACTAAAACTCCCGTCCAAATCTTCGTTTACCGCGGTCAACTCACTGGCAGGAATATATGCAGAATGTGGATCAAGCATAGATAGCAATTTGGGATACATCTGCTCCATTATGCTGTCTATATCGACATCATCTACATACTCATTCTCTATCATACTCAAGATTGACTCGAGTTTTTCTTGCCGGGGAGATATCGGCTTGTCGAATACATATTTACCCAGCAACAAACCCATAACGACACCGACAAAGAAGAGTATCGGGAGAAGGATCTTATAGATTTTACGCTTATTTCCAGTCATATAATAGTCTATATTACTGTATGTGAACGACCTCGACCCCGGCCTTACGCAAAAGGTCGAGACCGTCCGTAATTCTGTACAATTCAGAGAAAACAACGCGACGTATGCCGGCCTGTATGATCAGCTTCGCACATTCCATGCAGGGAGACGCCGTAACATACAATGTACTTCCCTCGCTCGAATTATTGCTGCGTGCAACCTTTGTTATTGCATTGGCCTCAGCATGTAAAACGTATGGGAAGGTGGCGCCTTCATCATTCTCACAGATATTATCAAAACCTGAGGGTGTACCATTATAACCATCAGAGATAATCATCTGATCTTTTACTATCAGGGCACCGACTTTACGTCTGACACAGTACGAATTTTCACTCCAGATATGAGCCATGCGAAGATAGCGACCATCAAGAATGCGTTGCTTTTCCATTATATAATATAATCCGATTTACCTGAAAAAATAGCGTAATATTTCTAAAGTGCAGTCTGCAAACAAGACAATTCTGATGCTTGAATATTAATGCTCCATCAAGAAACGTTCAGCATCCAATGCCGCACGGCAGCCCGACCCTGCTGCAACAACAGCCTGACGATAACGGGGATCACAGCAATCACCGGCCGCAAATATTCCATCTACACTCGTCTGCTGAGTACCATTGAAGGTCTCTATATATCCTTCGGAATCCATAGCCAGTTTATCCTTGAAGATCTCCGTATTGGGACGGTGACCTATAGCCAAGAAGAAGCCGTCTATCTCAATATCGAATATCTGTTCACGATCAGTACCCTTGTGTTCTATAATCTTAGCGCCTTCGACACCATCCTCACCAAACAATCCCAAGGTATTGCAATTGAAGAGGATTGTAATATTTTCCTTTTCAGAAACACGACGTTTCATCACATCTGAGGCGCGGAGATAATCCTTACGCACTATCAGATACACCTTATGGCAAATCGTCGAAAGATAAAGAGCCTCCTCACAGGCAGTGTCGCCACCACCTACAACAGCTACATTTTTTTTGCGATAAAAGAAACCATCACATGTAGCACATGCACTTACACCCATTCCACGATATTTTTCCTCGTCCGGCAAGCCAAGGTACTTGGCAGATGCACCCGTAGCAACAATTACAGTATCGGCCATAATGATATCGCCACGCTCGTCTACACACTTGAACGGACGGGATGTTACATCAACCGACTCTATTATTCGATTGCGAATCTGAGTCCCGAAACGCTCACACTGTTCGCGTAATTCATTCATCATATCCGGACCCTGGATACCCTTGGGATAGCCGGGGAAGTTTTCTATCTCAGTTGTCTGAGTCAACTGACCACCGGGCTGCTGACCCTCGTAAAGAAGAGGATTAAGATTGGCTCGTGATGCATAAATACCGGCTGTGTAACCGGCAGGCCCACTACCGATTATCAATACTTTTGTGTTCTCTTGATTCATTGTATTAGAATAGATTTATATATTATTAATTTGATCACAATTTCTCACAACCCTTAACACTAACACCCAAATACCCGTAACCATATACAAAATACATATTCCATCCTTCCGTATATCATCTTAGATCAACAATGCTCACATTCCTGTATTTGCTCTTGTTAAATTTAAACTCAGACTCAGCAATACTTGCTTTGAGTGATACATTACGCAACGTGACTACCATATTTTTTCCATCATACATTGTGACATCAATGCGCTGAGGTGTCAATGATGCCGCTGCTAATGTCACTACAATCTTCTTGGCGCTGAGACCTCTGCGTTTTGGAGTCAAGACAAGAACCTTTTGTGCATTATTATTATT
>CAMWUY010000189.1 GCA_947177615.1 uncultured Porphyromonadaceae bacterium
GGACAGGGTGGATACCAACCTCGTCAGCAAGGGGGTTATCAGCCTCGTCAGCAAGGGGGTTATCAGCCTCGTCAGCAGGGTGGATATCAGCAACGCCAAGGTGGATACAACCCCAATGGACGCCAGCAGCGTGGATATAACAACAATCGTCCCGGACAGAAGATGTTCACGCCCCGTCCCAAACAGATCGACTACATTATCGATGATATAGATCCGGCTGCGGAAATCCGTCTTAACAAGTTTATGGCTAATGCCGGCATCTGCTCCCGCCGTGAGGCCGACGAATTTATCACCAACGGACTCGTCAAGATCAATGGCGAAGTAGTCAAGGAATTGGGTGTCAAGATCAAGGCATCAGACATCGTGGAGTACGACGGTAAAGTCGTGACACCCGAGCGCAAATGCTATATACTGCTCAACAAGCCCAAAGACTGTGTCACTACATCTGATGACCCCAACGGACGAACCACCGTTCTCGACCTCGTCAAGAATGCCTGTCAGGAGAGGATATATCCCGTAGGACGTCTCGACCGTAACACCACCGGCGTGCTCCTTCTTACTAATGACGGTGATCTCGCCAGCAAACTGACACATCCGAAATATGTAAAGAAAAAGATCTATCACGTATGGACCGACAAAGATATCACCGAGGAGGATATGCAGCGTATCGCTGACGGCATCGAACTCGAAGATGGTGAAATCCACGCTGACGCTATCTCATACGTCAATGAAACCGACCGTGATCAGGCCGGAATAGAGATACACAGTGGACGCAACCGCATCGTACGACGCATATTCGAACACCTCGGTTACCGTGTCACCAAGCTCGACCGCGTCTACTTCGCCGGTCTGACCAAAAAGAACCTTCCGAAAGGTCGCTGGCGCTACCTCACGCAGGAAGAGGTCAACTTCCTCCGTATGGGATCATTCGAATAATTGATATTGAAATAATATAATTGACAATGAAAGATATACGTCGTACACTCGTAGCCAAACTCCTGAAGGAGTCTGACCTGTACATAGGTCGCGAAGTCGATGTCAAGGGTTGGGTACGCTCTCGCCGTGGTAATAAATATGTACAGTTTGTAGCGCTCAACGATGGCTCTACTGTCAAATCGCTTCAGATTGTATTTGACCTTAGCAAATTCTCTGAGGAGGAACTGAAGCCGGTTACCACCGGATCTTCCATCCACGTACAAGGACTGCTCGTTGAGTCTGCCGGCAAAGGACAGACTGTAGAGATACAGGCCGACACCCTTGAGATCTACGGCACTGCCAATGGTGAGGATTATCCTCTGCAGAAGAAAGGGCACTCCCTGGAATTTCTTCGTGAGATAGCCCATCTGCGTCCGCGCACCAACACCTTCGCAAGTGTGCTCCGCATACGCCACGCACTCGCTTATGCCATTCATAAATTCTTCAATGACAAGGGCTTCTATTATTTCCACACTCCGCTCATCACAGCCTCTGACTGCGAGGGCGCCGGTGCACAGTTTCAGGTGACCTGTCTTGATGTCAACGAGCCGCCACGCGACAAGGAGGGCAATGTCGACTACTCGCAGGATTTCTTCGGAAAGATGGCCTCTCTGACCGTCTCGGGACAACTTGAGGGCGAGTTGGGAGCCACTGCCTTGGGTTGCATATATACCTTCGGACCGACATTCCGCGCCGAAAACTCCAACACTCCGCGTCACCTCTCGGAGTTCTGGATGATCGAACCGGAAATGGCCTTCTATGAGATCGCCGACAATATGGACCTGGCTGAGGAATTTATCAAATATTGTATCAACTACGCACTCGAACACTGCAAAGATGATATCGAATTCCTTGCCGAACACTTTGACAAGGAACTCCCCGAGAGACTAAAGTTTGTCGTTGACAATGACTTCGTCCGTCTCCCTTACACCGAGGGCATCAAGATACTCGAACAGAGCGGCAAGAAATTTGAGTTCCCGGTATATTGGGGCGTAGATCTCGCCTCCGAGCATGAGCGTTACCTCGTCGAGGAACACTTCAAGAAGCCGGTCATCCTCACTGATTATCCCAAGGAGATCAAGGCCTTCTATATGAAACTCAACGATGACGGCAAGACTGTACGCGCCATGGATGTACTCTTCCCCAAGATCGGTGAAATCATCGGCGGTTCACAACGTGAAGAGAACTATGACAAACTAATGGCTCGTGTCAATGAGCTCGGGCTCGAGGGTATGGACTGGTATCTGGACACCCGACGTTTCGGCACTGTGCCCCACTCCGGCTTCGGTCTCGGTTTCGAGCGTCTCGTATTGTTTGTCACCGGTATGCAGAACATCCGCGACGTGATACCATTCCCGCGCTATCCAAAAAACTGCGAATACTAAATAATGAATAAATTAGCTAAAACCATCCTACTGCTGACCATTATCTTGACATGGCTCATGGGCATGGCACATAGCGACACAATTCCCAACAAAACAGAGCTCGCCGTGACACCACAACTCACGGCGAGCCTTGTCACTTGCTATCCGGGTCCGGAGGTCTATGAACTCTGCGGACATGAAGCCATACGCATCCGTGGCATTGACGACAAGGGTTTGCCGGTCGACAGCGTATGGAATTATGGAGTTTTTGACTTCAATTCTCCAAACTTCATATACCGCTTTGTCAAGGGTGAGACTGACTATATGGTGCTCGGATATCCATTCGACTGGTTTCTCCCGGAATACCGACAACGCGGCTCCAAGGTCATCGAACAAGACCTCAATCTGTCACAGCAGGAGGTTCAGCGACTGAGATCCTTACTACAGACCAACAGCCTGCCTCAGAATCGTATATATCGCTACAACTACGTCAGGGACAACTGCTCCACGCGTATCGTTGCGATGGTTGACTCCGCAGCTCAACGCGATATCATATATCCCACCAATCCCGTATATCCTTCATTCCGCGATGTCATGAGACATTACCATAAGGGTTATCCCTGGTATCAGTTCGGTATAGATCTCGCACTCGGATCGGGTATTGATCTGCCAATCAGCTCCCGTGAAGAGACATTCGTACCGATGCTGCTCAACGAGAAGGCTGCCGACGCACATTTCGCCGGCAACACACCTCTCGTCTCTCAGACTCGCGTCCTCAATCAAGGTTCTGAGGACGCCCGACTTCCGGACACATCTATATTTCTGTCACCTCTGGCCGCAGCCATATATATTCTGATAATCTCCTCGATCATATCTATATACAACTGGCGCAGACATTGTCTATCCCGATGGTGGTATACCGTATTCTATGCCATACTCGGTCTGGCCGGATGCGTCATCTGGTTTCTCGTCTTCATCTCCTCTCATTTCGCCACATCGCCCAATATACTGGCGATATGGCTCAACCCCCTGCAACTCGTCATACCTATATGTATCTGGTGGCGTAAGGCCCGTCCGGCCGTCACTGCCATGATATATATCAACATACTCCTCGCCACATTGCTCCTCCTCGTATGGCCCTTCCAACCACAGAGCGCCAATCTCGCCTTCTTCCCCATCATGGCCGCCGATATTGTCCTCGCACTCGGATACATAGATGTCTCATATAAACAACTGAAC
>CAMWUY010000190.1 GCA_947177615.1 uncultured Porphyromonadaceae bacterium
AGGATAAGTGCTGAAAGCATCTAAGCACGAAGCCGGCTCCAAGATTAGATCTCATTCAAGGGCCGTTGAAGACGACGACGTTGATAGGCCGCAGGTGCACGTATGGTGACATACTCAGCCGAGCGGTACTAATTGCCCGAAGATTCCGAAGTACGCATACCGGCCGTCATCTTTGTATGACGGTGAGGAAATGTAATAAACAAGTCATGATGACAGAGCGAGTTGTCAGAGTTGTTACTCAGAGTAGAACGCTGTGTATTCTTGACGGAGCGGTAAGCTCCGCGCTTTCAGCCGGCTCTTTTTCCGACATTATACGCGCAGGGCGGAGGCCCTGACGTGAAACGAATTCAGGTGATGATAGCATAAGGGCTCCACCTCTTCCCATTCCGAACAGAGAAGTTAAACCTTATCACGCCGATGGTACTGCGAAAGCGGGAGAGTAGGTAATCGCCGTCTTAGAAGGCCTGCAGAAATGCAGGCCTTTTTTTGTGGCGTAGGCTAAAGCCTACACTCCTTGCTGGTCGTGGTGGGTTAGCGGGGGAGGGTGAGCGGGAGGGTGCGGATGCGGGAGCGCAGCGGGGCGCGCATGGGACTCCATGCTTTGCGGATGTTGCGGAGTATGGGTAATGCGGACCTGTCTCCGGCTTTCTGAGCCATGGCGGCGATGTAGCGGTATTTATGGTGATAGTGTTTCTTTAACTGTTGGAGCGGTATGTTGTAATACCGGGCGAGTGTAGGTGTGAACGCTAATAATCGGCTGTAAAATCTGAATGCCTTGGCGGGTGTAAGGTTGTTGGAGAGTGTCACGGTGTCATCTATTGTGTAATAATATCCTATCAGCGGTATGTAGGCTGCGTCCCCTTGTGAAGCGAGTGCCGCGATAATCGGTAGATCCTCAACACCACAGTCGGGATTTCGTACTATATGCGGTGCGTCATTCAGGACATTGAGAAGGCAGGATTTTCGGTATAGGGCTGCGGATAATTGATACGGTAATGCGTTAGTGTTATTGAGTGTGCCGAGCAATATCTCGTCACCACTGACACGAGTGCGCATCCATGTTGAGTATTGCGGCATCTGTGAATGAAGTCTTACACCATTTTCAGCAACGTCAGGAAATACGACAGAGAGTGTCGGATCCTCATCAAGTTTATTAATTTCTGTCTGCAGTAGGGATGTATCAAGCCAGAAGTCGTCGGCCGCGCAGTCAGAAATATACCGTCCATGACATTGCGCGAGAGTGTCGAAGTAATTGTCTACTACACCCTTATTTGGTGCCGGTTGCATCATTCTTATAATGTCAGGGTAGCGTTCGGCATATAGTTGCGCAATCTTTCTTGTATGATCGGTGGAGGCATCATCGGCTATCAATATTTCAAATGGATATCGACATTTTTGTGCCAAAATACTCTCAATAGCTCTCGCAATTGAGTTTTCGTGATTGTAGGCAAGTAGTATTATTGAGGCTACAGGTTTTGTCATCTGTGATAAGGCGTTATCAGGCCGGTTATTTTCTAAATCTACGTGCGATGGCGCGTGGTATGAAGGAAATGTGTCTTGCTACGGCTGTTGTCAGGCCGTAGTGATGTTTCATGATGTCAAATCGTTCTCTGAGTGAAGTGAGTTTGTTATGTTCGGTAGCACCATCGTCAAGGTAGTGTATGGCCACCGTGTCCAGATTGTAACATTTCTCGGGAGTCGTTGCCTTAATGCATCTGATAGTCCAGTCGTAATCGGCAGATAATCGGTATTGGAGATCGTAAGCCGGTGCGACCTTTCTTCTGACCATAAAAGCTTGATGACAGATGAGCATACCCTGAGCGAATGATTGGACGGTGAGTGTTTTCGGTGCGTTGAGATGTCTTGGTCTGAGAATATGTCGTTGCGGTGACACAATCACGGTGTCGGCGTAAATAATGTCGGGGTCGTATCGGTCAATGGCATCGGCGTAAGTCGCGAGTGTGTCCGATGACGCAAATGCATCCCCAGCATTCAGGAAGATGACGTATTGTCCTGTGGCAATGTCGAGTCCTTTGTTCATCGCGTCATATATTCCCTTATCCTTTTCACTGATAATTCTCAAGTCCGGAATACCGTGCTGACGGGCGATAGTAATAGTGTCATCGGTGGAAAGACCATCAATAAGAATGTGCTCAAAGTCTTTGAAAGACTGTTGTGCAACGGATTGAAGTGTGGGGCGGATTGTGTCGGCCGCGTTATATGATATAGTGATAATCGAAATAAGTGGTGTTTCCATGTCCAAATTTAAGAAAAAAATCCCATATACGTTCCGCTATATAATATAAAATATCAAGGGACTAATATTGAGCCGGAGTCTTATTTGGATAGATTACAAATTAGGGTAAAAAGGTGTGAATATTGTCGGTAAAATTTGGTTGGGATATCAAATGTGGATAAATTTGTATTGTCTTCCGCTCGTGGAAGTGATTGATTTGAAATAATATTTTTAAACTTAAAAACTAATAACAATGGCTTACGTAATTGACGACAACTGCGTTGCATGTGGCACTTGCCAATCAGTATGCCCTGTAGACGCTATCTCTGAGGGTGATATCTATCACATCGATCCCGACACTTGCATCAGCTGTGGCAGCTGTGCACAGGTTTGTCCTTCAGACGCTATCTCAGAGGGTTAAAAGCAAGTGATGTAAAGATCTTCAAGGTCTTACATCGGAATGCGACTTATAACGAGGCCGGTCAAATAAATATTTGATCGGCCTCGTACCTTTTTTCAGTCAAATAGAGTGTGAAATATTCATTGTGATTCATTGTGATTTTTCTGGATTTGTGATTTTTTGCGTAATGGGGTGATATGTCGTGATTTTTTTTTACCTTTGTAGGTTACATAAATAGTCACATAGTTATGGATAGAGTTACTGTAAAGATAATAAATAAGAGTCATCATCCGTTGCCGGAATATGGTACACCGGGAGCAGCCGGTATGGATGTCCGTGCATATCTGCCGGAAGGAGCCATCACATTGCGCCCCGGACAGCGGGCACTGGTGCCGACAGGTCTATATATGCAATTGCCACAGGGATATGAGTGCCAGATCCGTCCGCGTTCGGGCTTGTCTCTGAATTATGGACTTACGGTGGTCAATTCTCCCGGTACTGTGGATGCGGATTATCGTGGCGAAATCGGTGTCATCATGATCAATCTTGGTGAGAATGATTTTGTAATCAATGATGGTGAACGTATATGCCAGATGGTGATCACGACCTACAGCCATGTAAAATGGGAGGAGGCCGAGCGTCTGGATCGTACGGTGCGTGAGGATGGCAGTTTCGGTCATACAGGTATAAAATAATCGTGTAGGGTACTCATGTAATTATGCTGAAGGGGCGCTACTTCATATTGATAATGTTATTGGCAGGCGTTCTACTGTCGGTAGCCCTGAGTGTGTCGGCATCTGACAAGAGAAGTGACGATACAGGGTCACAGATTAAGTCGCGTCATTACTATCTCTCGGCTGCGCAGCGCTATTC
>CAMWUY010000191.1 GCA_947177615.1 uncultured Porphyromonadaceae bacterium
GGAATTTGTTGATTGTCGGCCAGTGATTTCTTACAGAAATATGAGCGTCGTCTAACTTCAAAACTTCTTGCTTTAAATTCTCTTTAAGCTCATCATGAAAATGTTTTGCGAATTCATCCTCTTGGTATTGTGAAGCTTGTAACGCACAAGCAATAGCTGCTCGTACTCCAAACAGTCGCTCGGTCAAAGATGCTGATCTTATCAACTTTCCCTCTTTAGGATTCTCTCCGAAGTATTTGAAGTTGCCACCCCAGTCAAAGATGTAGAAAAACTCCTTGTGCAGACCATCGCCAAAGATATCCTCGCTCAGACGGGTGCCACGACCAATCATTTGCATAAACTTGATTTTGGAGCGCACACGTTTGAAGAATACAAGATTAAGCACATCGGGAACATCTATGCCCGTATCAAGCATATCAACTGAAACCGCAATCTGTGGCAGACTATCACGCAGACTGAATTTATTGATCAGGTCCTGAGAGTAATTTATAGAATAATCTATTTGCTCGCAGAATTTCGGACCATATTCCGGATACAGGATATTGAAACGCTCAACAATCAGCTTCGCGGTCTTGGAATTCATGGCGAAAATAATCGTCTTGCCGATCATTTCTTCCGACTGAACCTTTAGTCCGTTCTCCATCAGGTCTTGTAGCATCTTGTCGATGGTATCGGTATTGTAGATATATTTGAATATCTCCTTTTCGTCAATGTTGCGCGGTTGCCATTCCTCGTCAGGATCTTTGTTCACTTGTTCATATTCCCACACCTGTTCGAGTTCTTGCTTCTCCTCGTCCGACAGGTCATCATATTTAATACCCTCGTTGACAATCTTTGAGCCTCGTATGAAACCCTTGTAGTCTACAAGATAACCATCATCAATAGCGGTGCGATATTCATAATAATCGGTTGGCTCTCCACCTTCCAAGTGTAAGAGTTCGTATGTCGACTTATCTACTTGATCGCGCGGAGTGGCAGTCAGGCCAACAAGCAATGAATCGAAATAGCGGAATATGTCACCAAACATGCCGAATACCGAGCGATGCGCTTCATCAATTATTATTAGGTCGAAACGCCCGATGCTGAAAGGCTTATCATCGGTATTGACATAGTTAATCATTGTTTGATAAGTTGAGAATACGATTCTCGCGTTGAGGTCCGTTTCGGTTGTCTTATCGCTCAGTATCGTTATATTTACATTGGGCATGAGTTTGGAAAAATTCCGCGCTGCCTGATTTACCAAAGAAGTGCGGTCTGCAAGAAAAAGTGTGTTCTTTACCCAATTATTGCGCTGAAGCACATCGACAAGCGATATGGCAGTACGCGTTTTACCCGTACCGGTAGCCATTACGAGTAAGCCTCGGCGATGATGCCCGTTAAACCATTGGCACATATATTTCACTGCCCGTTCCTGATAGTAGCGGTCAGTAATCTCTCTCTTTACCGAAAAATCGACGATATCTGTACGAGACGTCCGCCGTGACATTATGAGCTCCAGATCTTTTGCAGTATGGAATGCAAACAATCGGCGTGGGGGATATCCCATACCGTCAATACAGTGAATCTCGTAACCATTGGTGTAGTAGATTACCGGTCTCACATGATAGCGGCGTTCCAACGCATCAGCATATAGCTCTGCTTGATGTTTACCTACGATTGGGTCTACGCTTGTTCTTTTTGCTTCTACTACAGCAAGAGGTTTTCCGTCTGTTCCAAACAATACATAATCAGCATATCCTTTGCCCGTCGTATTTGGCATACCGTCAACCTCGATTTCAATACAAGCCTTACCTCCGGAAATATCCCCTTCGGTCTCCATTACCTCCCAACCGGCTTCACGGAGCATGAGGTCAATAAACCGTCGGCGCGTTTCTGCCTCAGATATGTCGCCCCATGAAACATTTGCATTTACCGATGGAGCCTCAGCTACTTGCTCCGGTTCAACAGTAGCTACGAATTCATCGGGTGTTGGTTCTGTTTGAACGGGAACAATAATTCGAGGACGTGCCGGACGCGTAGGCAATAGCGATCTATCAAATGGCGCAAGACTATTGAGCACACGAAGTTTGATAAGCACCCCACCGACGAGATTATACAAGTTAAGAACCGTGAAGAATGAATCTCCTTTTGTGACCTTACCGTCGTGAGCAGCCATATTACCTACCTTCCTAATCCAGTGGACAGCCTTCATTAGTTCCGGATCAGCGATGAAATCAGTGAAAATAGGAGATGTAGTGAGATTAAAGAGTGTGGCGCGTTCTGAAATCGTCTCACCCTTCATCATGAATATCGCTTTAACAAGCCATTCGAGTGCTTTTCGAGCATTTATAGCTGAAGAATCCGGCTCAGTGGACTGTCGTTGCTCGCACAAGTCACAAAGTCGGTGAAGCTCACTGAGCTCTGGTATATTTTTGAGGTAATCGAAATTCAACATAAGCTATCTTCTTCTGTCTCGTTTAGAATTTTATCAAGCTGTGCTTGCAGTTCCTCCTTTTTAGGAAGATATAGTTGATAACGAGCCACGAACAGGTGGTTGGTTATTCCTCCAAGAGCATAGTCCATCAATACTTCATCACGTCTCGCCCCTAAAACTATTCCGATCGGTGGATTGTCGTCTGGCATACATACTTCTGCCTTGAAGTAGTTGAGATACAAATTCATTTGTCCGATATCACCGTGTTGTATCTCATCACGCTTCAAATCAATTAGTACATAACATTTTAGAATGGTATGGTAGAATACCAAATCTACCCTCATATTGCGGCCGCCGATTGGCATTGAATATTGTCGTCCAACAAAAGCGAAACCTCTGCCCAGTTCGAGCAGGAATTTTTCCATGTTGTCTTTCAGAGCCTTTTCAAGTTCTCCTTCTTTGTATCGCTTTTTCGTAGGGATACCGGTAAATTCAAGAACAAAGGGGTCATGAATTATATCGTCGGCAGTCATAATAGAATGTCCTTGCTGCGCCAATGCCAACACACTCTTTTTGTCTTTACTCAGTGCAATACGCTGGAAAAGAGAGGACCTAATTTGACGTTTTAACTCTCTTACCTTCCATTTCTGATTGATGGCCTCATGCATATAGAATTGGAGTTCCATCTCATTTTCACATTTCAGCAACTCGAAATAATGGCTCCATGTCAATTCGTGAGACAATGTCTCACATTTTGGAAACGCCAGATAGAGCTTTCTCATATATGTCAGGTTAGAACGGCTAAATCCTTTGCCTCTCCGCGCAGTCAAATCTCGTGCAAGTCTTATAAGCAATTGTTTACCGTATTCAGCACGTATCTTGCCTTTCTGCTCAAACTCAACAATATATTGTCCTGTTTTCCAATTGGCATCAAGTAATTCTGTATTAACAGCAACAGCTGCGCGGTTGCGAGCCGCCGACCACAGATTGTCAATTCTCTCAACAAGCGTATCATACTCTTGTTGAGGTATTACTAACTGACCGTATTTATTTACAAGTTTTCCCATGCTTCCTTTT
>CAMWUY010000192.1 GCA_947177615.1 uncultured Porphyromonadaceae bacterium
GTACAGAGAGAGGTGACGGCAAGCCACACCATGACGCGCATGACGTCCACACTCGGCCGTCTCAACGACACGGTGGCCAAACTCGAGGAGCGTCTCGAGCGCCCCATCAGCGCCGTGACGACAATCGCCGGACGTGACGGAGTGGCCGATAATATGGATAGATATAACAGATTGTTGAAAAATAAATCATACAACAAACGATGACAATACGTATAGATGGCAAGGTGGCCGAATTGCCGGCAGATCTGTCATTTGAATATTTCGAGGAGAACCGATTTTTTACTGATGCCGACGGTTACTCCCTGGAGATAGAGCTGCCGTTGGCCGGATCTGCTGCCAACAGAGAGATATTCGGCATATTGGAGCTCACGGATCTTGATGCCGATATCACCTGGCCGATGACACTTGAGGCCGGTGGTATCCATAGGACAGGGATGGCCGTACTGACCGGCATAGGTGACGGCACGGTCAAAGTGCAGTTCCTGTCCGGCCGTTCACAGTCTAATTTCGAGGCTCGGATGGATGAGAAGACGCTCCGGGATATCAAGGCGGATTTTTATCACGAAAATCTGCCATCACCAGCTGAAGCTCTGCGTTCGTATGACCGGCAGAGAACGATGAATAATTATTATGAATGGAATATAGAGGGGGTTGCTCTACCCTGGAGAAATCAGCCTACCGGTCAGCTCCAGAATGATATAATATCGACATCTCCTCTCGAGTGGCATTGGGCCATAGAGGAGACCGGACTCTCATGGATGCCGTATCTGATATCAGTAGCGCGCCATGCCGCGATTGTCGCCGGCTATGGCTATGACTTCAGCGATTGGGAGTCCTCGGATCTGCGTAATCTGATCGTGTGCAATGTACTTCCGGTGAGTCTGCGTCTGCAACGGCATTACAGTATTGCTCCGGCGTTGCCGGCATGGTCTATACTGGAATTTTTCCGTAACATCGAGCCTGTATTGGGCGGTCAGTTTGATATAGACCATCAGACGCGCCGTATTGTGTTTCATTCCACCGCCTCGCTGATGGATGAGCTCAATCCGGTACAGCTCGAGGATGTGGAGGATGAATATGAGGTTACATCCACGTTTGGAAGGGATGATACAGAGGGTAAGTATCTGCGCTCAAAGGTATATAAGTATGCATCTCCGAGTATGGAAGGGTGGGAATATTACGACTGTCCCTGGGTGCCGGCAGCTCTGCAGGAGATGCATCTGCGGTATTTCGGGACTCTAAAAAGTGCATTGTCAGAAATGGCAGGTAACGCGACTGAGGCCAATATGTATAAAGCCTATCACTCCGCCGAGCATAATGCATGGTTTTGCTTTTATCAGCATGAGATCCGTGACGATGGATATGCCCCGATCACCATCAGATCCTTCAATCTGTTCGGACCTCAGATATCCGACAGCTCCGAGTCGCACGAGGAGCTGAAGGTGCTCCCAATCATGATTGTAAATAATGTCCCGGAGCTGAATACAGGTGATTGTTACGATATGATATCAAAGGTGATCGACGGCACCTCCATTCCTGACAAGTATGAGGGTGACGGTGGATCCGGGTCATACGTTTACGAGACGATAGCTGTCGGAGAGCAGAAGGATGAGGGTGCGGTGTACAGTCATCTGTTTCTGGCATATTGGCCCGGCTGGGACAGCCATATCACGCCGGCACCGCTGATGCCGTCTGTGGCCGGTTTCAGATACGCAGTCAGTGACGGTGTGCCTATAATCTCCGAGGAGCCCTGGTCCATGCGCCTGAATGATCAGGGAGGTGGCCCGTATGGATTTTTGCCGAAAATAGACGAGTCGGTAAAATATACGTTTCATTTCCATACGGATCATCTCCCTGATGTCAGATCAATATTTTATATAAATGGCAAGAGGTATTTATGCGGGAAGTTGTCGGTGACCATCACCGCGGCCGGAGTATCCCGCCGGGTCAAGGGCGAGTTTTATCCGATTGTAGAATGATATCACCGACTGCACCCTCAAACTTCCGGACGGTCGAGGGTACTTCACGATATTTGCCTTTGAGGTATTTGTTAGTGGTGGAGATGTCTGTGTGCCGTGCCTGATCTCTTGCGGTGACAATGCCGGCAGTGTTGGCAATATCGCGGATACCGGTGTCTTTGAGGCTGTAGAACTGGTACTCGTCAGACCATCCGAGCGCTTTGCGCATTTTTTTCCAGCGCTTATTGAAGATGTCGGGTCCGTGATGTACGGCGCTCGGGCGGAAATCCGAACCGAATATATACATACCGGTCGGCTTGTCCAGGATGTTCAGATCGACCATTAGCGAGAGCAGTGAGTCCGGTATCCCGACGAAGTCCGCCCGCTTGTTTTTTGATATTGACGCAGCGACAAATATAGTATTGTTTTTGACGCTGATATCTCCGATTTTGAGCCTGCAAAGTTCAGACGGTCGTATCAGCGTGTAGTATTGCATCATACACGCCAGCAGGAAATATCGGTCGGTCTCCATGAGATACTCCGTCATCCTGCGCATCATATCGACAGTAAGTGGCTGTCGCTTTTTATCGCTCTCCGGTATTTTCCGCAGATGCTCCGTGGGATTGGCCGACAGCATTCCTCGCTCCACGAGGAATGAGCAGAACGTGCCGAGCCATCCGAGATAGTTGTTGCGTGTGCGTGCGGAATTATTTCTGTCCAGATATACGTAATCGAGAAAAGCCACGGCAAACGTTCTGTCCATCTGGTATGTGTATTTGGGCGGGCAGGGCATCTGCTGCAGAAATTCAAGGAATATAGTAGCCCGGGATGAGTATGAAAGAAATGTTTTGCGCCTCAGATCTCTCTCCATGTGCTTGAGATATCTCTCGACAGCGGTCTGAATGGGTATTATACTGCTGTTGTTTTCCGCCATGTCGGTCCATGGTGACCATCCGGTGCGTAGTTTGGCGATAAGTCCGGCGATGAGTTCTGCCGCATACTCTCTCTGTTGTCTGGGTCTCAGCGATGCAGGGATGTGATACTTTTTTCGTTTGCGGGTGTTGGTAACAGGGTCAAAAGCGTAGACGTCTACATAAGGTGTTTTTTTTGACGGGTGGAATTTCGGCATTGAGTACCCTAATATGTCTCCCCCTGTGCGTAAATTTTTTTTTGGCATATTTTTTTTAGATATTTTGGGAGCCACCCCCAAAATACCTTGGTTAAACAATATACCATGGCGAAAATCGTCTGAAATTCGTCTATAGTGTTTTTAAAAAATGTCGCTCAACTTGTTGATAATCAACGCGTTAAGCGACAAAATGCGGAGGGAACGAGATTCGAACTCGTGGTAGGATTGCTCCTACGTCAGTTTAGCAAACTGGTGGTTTCAGCCACTCACCCACCCCTCCGGGTCTTATTTTACTGCAAAGGTAATAAAAGATGATGGTGTGTGCAAGTTTTTTTTGCGTTTTTTAGAGTTGT
>CAMWUY010000193.1 GCA_947177615.1 uncultured Porphyromonadaceae bacterium
GTACCGAGTGTGATCATGATGAAATCCTTCATACCACGTGCAGCTCCATAAGTCATCTCACCGAGGGCTGCAGCATTTGCATCGTTGGTGACGGCCACCGGCACACCATTAAATGCTTTGCTTACCAATTCAGCCAACGGCAGATTGTTACCCCATGGCAGATTCGGCGGATTCTGAATTTCTCCTGTATAGTAGTTCCCGTTTGGAGCACCGATGCCGATACCCTGGATCTCGTTGACTGCGTCATTTGCCTTCAACAGACGCATTACCTCGGTATGCAACTCTTCAATATAATCCTCAAACTTAGCGTGTTTGCGAGTCTTGATAGAATCACTGGCCACTACATGACCACGGGCATCTACTATGCCAAACACTGTGTTGGTGCCACCTATGTCGACACCTAATACATACGGTTTGCTCATGATATAATTTTAAGTTTTTTAATATTTTTCCTACTACCTTACCGCTTCTATCACGATACACTAGTATATCTGTGTCTCTTCACGTGATATCCCGGCGGTGTACAACAATTACACAAAGATAATGATTTATCCTATTTCATGTACAAATTCTTGAAATTTTTTATCAAAACATTCAAAAATTCTTCAGCTCCTGATATAATTTGTGAACCGGTAAACCCATCACATTATAGAAACTACCATCGATAGACTCGACTGCCACACCCCCGATCCATTCTTGGATGCCGTATGCTCCGGCCTTGTCAAGTGGTGAAAAGTTATTGACATAATATCGCGCTTCATCCTCCGTGATTGATGCGAACTTCACATCAGTACACACGGTGAATTCTGTACGTTGTCTGTGTGTAGCCAGAGTGACACCGGTCACAACATGATGTTTCTTATCGCTGAGTGAAATCAACATTTTCACGGCATCCTCCTCATCTCGGGGCTTGCCCATAATCCGGCCTTCACATATCACCAATGTATCTGCGGTTATGATAAGTACATTCTTCTCAAAGCGTTCCAGATATGCATTGGCCTTCAGATTGGAGAGATACAACGGCACCTCTTCAGGATCCATGTCGGCAGGATATTCCTCCTTGATACCTGTCAGGACAACGGATTCAAAGGGCACCCGTATCATGTGCAGCAACTCACGGCGGCGCGGTGACTTACTGCCTAATATAATTCTATATTTATCAAGATTTTTCAATAACATTACTGTCAATATTTTAATAATACTGATTACTGACACTTGGTGTCAAACAATTTCATCCAATTTGGGCCATTCCCCTTTGGAACGCATCACCTGTTCCATCAAATCGCGGGCACAACCATATCCTCCGGAATACTTAGAGACAAACCTTGCCGTCGCCAGAACCTCCCAAGCTGCATCGTATGGGGCACATGCCAGACCCACCGCCCTCATACACACAAGGTCGGGGATATCATCCCCCATATAAGCTACCTCATCCCGTGTCAGACCATTGTCGAGCATCCATTGTTCAAGAACTGGCTTCTTATATTTGACACCAATGAATACATCCTTAATACCGAGAATATTAAACCGTTTTATAACGATCTCCGATGTCCCTCCTGTGATAATAGCGATAGGATATCCGGACTTGACTGCTCTGCGGAATGCATATCCGTCACGAATATTTGTCATCCTCATCGGTATGCCATCCTCATCAATAGGAACAGTGGCAGGCGATAAAACACCATCAATATCGAACACGAAAGCTTTGACCCGTGTCAGGTCATATTCTATCTTTGACATAATTTCATTATTGATTCGGACATAATACCGTATATTGCCTTCATCTCAGGATAATCCTCCAACATACGCATCTGTGACTCCATGATACCTATATCCCCGCGAGATGCCGGACCGGTCTGGCAATCTGCGGGATCGGTATCTCTCAGCTTCTCGACAGTCCGAGATATCAGTGGCAGCATACACCTGAAGTCGAGACCATTATCTTTCAGATACAGATCGGACAGCGCCCAGAGATGATTGGCAAAATTGCACGCAAATACCGCCGCTATATGCAGCTGACGTCTCTGTCTCGAATCTGCGAGACTCACATTACCGGACATTAAATGAGCTAAGGACAGCAACTCCTTTTCAACATCGTCTGATGAACCTTCAATATATAGCGGTATATCCCCATACTTCATATTCAACCCCTTGCTGAATGTCTGCATCGGATATAACACACCATACCTTCCGATCCTCCCCGACTCGAATACCGACATGTCCACACTGCCTGAGGTATGAACGATTGTTGCATCATGATTGACAAATTTTGCTGCAATGTTGCCGATCTTGTCATCCTTGACACTGATGATTATCAAATCAAAATCACTGCGTCTGATCTCATCTGCGGTAGCGTCATCCAAATTTCGGCCGCTGAATATAGATACATCTTGGTTACACTCCCTTAGCCACTTATAGAAATGACTGCCTACATTACCATTGCCAATTACCGCTACCTTCATACCCTCTGTTTTAGACGCTGTCATACAAAGATAATACTTTTTTTCGGTCTGCCGGACAGTTTACGTCCAATAGTTAAATTATAATTCTGCGCATATATATCCAATACGCACTTAGAAATGTAGCGGTTATATTCTTTATATCATAATTACTCACATACATTTGCAATGACTGCATAAGAAGAGAGAGCGAGTTCAAGCGGACTCACTCTCTCTTTATTTATGTAATTATGGGAGTTAGTATTTATGCATTGCGGAATACGAGATCATCCCCTTCGCGATCGATGGTGATCGGGTGTGAATTGTCTACCTTCTGTGCCAGAATATCTTTCGACAGCTGGTTGAGCACCATGCGCTGGATCGTTCTCTTGACAGGACGGGCACCGAATTCGGGATCGTAACCATCTTCAGCAAGCAATTCGAGAGCGGGTTTCGTTATGGTCAGCGTTACCCCATTGGATGCCAACATCTTCTGTACACTCTTGACCTGAATATCCACGATCTCCTGTATCTCCTTCTTGTCAAGTGGTGTAAACATCACAGTCTCGTCAATACGATTGAGGAACTCCGGACGGATGATCTGTTTCAGACGATCCATAACATCCTGCTTGGTATTGTCGATGATCTCCTGTTTCTCCTCCTCTTTCTTTTCAGCAAAGCCTTTGAAGTTTTCGCGAATGATATCACTACCCATATTGGATGTCATGATAATGATAGTATTCTTGAAGTTGATGAAACGGCCCTTATTATCTGTCAGACGACCATCATCGAGCACCTGCAACAGAATATTAAAGACATCGGGATTTGCCTTTTCGATCTCATCAAACAGTACGACACTGTAAGGTTTACGACGTACAGCCTCCGTGAGCTGACCACCCTCATCGTATCCGACATATCCCGGAGGCGCTCCGACGAGTCGGCTGACAGAGTGTTTCTCCATATATTCCGACATATCGATACGGGTCATCATATC
>CAMWUY010000194.1 GCA_947177615.1 uncultured Porphyromonadaceae bacterium
GTAGCACGCAGGTTTCTGGCACCTTTAGTGAGGGTTCGAGTCCTTCCAAGGCAACAATAATGAAAGAGCTAAGTCGTGAAGATTTAGCTCTTTCATTTTGTTTATTATGTATTATAACAAATACTTATCTCCACGCGTTATATAGACAATGAAGTAAGAACTTCGGATATGGCCTGAAATAAGTTAAATGTTCAGGTCGGTATTTATATCAAGATATTGGCAATATATTTAATTCATTTTATATCGTAATATTAACCAAGTATGAATATCAAATATGTTCCGGTCATTTTGATTACCGGATATTTAGGTAGTGGCAAGACGACTTTGCTTAACAGAATATTAACAAACTCCGAGGGTATTAAATTTGCTGTAATCGTAAATGATATCGGTGAAGTAAATGTCGATGCCTCTCTAATACAGAAGGGCGGTATAGTGGGGCAAAATGGTTCTGATGATCTGGTTGCCTTGCAAAACGGATGTATCTGTTGTACACTCAAATCAGACTTGATGCAGCAGATCGCAGAATTGTTAGCGAAAGACTGTTTTGATTATATTGCCATCGAGGCAAGTGGGGTCTGCGAACCGGCTCCTATAGCAAATACGATATTGGCAATGCAAAATATGGACGGTGGAAATGACAAGGCACGTCCTCGATTGGATTGTATTGTCACCGTTACTGATGCATTGAGGTTAAAGACTGAATTCGGATGTGCAAAAGCTCTTATTAATAAAAATATAGATGACGAGGATATAGAAAACCTTATCATCGAGCAGATTGAATTTTGCAATCTGATACTTCTTAATAAAGTTGATGAAGTCAGTGACCTGGAAGCAAAGGAAATAAAGGTCATATTAAAGACCCTTCAACCCGTCGCTTCTATAATCGAAACCAACTATGCCGATGTCCCATTAAAGGATATTCTTTATACCGGCTTATTCGATTTTGAAAAAACAGCGACATCCGCCACATGGATTAAGGAGATAGAGGATCCGACATTAAATGTGGAGATTTCAGAAGAGCACGATGAAGAAGATCACCACGATCACCACCATGATCATCACCACGATCATCACCACGAACATCATCATCATGAGCATGAGCATGGCGAGGCAGAAGAATATGGGATTGGAACGTGGGTGTACTTCCGTCGTCGTCCATTTGACTTAGACAAATTTGACCGTTTTGTGGCACAGGCTTGGCCTGAAAATATAATCAGATCCAAAGGTTTAATCTATTTCAGCCAAAGTCCGGATATGTCCTATCTATTTGAGCAGGTTGGTGTCCAGAAGAATTTAAAAGAGGCGGGTCTTTGGTATGCCTCAGCACCTGAAGAGGAGCTGATGATTATGATGGACAATGATCCGGCTTTAAGACGTGATTGGGATGAGGAATATGGTGATAGGATGATAAAACTGGTATTTATAGGTCGAGACATTGATAAGGTTCACCTAAAAACTCTTTTAGATAAATGTTAGCAGTCAGTTTAGTAGACTTTCGTTGCATAAAGCGTTAATATAAGCGAGACAGGATGTAATAACAATATAATACGGTGAGATTTGCAATAACAGATCTCACCGTAAATATTTAAAGTAACTCGCTCTTAATCGAACGATCGGATTACAATATGACTCTTCTTGTCATTTATCTGATGAAAAGAAGTTCTCTATACTTTGGAAGTGGCCATATCTCGTTGTCAACCATCAACTCCAGTTTATCAATATGTTTACGTATCTCCTCCATACAGGGGAAAACAGTATCATGATAAGCTATCGCCTTTTCCCGTTCGTTTGTCAGCTTATTGGCTTGACGACGATATTCTATCATCTGGTCTGTAACAGCTCTGATTGCAGCCATGTGATTAGCCATCTGTTCAATAGAATTCATATCCTGATTGGCAATCATATCAGCCTTATCCCCTTTGAACAGTTGTTTTATTTTATAGACATTCTCCAAAAGAAGACTTTGATAGCGGGTCGCAGCCGGTAGAATATGATTTATGGCCAAATCACCGAGTACTCTGCTTTCTATTTGGATCTTCTTGCTGTACATCTCCCATTTCACTTCATTGCGGGCTTCAAGTTCTTTGCGTGTCAGCACTCCGGTACGTTTAAACATCTCAATGCTCTCAGGACGGAGATATGCATCGTACATCAATGGAGCAGACGTTTCAACATCAAGTCCGCGACGTTTGGCCTCCTCTTTCCATTCATCACTGTAGCCATTGCCGTCAAAGTGTATGGCGCGTGACTGCTTAATCAGCTTTTTGACCTCAGTTAAAACAGCATGTTCCATAGACTCACCGTTATTCATGCGTCGTCTGACATCTTCATAGAAAGTGTCAAGCTGATCAGCCACGGCCGCATTAAGGGCTATCATAGCCGAGGCACAGTTGGCCGTGGAACCAACTGCCCGGTATTCAAACCTATTACCGGTAAATGCAAAAGGACTTGTCCGATTTCGGTCGGTATTGTCGATCATAAGCTCCGGTATCTGACTTATATCAAGTGACATTCGATCTTTCCCCTCGAGCATGATCGTATCAATATCCTCCTTCTCCAACCTATCCAGCAGATTACTCAATTGAGTTCCCAGGAACATTGATATAATGGCCGGCGGTGCCTCATTGGCGCCTAATCGATGTTGATTGGTGGCATTGATAATGGTTGCTTTCATAAGTGCGTTGTGCTTGTGCACGGCAGCCATCACATTAGCTACGAATGTAATAAATTGCAGGTTCTGCGATGATGTCTTACCCGGAGAGAAAAGTAGCACTCCTTTGTCAGTGCCTAAACTCCAATTATTATGCTTACCACTACCGTTTACACCGGCAAATGGTTTTTCATGAAGCAATACATGGAAGTTGTGTCTGCGTGCGACTTCGCTCATTAGAGACATTACGAGCAGGTTATGGTCGTTAGCTAAATTTGTCTCTTCAAATATTGGCGCGAGCTCAAACTGATTGGGTGCTACCTCATTATGTCGAGTTTTAGCAGGAATTCCTAACTTATGGCATTCAATTTCGAGGTCAAGCATGAATGCCTCCACCCGACTAGGAATAGCACCAAAGTAATGGTCTTCCAGTTGTTGGTTCTTTGCAGACTCGTGACCCATTAATGTCCGACCGGTCATCACAAGATCAGGGCGGGCAGCATACAGAGCCTCATCCACAAGAAAATATTCTTGCTCCCATCCAAGATTAGAATTTACATGTTTGACCTCGGGATCAAATAATTGCGCAACCTTTGTGGCTGCCTTATCGATTGCGTTAAGTGCCTTAAGAAGAGGTGTCTTATAATCAAGACTCTCTCCGGTATATCATATAAATATAGTAGGTATACATAGAGTGCAAT
>CAMWUY010000195.1 GCA_947177615.1 uncultured Porphyromonadaceae bacterium
CGGCCACCATGACGGCGTCAGGTGTGGCTGCTGTGGCGCTGTAGCGGGCCGCGAAGATGATGAGCACGGCCGTGGATGCTATCGATACGCGGAGCAGGGCGCGTTCGCTCAGGGAGCTGATACGGTTGATAACTTGGTGTGAAAAACTGCGTGCGGCCTCTCCAATCTTCCTGATGGTCTGCGCGCTGCCGGGACGTCGCCCGGTCAATTCGATGCTTGTCTGCATAGTTACTTGAGATTTTAGAGCATTATAGACAGAAAAAACGGCTGTCATATCCGTTGCTCTAAAATCTCAAGCATCTTGCCGTCGGGCAAAAAAGATTTTCGGATATGGCAGCCGTATGGGGTTGCGCAAGTATGTGGAGTCAGGGCATTAAAAAAGCCCGTCATCATCGATGTGGGCGATACCGTCACCCGGCGGTCAAGCATAGGCTTGAGATATTAGAGCACTGCAAAGCTACGTACAAAATTCGGAATGGCCAAAATTTTTGGACGAAATTTCTAAATTTTTGGACATTTTCTCTCGAAACGCTGTGAATTGCAGCCTGAATTGTTGTCTGAGTTATTATTATTGGGTTGGACTGTTTATTTAATTGTTGCATAACAAAATTATTACATATTTTTTGAAAAAACCGGCCCGGCAGACCGCGCAGGGACTACCGGGCCGGAGAGGGCAGACTGCTGCTGAAAATATAAGCGGCGGCCATGCTTCTCATCAGAGTCGCATGACCGCCGCAATCGGCGTGAGTCTCTTATACGGGTATGTATGGCGCAAAATTAACAAAATAATTGAATATATTCAATAATAGCCAAATAAAATCATCTAAATGGTTGATTTTTATCGAACGTAGGTCAATTTTTTTCCATTTTCGGCCGATTTTAAAGGGTTGAAATTTTTAAATAACTGATAATATACAGTTTAGCCGGCAAAAATTTAAAAAAAACGATATTTCACACACAAATGAGCCCCCGGCTGCCTGTCGCGGCGCTTCGGTGACCCCCCTCCGGCTTTTGCGCTATATGCGGAGTACTGATGCAGCTAACATGTTGATAATCATCGAAACTAAATAAAAATACCGCCGACCCTCACGGGCAGGCGGCGTAACGTTATGTTAAACTACCATGAAAAAGATAACGAGCTATATCCGATTGATCTGTCTGCGTATGAAGGGCAGAAGAGTTATAAGGATTGAAATTAGTGCGACTACTCCCAGCCCTGCAAGCCATCTGATGTACCATGGGATTTTGGCAGGGACTTCGACCGTGACTTCGACCGGGTATGGTTCTTTTACTGTGTGCTGTCGGCTGAGACGCTGCTGCAACAGAGCAATACTGTCGCGACTGCTCCGGAGTTTTGTCTCCATCTCTGCAGATGTGTCTGACCAGTGCCAGTAGTTCCAGCCGGTGACGCGCCCGGTGCTGTCCAGATTGGGAGCCATCGAGTCACGCACGGACTGATAGCGGATCTCCCGGATGGTCACAGTGTCACGTTCGCGGACGGTGTTGTTGGTGGTAACTGTGTCGCGTTCGATACTGATATTCTCTGCCGGCAAATATACTTTCTTAGATGATGTACAGCTGACCAACAGAGCGATCAGCATAAGGAGAGCGAGCAGTATAACAGATAAATATTTGTTCATGTCTTATGTGTTTGAGTATTCGGATTTAGCGTCAAACGACGGGCACGCCCTGGCGTCATAGTCTCGATGCCCGACGACCTCGATGCCCGGATAGCGTCCCTTGAGAGTACGCACAAGAGTGAGGAGTGTCCGCTTCTGAGCCTCGGTGCGTGTGTCCTTGGGTGTGAGTTTGCCGTCATCGGCGCATCCACCGACGTAACAGATGGAGATCGCGTCGTTGTTCATGTTGGCCTTGGCACAATGCTGACCTCGTGCCGTGTCCGGACGCAGGCGCTCGTATGATCCGTCGAGATGCACGAGCAGATGGTAGCCCGCGTAGGTCTTTCGGCCGGTCTTGGGGTCGGTGTAAGGTTCAAACTTGCGGGTCTTGTGCCACGCATCGATTTGCGCTGCTGTCACCTCGCGGCCCTCAGGAGTCGCTGTGCAGTGGATCATTACATATTTCTTCATGAGTGTGGATTTTATTTGGTGGCGGACACGGTCTGTCCGGAACGCATACCGTCGAGAGTGTCGGTCACCTGTGTTTTAAATTTTGTAAGTTCGTTGGAATAGTGGGCTGAAATTCCCAGTAGTGATCCGCAGAATGCAGACGATATCCCGAAGTATGTCAGCACTGAGCTGTGCACTTCCCCCTTGGGCGGTAAGAACATCCCGAGAAATATGGCCACGATGGCAGCGGCCATACAACTGACAGCAAGCATCAGCACTATCAGTTCCTTGATAGTGAGTTTGTCAAATTCCTGTTTTAAGTGGCGCATATCGATATTTATTATGAGTGTGAATTGTGTATATAATCCTATTCAGGATCGCCGGCCGTATTGGCATCGATGTCGTCAGAAGTATCGACCGGCTCGGCAGGAAAACATTCCGGACCTATAGTGTCCTCGACAGGGCTCATCGGATTGCCGGCTTGTCGCTCAGCCTCCAGACGCATCATCTCACGCTCGGCGGCCTCAGCCTCCAGACGGGCATCCAGCTCCGCCTCCGCCTCTGCCTGAGCCTCATGCAGACACTGTGTCACATACTCGTTGTACTCACCATATTCGGCCAATACATCACCGGTATGCGTATCATCGGTATCGGCCGCCGGTGCAGGATTAATCAATACGTTGATTGTCTGACGGAGTATCTGACACTCCTTGGACATTGAATATCGCGCAGCGATCTTACGCTGAGCCAACTGACGGTATACCTTCTGTATCAGTATCTCTCTCTTACTCTCATCCATATTCTTATCTCTTGTTTTAAGTTAAACTACATTGATTCCTCCATATCGATACGGTACACGCGGCCTATCTCATAGACCCGATCATCGCCATCCAGATATGATCCACCCAGCAGAACCACAAACATCCAGGGACCGAATGCTCCCGTCGATATAATGAAACGTCTCGCGTCAAGCATCACGACCCGATAGGTACCTCCCGAAACTCCGTCATATCCCTCTGACTCCATACCATACGTGATGACATCGCCGGCGCGAAGAAGGTCACTCATTGACGCACCGTAGATACGCAGAGCGCCCTCTGGATTGGTGACAAAGCCGGCATTTATCTCCACCCCCTCCAGAATGCCGTGATATGTATTAGGCGTCAACCAAGTCTTAGCCACAAAGGCAGAGGCGTGTTTACCATCCAGCATATCGGCATTAACGTTCTCCAGATCACTCACCGTAGCCACACCCTCCCAGTCAGTCCATGTCTGACCGC
>CAMWUY010000196.1 GCA_947177615.1 uncultured Porphyromonadaceae bacterium
GCTAATTCCGGAATCCACCGCGCGATATTAGCCCCTTGCCACTGTGGATAGATCAATCGTATAGTTTTAATATCCATATTAAAATGGCATCAAAAAATTAATCAACATCGAATATCCTACACTCCCTCTTACCAATCACCCAATTAATTACTTTACGATGCAGAATCGGTTAATCCGTTGACTTGTAAAAGAATATGAATCAAATCCGTACAAACATCGTACATTTTCTCTATCTGTAAGTGTTCAACTTACTGCGATTTAATACATTACAAGCCGCATTTGCCGAACTGACAACGTAAACTCACTGCAAAGATAGCGATAATCTCCCGATTATCAAAGCAATATCCAAATTTTAACATTCCTGATCATACGCCGCGCCGTACAAAACCAGCAAGATTCTCGTCTATGAGAATACCCCCGGTTGATATGTATTCTGTAATCAAAAGTTTCTATCGTTTAACTCTCTCAATGTTTCGGCGATATCACCCGGAAGCGCGATGGATTTTGAGGCTATTTCCATAGGAATATAAATCTCCTGTGGGAGGTTGAGTGTTATGTATGTCGCATTTGGCTCCTGAAGTGTGAGTTGCATCAAAGGGAGTTTTATGATATGGTTTTGCGAGCCGATACCGAGTTCAAGTATGACAAGGTTTTTGTTGCCATACTTATTGAGGAAATCGTTAAGTTCCTTTTGTTTGTTTTCAGGAGTGACACCATCACGCAACTGTCGGAAAGTACCTTCTATTTCCCAAACTCTATCGGGCGAGAATCCGGCTGCTTCCAAGTGTTCATCAGCATTGGTTGTAAGAATAAAATATGGTTTGTTCCCAATGATTTCCCGCAAGTTTATCATTACCTCCGATGGGGTATAGTCTTCAACCCACGTTTTTACAAGACGATCTGAAAATTCGCGACGGTCAGCTTCTGTGGAATAGTGGTGGAAACACCCATCGAGAATGCATCTTAAACCATGCTTACGTTTAAGGTCACCGAAAATCTCGTTGAACGATTCATTATCAGCAAAGATATTATATCCTTCAGATATCGAGAGTCCATTACTTGCGCCCATCAGAATTGCATCTGCATTCTGCAGGGCCTCTCGTGCTTTATTAATTGCGCTATTCATAGTAATGTATCAATAAATTCTTGATGAATCGAAAATGTTGTCTTTTCCCTGACGGTCGAGATGATCGGTTGCCTTGCCAAGCAGTTCTTTCAGCACAAAAGCTATATCGTCTTGAATGTCAGTACTCTTTGAAGCGATTTCCTTCGGGATGATAGCGTGTTTGGGATTGATAGTGACATAGTGTGCTTTCGGAAGCTGATAAGTCATATTCATAAACGGCTCCTTGATAAACATTGGAGTCATCATACCTACACCGAGTTCAAGGAAAAGAATTTTCTTATCCATATTGGCTCGAATGAAGTTGAGATAACGCTCATACTCCTGCTGATATAGTTTGCCCTGAAGAAATTCCCGTGAGCGAACCCATTCCACCATTTCGCCCCCACAGTGTGGGCAGCGTGGAATAAGTTTTTCCGGAAGTGAGTCGCCTTCAATTTTAGGGAGTAACTCGTCCAATATCTTCTCATTTTCATAAAGAGCGTCGTGGCAACGATTCTTACACTGAAAATATCTCCAATCGCCTTGCAGCCTTGTTATCCGGTCGGCAGGGAACAGACGATAGAGTAACGCATCCTGATTCGTTGTGACAAAATAGTAGTTCTTCCCGTCTAATAGTTCCTTAAGATCATCATATGCTTCACCCGGTTCAGAGCTACGGTTATGATCCATCGAGCGAAGATTCAAAGCCCAGTGTTCTCCTTTGGTCATTCTTGAATCATAGTAGGCATCAAAAAAATTTTTGTCGCCGTATTTTTCACGGAGGCCGCCGGCTATCTCCTTATAAACATCATCGTCCTGATAAAAATATCGCCAGTTTTTGCCGGAGGCTGCTGACATACCGGACGCAGTTCCAACTACTATAGCATCCGCTTGGTCAATAAGCTCTCTGAGTTTCTTGATTTTATCTTGTTCAGTCATTTTTCTATCCGTTTTAATTATCCTGCTAATCGCATTGTTGCGACTACCTTTTTGATAATTACAACGAATGAACAGAGATCAGTGTTGTCTCGTTTTCCACCAGAATAGTACCAAAACAGTTAAGAATCGTACCGTTTTATTTTTTGTTGTTATTCATGACCGTGACTACGGATATAATCAAGGTATTCTCCAATGGTCTGACCTGTCTGCTGCTTGAAAAATCGCATGAGATGATTAGGTGCTGAAAATCCTAATTCGGATGCTATTGCCTTAGGTGTTTTAGTAGTGTAAATCAACTCATTTTTTAACTCCTGCAGTAGACGCTGTTTCAGAAGATGTACTGCCGTTACGCCAAATGCGTCATCAACCGCTTTGTTCAAAGCTATGCGACTGATTCCAAGCATACGAGCATAATCCGCAACACGGAAAGAGCTACGGATATTCTTTTCAAGTAATTCTTTATACTTGAATGCGAATAAATTGACAGAAGCATTTTGTGTCAGCCCTAACCTTGCAATGTATATTCTGTTTAGCACAACAAGAAATTTAAGCAGTTCGGCAACAATAAGATAGTAGCTGTCAGCGACGATAGAATTGTAAAGTTCAAGTTTTATTTCAGAGAGAAGAGATAGTAAATATGACTTTTCATCATTCGGTAGATTGAAACAAACCGGATGGTCATGCTGAAAACAAAATTGCAACCGATAGATAAAATATGGATCTGAAAGGATATTAGTCAAGAAATATTCCTGAAAAATCAAGAAGGTATAATCCAGTTTTTCCGTATCAATATGCCATTCCTGATGCTGATGGGGAGAGATAATCAATGTATCACCGTCATTAATCTCAATCTTCTCTCCGTCGAGAATTACGTATCCATTGGCAGATCGGAAGAAATAGAACTCAAAGAAATCTGTGACATATTTATCTTTCCAATCAAACCAAGAGGGTCGCTCAGAACTATCTGCCACATTGAGCATAAACTCAACGCCACAGGCTGTCTTTGAATATTTCAACTCAGGAAGCATATCTTTCATGTAATCTTAGGTTGCTTAAATTGGGAGATTATACTATTCCGATTCTCTTACGAAGCTGGTTATTCGCTCCCTCAGGAAGTATATTGGAGAAAAATGGCAAAAGTGGTCTGAATTATAAGTGGAACTCTGCTCAATCTCAATGCCGAGAACCTCAAGAATCTTCTTTACGGTGTTTAACGATGGATTTCCTTTGCCTCGTTCAATATCTTTGATTGTGGCAAGTCCGACCTGCGCCATTTCAGCGAGATCCTGTTGTGTGAGGG
>CAMWUY010000197.1 GCA_947177615.1 uncultured Porphyromonadaceae bacterium
GGGTATCACCATCCATCATGTCACCGACAAGTGTGACGAGGGTGGCGTGATATTTCAGGCCTCGGTACCGGTCGACCCGGCAGATACACCGGCCGTAGTCGAGTCAAAAATCCATGCTCTCGAACGCCTCCACTTCCCCGGAGTGATACGTGAGTTCATGGAGAATACCTTGCCGTTGAAGGATGATGCGTGATGATATAAGAGCTATAGATGATTGTGTATTTATTGACAAAAATAGTAGACGATGAAATTTAAGATAATTTCCCAATGTTTTCAGAAAATGGACCCGGGTAGTGACAGTGGAGACGTAGATTTCTATCTGGAAGAAGATAAATGGGATGACTATCATTTCCACACGTTATATCATATTCACGCAGGCTCTAAACGGACGAAGGGTGTGCCGGAGTATCTCGGTCCTGTCAATATAATGAGGAAGGGTCAGAAGGAAGATGATTATTATCTTGTGAGAAAGACGTTGGGGGTGGGGTTTAGTGAGTTGAGTGACGAGTTTTGCAGCATGAGTATGTCGGTTGAGCTGTATAGAGGACTTGACCGATTGCTGAAAAGGGCTAAGAGCCGCAGGCGATTTGTCGATGCGTTGAAAATGATATTCTCAACTGATGAGGAGCGGTATCTCGAATTTAAAGACGAGGAGTGTTTTCAGACATCATTGCTGAGAAATGCTACTATGGGAGCCTATGGATTGATATTCGGAAAGGAGATCATGCTTGACGAGGCTTCCTCATATGATCTGGCTAAAATCCCTCTGACGTATACCTTACCTGACGATAACGGAGAGGTCGATTTTGATTTTGGCACAGTCAATCAGGATATCGATGACTCTATCGATATTCCTTCTCGCCTTTTGGTGTGTATAGGGAATAACGGAGCCGGTAAAAGTACAATATTATACCGATTGGCCAGAATCCTGTATGCCACTCCTTCGGCCCGGTCGGCATACTCGGAAGATGTGGGCATGATCTACCCTTCGGATGCTGGATTCAGACGTCTGTTTCTGATTTCATATAGCGCATTCGACAATTTTATACTCCCGGGACTGGACAGTGCAGACTATAAGCAGATATTGGACGGTCTAAAGACCCGTCACGGGCGTCTGGTGTGTTGTGGAATACGCGATGTGGAGAGTGAATATGAAAATAAAATCAAGGATGAGACCGAGCGTGACCGTAAGAAGGAGAGTGAGGATAAGGACGCTCCTTTAGTTATGGATAAGGATCACGAATCCTTCCATAGACTTAAATCGGTTGACAATCTGTCAAGAGAGTTTTCGGATGCGCTTCATAGTATAGCCAGAGATGACAGAAAATTTGAGTTGTGGAATGAATTGATGGATGAATGTGAATCGGCAAATACATCGCTTGAAGATATGAAACTCACATCCTTTACCCGTTATTTTGAAGAGGAAATGGTGTCGGCCGATGATTTCAAGCTACTTTCCACGGGAATTAAATATTTATTGCATTCTCTCAGCTCTATTGTCGACAGAATCGAGACTAACAGCATAATAATATTTGACGAGCCTGAAAACCATATCCAGCCGCCTTTATTATGTAAATTTCTGTATTGTCTCCGCCTCATCTCGCAACGATACAAATCTCTGGTACTGGTTGCTACTCACTCTCCCGTGATAGTGCAGGAGACTTTGGCTAAAAACGTTATAATTGTAAATCGCACTGAGGACAAATGGAGTTTCAGACATCCGTCCATAGAAACGTATGGAGAGAATATCGGAAATATAACCGATGAGGTGTTCAATCTCAATACATCGGTGACAAACTATCAAAAGACCGCTGCCCGGTTGTATGATTTATATCATGATAAAATAAGACATACTTCCGACCCCATACGATTTCTCAAGTCCATTTCAGAAGAGACCGGTATTGAATTTGGAAATGAGATAAAGGCTTACTTAATATCAAGATACATAGAAAATAACAATTGATCATGTGGAACTTGGATAAACCTCGACTTGATGATTCGATCAATGATCTGACGGATATAGCCAGTCATTCCAGAACATTCAAGACATCACATATCAAGTCTGTGGAGGATTTATACAGAAATTATGATTCACAGAACGGGCATGTGACTGATGCGCAACATAATACTGTGTGTAGCGCCGCTCAGACAGGTCTGAGGAATGCCTATGACAAGACCTCGCGTAAAGCTGTGCATGCATCGATAAAGACGGCTATATGCGCGGGGGTAGACAAGTGTCCTTTGTGTGCTGTTGGCAATGCAAATACACTCGATCATTTTTTAGAGAAATCTCAATACAAGGCATTGAGTATGATGCGTCAGAATCTCGTGCCGATGTGCAGGGACTGTAACTCCAATAGAGAATCTAATAAAGTGAAACCGAGTGATTTTATTCATGCCTATTATGATATCTTACCCGATGACATACAGTGGCTGAAGGTGAGCCTGAAATACTCGTCGGGAGCTGTCTCCGCGACTTTTTATCCCGATAGAAATGTATTGACAAATCATATTCTGTACAATAAGGCGGAAAAGACTATTGATGGAGTTGAATTTAACTCTACCGTAGGGAAAGAATTACATTCCTTCCTTTCAAGCACCTTGTCGGGCACCATATCCACAGATGATGCGCTCAGAGTTTTGATAAAGGATAAGGCCGACAGTCACAGAAGGAATCCCAAATTTGGATTAAATCACTGGAAAACGGTGCTTCTCATGGGGTTGGCTTCCAATGCGACTCTTGCCAAGAATGACTTGTCGGTGTATCTCTGAAGGAGATATATGATGCTGACCGGAGTGATCAGCGATTGTTTATTTTCTTGGTTGACACTCCGTCGCGCACCTCGATGTAGAGACCTTTTGGCGGGGTGGGGTAGCGGTTGCCGTAGATGTCGAATATCATCACCGGTGATGTCGGGTCGGCTATCACGGGATGCAATGCAGACTTGGCGTGTTTTTCATATTCAAGACTCGCCATGATGAACGAGCCGATGCCTTTGCCTTCATTGGATACGATGGTGACATCGCTACCGTCGAGATAATAATTTGCTGAGCCGTCGCGACTACGGTTGTTGGAGGGACCGAGTCCCGCCGAGCGGCATATCTTGTGGATATCCACTCCGTCTGAGCTTTCGGTGATGAAAGTGGTGAGCAGACCGTCGTAGGCTTTCCGGGCTACGGGACCGAACTCGGCGTTGTCAAGGAGTCCGAGTCTGATGCCTTTCAGCAGGGCATAGGTGAACATACACGATGCGGATGCCTCAAGGTAGTTGCGGTGGCCGCGTGCGCTCACAAACGAGTTGTCATACAGCAGGAGTTGATACCATACACC
>CAMWUY010000198.1 GCA_947177615.1 uncultured Porphyromonadaceae bacterium
CTCCGGCTGACGCATCAGGTCAAGCTCATTGACCCGCTCACCATCCTCGGTCAGAGCGCTGACGGTCACCAACTGGCCGGGCACCGTATCGAGTGATACCCACTCACCATACGCTGCCGCATGCTGACGACTGTACAGACGCGGGAATACCATATTCAACTCCGGATACATCTTGGCCTCGGGCTTGTAATCTTTCAATACGTAGTAGTCACCCTCTCTACCGGACAATTCCAGATTGCGCGCTATGTCCGACTCCGTCAGCAGATTATACTCCGACTTGGGAGTCGCGCCGTGAACACCACGGGCATACAGGGCCTTACCCTTTTCCACTACCTGGCTGCTGTACATAGGCACCGGCATAGTCACCGGACGCCCGGCATCATCATAGAAGAGCGTGTCCGTGCCCATATACGCCAGACGACGCATCGGAGAGCTGTACAGAGTCTCACCATATATCAACGGATTTTCACCATACTGCTCGCGAGAGAGATATGATGCCAGATCAAACACGTTATCCGGCGAATTCTGATTCATCGGTGTGTCTGCGGTCGAACGTATCAGTATCAACGCATAACTGCTGTAACCCACGAAGATCACCATTATGCTCCACATTATGATACTCATCACTCGGCGGGTCAGCAGATTACCATATTTTGTGAACAGGAAGACACCAAGACAGATCATCAATATCCAGCCTATCCATCCACCGGCAAAGAACAACACTCCACTCAGCAATACCGATACCCAGAACGACACATTGCCAAGGGCTCTGTTCTCGCCACGGGAGATCGCATAGATAGTCCAGCCAAATACCAGGAGCGCTACAATGCCGTATACGATCACTCCGCTATTGAATGACCAGCCTAACGTATTGACGCAATACAATTCAAATACCTGAGCGACCTTGACAAAGCCGGGAGCCAGGCCATATAGCACCAGAACGACGATAGCAAACGATATCAACAATGCTATCAGCGACTTCACAAGGTTCATATCGTCATACTTGCGATACGCATACACAAGTACTATTGCAGGGATACACAGCAGGTTGAGCAAGTGCACAGCAATACTTACACCTATTATATAGGCTATCAATATCAGATATTTATCGCTCGATGGATCATCGGCACGATTTTCCCACTTCAGTATCAGCCAGAAAACCAATGCAGTACAGAAACTCGAGAAGGCATACACCTCTCCCTCGACTGCCGAAAACCAGAACGTATCACTCCAGCAGTAAGCCAGCGATCCGACGGCCGCAGAGCCCATTATCAATAGATATTGTATCAGGGAGAGATCACCTCCGGCCGGTGACGCTCCCGAGGCTCCTATACCTTGGTGAGACCTATCCGACACCACCAGACGACGCACCAGATGGCTTATCGTCCAGAACAGCAGTAGTATGGTCAGCGCTGACAACAGACCGCTCATCGCATTCACCATCAACGATACATACTCCTGACCGGGTGCGAAGTTTGCAAAGAAACGCGCCGTCAGCATGAAAATCGGGTTGCCCGGCGGATGACCGACCTCAAGCTTGTCTGCCTGAATTATAAACTCACCGCAATCCCAATACGAAGCCGTGGGCTCCAACGTCAGCCAATATGTCGCCAAAGCAATGACGAACACAACCCAGCCACCGATATTGTTGATCAGATTATATCTCCGTGATATCATATAATTTCACCTAAAGTTCTAACAAACTACAAATTTACAAAAATAATCCGATATCACAATATCACATAAAAATGCGCGGTATCTCAAGCAGAGATATCGCGCACCAATATGTCGTATGGCCTGAGACCTGTGCACTCGACACTACAGCGACAACTGCAGCATGGTCTGAATACGATTGTCATGATGGGACAACCCGTTCATATCGACTCTGCGACCCCAGATATACTCAACACCCCAGGTCAGAACCGAATTGATATTGTAGAATACATTGCCTACCGCATACTGACCGTAACGATACTGCTCAGGCCAGTCACCGTTGTATTTCTTGGCATAATTACGCAGATGAGAATAAGTAGCGGAGCAATACACCTTCGGTGAGAAATTATATTGCAATCCACCGTATGCACCCCACGCCATGACAGCATTCAGGCGTCCGGGCTCGTCCATATCAGGAGTCATGTCAAGACCACAACCCTCCAGATCCTGGAAATAGCTCGTCAGACCCTTGCCGAACGCACCCTGATAATATGCGCGCAGATTTGGAACTATTTCGGCCGAACCGCTCACCTTGATACCCCAGCCTACCTTATCTCGATTGGTATTTGAGGACAGGTCACGGTAGATCATATTACGTACCATTCCAGACATTCTGACCCAACTGTTGTGACCCCATGCATACTGCACATAGAACGGGACATCAGGCACACGCTGACTCACGACTGACGTGTTATGACCGGCTGTATATGACGCTATAGGCAGCTCAAGACCGGCGCCTATGCTCCAATGCTTATTAAACGAATGACGATAATCGATCACCGCATTCGGAATACTGGTCATCGCATTAGGTCCCTCATAGTCGATAGTCGGAACACCGGCAGCCATATCAGCAAACAAAGAATAATCGTAACCCACCGTGAAACCGCGATACTTCAAGTAAGCATATTGCAGAGCCGGGGTATAATTATTTCCCAGTAGATTAAAACTGATATAGGCTCCTATCTTATTGGGATTATCAGGCAGAGCCACCATATTCAGATAGATGTTACTCTGTTGAGCACTGATATTTACCTTGCCACCATTGCCGGGCACAGGATTCATATTGATATCTGATGTCACAAACTCGTTGGCATTATCGATCGGATCACCGAAATCAAAACCTAATGTCCCCTTGATCGTCGCACCGATACCGAGATAGAACATATTATTCTTGCCTACAATTGCGAAACGCGGAGCATCCGTAACATTAAACGCTGCCGGAGAATTCTCCTTAAAGGCCTCGATCACCTTAACGGAATCCTCAAGATTATTTACCAATAAAGAGACAGGACGATCCTGATGGGATGGGTGTGCATTTTGGGCATATATTGCACACGGGGCGAGCATACTTGCGAGACACGCCATACTAAGTGTAAAGTGCTTCATAAAGTAAAGATTTAGGATTTAGATTAAAAACAAAGCGACGACAATATACCGCCACCAAATCGAAAGCACCCAATCAACATCCCTCACACCAACATAAACGCTCCCCACCCCCAAATAGTTCACCCCCCAAGTACAGCAAGGAGTGTAGGCTTCAGCCTACGC
>CAMWUY010000199.1 GCA_947177615.1 uncultured Porphyromonadaceae bacterium
CTGAAGTGAGTTGCTGATGCTCAAAGACCTTATTTAGAGCATATACCATATAACGGCAGGCATACAGGAAAACATCACGACCATCCGGCATTGTGATACCGTCCTCCTTGGGACGCAACTTCACTCCACCCGGACCTTTACCGACATTTCCAAGACCCTCTGTATATATTTCCACGACCTTGATATCACGATCTGAAACCCGGTCAGCACTGACAAAGTAGGCAACCGCACCATCTCCCCATAGATGACCCGACTTCGGATCTGTCTCGTTGGCATAATATGTATTATGTTCGCTGCACACCAATAGAGCCTTTTTGGCCTTACCGGATGCAAAATAACCCTCAATTATCTCCATACCGTTGATAAACGAAGAGCAGGCGGCTGAACAATACACGACCTTGGCACCTGATATATCATAACGTCGCTGTGCCAGGTGACCCAAGGTGGCCACGGTGTCATACACACTATAAGACGCTGAAACTATAAGATCCACATCCTTAACGTCGTATGGCAGACCCTTGAGCGCTTGCTCTATCGCCTCCAGACCCATTGAGTCGGAGTTTTCATCTTCACCGGCCCGTGAACGGGTACTGATACCGGTACGCTGCTCGATCCATTCCGATGTCAAGCCGTTCAGATTCAAGAAATGTTCATTGTCTACCCGACCTTCCGGCACGTAATATCCAATTGAGTTGATGTACATATATGTTGTTTAGAGTTTAATTGGTAGTTCTTACTTTGAAGTTAGTATTCGTTTGTGAGGAGAAAAAATCAGGTCGCCATGTGTCTACCTCTTCATAATGCCATTCAGCAAGGTATGTGACAGTGTCCGTATCAGCATTTCCTGATCTATTCCTTGATCAGCCAGACTGTCACGTATGAAGGTCACATCAAGACCATAGACGGCATGAGTGATTATAATTGCTTGTGCGTTTATATCAGGGATATCAAACTCTCCCGAACGGATGCCGTCTTCAAGAATTTCACGAACCAATGCGACCTCCTTGCGCAGGATCTGTTTTCGGGCTTTGTCTACCTTGCGTATATCGCGAAAGAATCCGGCACGCAGCGAGCCGTTGCGCGATACTATGTCACGCATCGTTTCAAACCGAACACGCAGATATTGTTCCAGTTTCTGCTCTGCAGGAACCGGATTGATAAGTATCAGTCGTAGACGAGCCACGAGCATATCTGTTTCACTCTCTATGACTGCATTAAAGATATCACGCTTACTCTTAAAGTATGTATAGATGGTTCGACGGCCCTTGTCCGAGGCTGAAGCGATATCATTCATGGTGGTGTTCTCCACCCCTTTTCGAGCGAAGAGCTGACGTGCCACCTCAATAAATTTATCGCGAGTCTTCAGTACCACCTTTGCACAATTTATAGATTATTGAGCAAAATTAACAATTTTATTACACTTGTGCAAGACTTTAGCCGGTCCTCGCTGATAAATAAAGCAAAAGGTATAAAGGCCGGGAACGGGAACGCGCTTTTATTATTGCAGGTGGAGAATAAGACTACTCCGCATAGAGATTTTCCTCCTTCTCAGGAATATATTTTTCCACTAATTTCTTGATTTTATTGAGATCCGGTTTTTTATTGACATAATCAGTCAGAATACCTACGGGATACAGATCCGGATCAGAAGCAGACTGGAAGTCGGCCGCATCCTCAGAATAATCTCCATCTTCTACGGCATCCTCCTCTATCGCATAATCATTATAGGCTATTACAGCGTCTGCATCCCCACGACGCTCGATCGTCACTAATAGGGTTGTCGGAATGATACTGATCTGCGGATCCTCGCCCCATTTACCGGGATTATTGATAACGTCAGCCACAAGATTGGCTATTACCTCAATTAACTCTTTTCTTTTCATAATTTTGCTTTTTACATTATAACGCTTACTTATATTATATTGCTCACCATTATAACGATTACCCTAGATAAAAGGTTGTAGCCAAACCCGTCAGCCCCCGTGCGGTCTGCCGGTCCGGTTTATAGTTAAATTGGAAATATTTCTACGATTTTTTTGAAATAATAGAAATATTTCCTATATTTGTGGTGTTATTAATAACACGAGGAGATGAAATACTCAGAATTCCATCGAATCATCAGGCGAAACCATTGGACAGAAATTCGCCAGGAGGGAAGTCATGTAATCTACTCCAAAAAAGGCTGTCCTAACGTAAGTGTTCCCTATCATGGGAGCAAGGAGATCCCTGAGCCGCTCAGGCGGAAAATTGCAAAAGAGATGGGTCTGTTATAGACCCCTCTCTTCATCAAGATAAGCTAAAAAATCCAATTATGAAAGAGAGACTGATTGTGACCATCTGTGCCGGCTCTGACTCTTTTGCCGGCTATGCTGAGAATTGCGAGGGTATTTATGCCGCCGGCGACAGCGTCTCACAGGTGAAGAAAGACCTCGAGGACGCTATCCGCATTTACAAAGACATCACCCCCAGGGATAAATGGGCAGTCCCCATCCGTGAGGATTGGCCAGTTGAGTTTCATTATGACGTACAGTCGATGTTGCGTTATTACCAGGGCATAATAAGCAATGCAGCGCTTGAGAGACTGACTGGTATCAACAAGAAGCAGCTCTGGAATTATGCCAACGGCATATCGCGACCGCGTAAGGAGACAAGCGAGAAAATCGAGCAGGGGTTACACAAGCTCGGTGCCGAACTATCATCCCTGCGTCTGACATAATCAATTTTAATAAATTCAAGTATATGAAAAATTTCTTTTATTTATAATTATCTTACTTCAATCCTGCAAATGATGAGATTGGAGATGATTTATCGGTTGCCGGTATAACTTTTAATATAGCCGGGAAGAAACCTGATGCAATACTAATATATACGCAAAATAACGCCTGCAGTCGTCTGCACTCTCCGACCCGTCAGTCCCTGTGCGGTCTGCCGGGCCGGTTTCCGTTGCCAACGACATGAAAAACCCCGGAGCGTTACCGCCACGGGGCAAGGAGAGAGCTGACAGTATTTAGAGTTTGGATGCGGCGAGTTTTATACAGGCTACCGTGCCTTGTCGATGGCGTCGGCATAGGTATCAAGTCGGCGGGCGATGACGTGCAGCGCGTCCGACTTCACCTTCATCTGCTCGACCCGTCGGAATACAGGGTCTAAAAATTGTTCAAAACTTATTGTTTGAGTGTCCATATAT
>CAMWUY010000200.1 GCA_947177615.1 uncultured Porphyromonadaceae bacterium
CGGCGAGCGCGTTGCTGACGAAGAAGTCACCGACGAGGACAGCGATATGATTGCCTTCAACAGTATTAATTGTAGGGAGACCGCGTCTCAGTGCGGTGTCATCGACGACGTCGTCGTGTATCAGTGTGGCGTTGTGCAGCATCTCGAGGGCAGCACCGGCGTGCAGAACGGCATCGTTGACCTCACCGAAGAATTTGGCGCTCAGTATGACGAGCATAGGTCTGATCTGTTTGCCCTTAGTGCGCAGATAGTTGGTCACGATGCTATTCATCAGCGGATTAGAGGTGTTGAGAGTATCTCGGATGATATTGTTCATCCGAGTCAGTTCCGGTGTTAGATGCTGATGTATAGACGAGATGGTCTGCATTTGATGGCAAAAGTAGCAAAAAATGGGGATATACCCAAATTTTTTGTTAATAACGCGGATGCGGCTGCCTTCACAAGCAGCCGCATTCGAATGTTTTTCATAATACCTTTAAACTAACCTAACATCATGAAACGATTTTCTTACTTTCTGTAATTATAACACCGAGTCGTGACAGATGGTTCGACAGTTGTATAAAAATATCTTCAAGTACGCTTCAAATTCTTCGCAAATTCTTTCCCGATACACGTTTCCGAGGATAGCGCATACCTGTTTCATACACGTTTCCGAGGGTACCGTATACCTGTTTCATACACGTTTCTGAGGGTATCGCATACCTGTTTCATACACGTTTCTGAGGGTACCGTATACCTGTTTCATACACGTTTCTGAGGGTAAAGATATGTTTTTATGTACTAATGACCAAATTTATAGTAATAAAAATAAGATTGTAATTGGTCTTGGATGGAGCTCTAAGATGGAGACTACGTGGTTAATTGGGATTGGGGGTCGGGGTGTATGGGGTCATGTGATAACCGAGTGCGTTGAGCTGCATGGACATTCCGACGAGGTATAGCTGATGGAGTGCGGCGATATAGCATCCGAGTGCGGTCTGTGTGCCGGGTTCCACCTGCTCGTGACGTAAGATACTGTCTACCCGTGAGGCACATTCGGCCACGAGTTCAGTGACCTTTTCGGCCGCCTCATCCTTATATCCGAGTATATCCTGCACCACCACTTCATCGATCATATCATATCCCTTGCGGTCGCGGATCGCCTCATACAGTGATGTTCCGGTCTCCTTGGAATATTTCTCCCAATCGGTATCCCAGTAGAATGCCATAGCCATACCGATAAACATCATCCAGCCGAGCGAAACGACCGGATACTGTTGAAATTCACGAGCGCCGTCAGGCAGATATGCACGCGCTATTTCCGGCCAACGCTCCTCAACATCGATGCACTCCGGGACGTGTGCGTCCAAGGCTCCCTTATCCTGCAGAAACTTGACTAAATCGAGACGCACCTTCTGCTCAAAAGCGTCCACCACCTTCTTATCACCTATATTTTCCATAATAATTACTTTAGATAATTAATTTCTATATAGATATCAACAACCCCGCTGTCGGAATGTTGGTAATCACATATTGTATTTTTTATGATCAGATGTCGGAGAAGTGACCATGGATAGGATTTTTGCAGTCCAGTCAGCGAGAGGGAGAGGGATATTAATGACAGTGGTTGATGAATTGGCACTTGATGATACCGATATTGGTTTGGCTGAAAAGATAATAGCGTATTTAGGTGAATATTTGCTAATATAGACAGACAGACTTTTGCCGGCTGTATTGATTGAGGACTTGACCTCTATCGGTAATATAGATAGTTGGTCTTGTATTATAAAATCGATCTCAGCCGTACCATTAGAGACCCAATATCTCGGTAATGCCTCCAACTGAGGTATAATCGATTGGGCTATATAATTTTCGGTGAGAGCACCCTTGAATTCAGAGAACACATCGTTGGGTGATGTGAATATTTCAGCCGGTAGTTTGGCCATCTCTCTCAGAAGTCCGATATCAAGCATATACAATTTGAAAGCAGACAATTCGTCAAATGCAGATAATGGCAGTCCGGGCTTAGTGCAACAATAAATCTGGTATATCAGTCCGGCTTCGCGCAGCCATGATAAGGCGTTTTCATATTCTCGTGCACGAGCTCCGGGCTTGACTACACGGTATAAGAATTTTCTGTTTTCTTTGGCGAGTTGTGATGGGAGGGATTGCCAGACGGCTGCGATTTTGGGAAATTCTGTAGGATTGGCATGTTTGGAGAAATCAAGGAAATATGAGGTAAGTATTTCATTTTGTTCCCTGGCAATAAGGATATTACCTTGATTTTCCAATGATGCAACGACAGCCTTAGGCATTCCGCCGCATATCTGATATGCTCTAAAGTAATCCCAGAGCTTACCTGTAACAATTTCGGGCAAATCTTCAATCTCTGTTAAATCATCTATATATTGTACAATGTCGGAGGCTACTGATCTGAGGTATTCTCTGAAGGATACAGGATACATGCGCAGGAAATCAACTTTACCTACCGGAAATCCGCGGTGATGATGTATGGCAATGCCGAGAAGTGAGCCGGCTGCCATAATATGGTAGTCTCGTGCCTCTTCGCAGAAATATTTGAGTGCATTGAGTGCTTCCGGGCTTTCCTGAATTTCATCGAAAATGATTAAAGTATCATTTGGTGTAAGCGGTACGTCAGTGTATAATGCAAGTCGACTCAATAATCTCTGTGGATCCTTATTAGAGATAAATTCGCGTGCCAACTCGGTGTTGGAGTCAAAATTGAAGTATGCGGTATGGCGATAATAAGTATGTCCAAATTCCTTCATCACCCATGTTTTCCCGATTTGTCTTGCCCCCTGGAGTATCAGAGGTCTCCTGTGTGAGGAGTTCTTCCAATCTATAAGTTTCTCTATAATCTCTCTATATATCTTCATCAGCCAAAGGTGTTAAATGATTTTGTGCCCTAAAGATAATAATAAAAAGTAGCTAAACATAGATTATGTTAGGAAAATGTGAGAATAATCACATTTCACCATGGAAAAATGTGTAAATCATCACATTTTTCTAAGGAAGGCCGGTATAGTATATGTGCAAAATAAATCAACTGATTAAGTAGTTTTTATTACCTGCTATAGAGCGGCTGTCCGCTGAAATGACTATTTTTTCGGATAGTTTAGATATGTTTGGGCGAACACAAACTAAACTAAAAGGGTCGAATCCTGCAAATGGAATCGACCCTAA
>CAMWUY010000201.1 GCA_947177615.1 uncultured Porphyromonadaceae bacterium
TGAACAAGGCAGTTGATGATGCATTTGGTGTAACAGCGGTACATCTTCTTAAACAGCGTCTGCTGCAGGAGATAAAAAATGATTTAATCTATACAACAAAAACGCCTAAGGCAATTGCAGCTGAATTAGGCTTTTCAGCACCTAATCATCTCATGCGATTTTTCAAACAGCAGACCGGTCAGACCATTGGAGAATACCTTGATTATATGAATAGTCACGGTCATGAATGACAGTGAAATATAAAACGGTATGATTCTCGACTGTTTTGGTACGATTACCCTGCAAATCTCTACAACCCTCATTTCGGTTTATTCGTTTTAATTATCAAAATGGTAGTCGCAACAATGCGATTGCCATAATGCTAAAACGAATAGAAGATGACAGAAAAAGATAAGATTTACAGACTCCGGGAGCTTATCAATCAGGCAGACGCGATAGTAGTAGGCACTGCCTCCGGCATGTCTGCCGCCTCCGGCAAAAACTGGCGCTACTTTTATCAGGATGATGATGTGTATAAGAAGATAGCCGGCGGACTGCGTGAGAAATATGGTGACAAAAACTTTTTTGATGCCTATTATGATCCACGAATGACTAAAGGGGAACACTGGGCTTTGAATCTTCGCTCAATGGATCATACACGAAAAGCAGAGGCCGGAGAATCATACGAAGATCTGAAAGAGCTATTGGATGGTAAAAACTATTATTTTGTAACTACTAACCAGGATGCCCTGCTCTATCGTTTCTTCCCTGCCAACAGAATAACAAGGCTGCAGGGGGACTGGAGATATTTCCAATGTAAAAATCGTTGTCACGATGAAATATATGAGAATGAAAAAATCTTAGATGAACTGCTTCCGAAAATCGAGGGAGATTCGCTGCCTGAAGAATTGATACCACGTTGTCCTCATTGTGGTGGTGAGATGGTGGAATGGGTTCGTTCTCGCGAGTTTCTGCAGGGTAAACTTTATAAAGAGGAATATGATCGATATCTCGACTTTATACGCTCCAATGCAACAAAGAGGATTCTTTTCCTCGAGCTTGGAGTCGGAATGATGACTCCGATGTTTATAAAAGAACCTTTCATGAACATGACTTATCAGCTTCCGGAAGCCCACTATGTGACAATCAATCCCAAACATGCAATAATTCCTAAAGAGATTGCAGATAAGAGTCTCAATATTCAGGATGATATTGCATACGTTTTAAAGAAATTACTTGGGAAGTCTACTGAACATCTCGATCATCAGGATAAAAATAACATATTTGACTCTTCAAAAATATATTGATTATGACACACGCACACGATCATCATCATCATCATGGCCACCACCACAATCATACATTTACCCGTATAAGCAAGGTGCTGATATGGGGTATAGTCCTTAATCTACTTTATGTTTTGATAGAGGGGGGCGTAGGTGTCTATGCCCACTCGATGGGTCTCGTCTCAGATGCCGGACATAACTTAAGCGATGTGTTCAGTCTGTTGCTGACATTAGTGGGAATTAAATTGGCTCTTGCACACGCCAACAAGCGATATACTTACGGCTATCAGAAAGCAACAATTCTTATTTCACTTGTCAACGCAATCATACTGCTTGTAGCCGTAGGAGTAATCATTGTAGAGAGTATCCGTAAGTTTACCCATCCCGAGCCTATTGACGGCGATTTAGTAAGCTGGACGGCAGGTATCGGAATCGTTATAAATGGTATTACGGCATGGCTATTGATGAAAGACCAGAAGGAGGATCTCAATGTGCGGGGAGCCTTTCTGCACATGGCGGCAGATACTTTGGTGTCAGCAGGAGTTGTGATTGCAGGAATAATTATCACTTTTACCGGATGGGTAATGATTGATCCCATAATTTCTCTCGTTATTGCCATTCTAATTCTTATTTCCACCTGGAATATGCTGAAAGAGTCTCTCAAACTCTCAATTGATGGTGTGCCTGAAGGAATTGACATTGAAGACCTCAAAGCTAAAATTGAATTATTACCTCATATCAAGTCTATTCACCATATCCACGTCTGGGCATTGAGCACGACAGTCAACGCCATGACACTACATGTTCTCATTGACAGTCGTGAGAATGAAGATGAGGTAAAGAAACAAATTAAAAATTTGGTAGCAGATGCCGGAATTTCTCATCCCACTATTGAGTTTGAGACCACCCCTTGCGGATGGGAAAATACTTATGGAAAATGATTACGACAATGGAAAGTGAAATTAAAAAAGCAAGGGCGGCCTTGCAAAATGCAGATGCAATTCTGATTGGCGCGAGCAACGGACTTTCAATCTCCGAAGGCTACAATATATTCGCTGACGATAAATCATTCAACGAAATTTTTGGAGATCTGAAGCTGAAACATGGTATACACAGCGTTATTGACGGATGTTTTCACCGATATCCTTCAGAAGCAGATCATCGAGAGTTTTTTGATCGCTTGATAAAAACGTGGGTGGATGATTATGTACCCTCTCAAGTTATGAAAGATTTACGTGACATTGTTGGTGACAAACCTTATTTCATTCTTACGACTAATGCAGATGAACACCTCGAAGCCGCAGGTTTCTCGGCCGACAGGGTTTGGGAAATCGAGGGGACTTTCCGTCAGCTTAGCGACGGAAAGACTCCTGAAAACAAACAAACGGAACTTAACGATTTTCTCTACAAGTATGGGAACCACAATCTTGTCATTCTTGAACTCGGCATAGGCTCGCATAACCGTATCATAAAACTCCCGCTCATGCAACTCGCACTTCGCGAACCATCTGCGACATACATAACCCTTAATCTCCCCAACGAAATTTATATCCCTCAGGAAATTGAATCAAAGTCCATAGCGCTTCAGGGAGATATTGCGGACACACTGAGAAAGTTAGACTCCGTCCAATAAAAAATGTTAATACAGGGCGGCCTCTTTTTGAGCTAAAATCTTGAATCTCTGAACGCAAGTTCGGGATAGTAACCGATATTTGGCAGAAACATCTTTTCCCAGCTCACACCTTGTGCTATTATATCTCCATTATCGTAATATTCGTGATTACCTGCCACCATCAATACCTTACGGTATTTCTCAGAAGCCCATTTCCAGAATCTAAGATGCGGAATTGTAGTGTCAATAAGGTATCCGATATCGCCGGCAATGACAAGTACATCACCTACCACCTCCAGTGGT
>CAMWUY010000202.1 GCA_947177615.1 uncultured Porphyromonadaceae bacterium
CCGGAAGCGATAACATGATCAAGACCTCCGAAACCGATATCATAGCTTGCACCGTCACCGCCGATGATCCATTGGCTACGCTTTGTCAGATAGTTTTTCAAGGCGAGCAGCTCGCGACAATTATCACACTTGTCCGCATTGGGTGTAGCAGCGGCTACCCATTTCTCACCGGCTGCACGTGACTCCTTGTCATCATCCTTAGTGGCAAGCCAAGCCGCTGCAGCCTCCTTAACGTCTGCGGGACAGTCAGAGTCGGCAACCTTGTGAGCCAGATCTACCAGACGTCCGCGCATCTTCTCGTATGCTATACGCATACCGAGACCGAACTCGCAGAAGTCCTCAAAAAGTGAATTAGCCCAAGCGGGGCCATGACCGTTCACATCGGTAGTATAAGGTGTGGATGGCACCGAACCGGAATAGATTGATGAGCAACCTGTAGCGTTAGCCACTACCTCACGATCGCCAAAGAGCTGGGTAATCAGCTTGACATACGGAGTCTCGCCGCAACCTGAGCACGCACCCGAGAATTCAAACATCGGTTTGGCAAACTGACTGTTCTTGACATTGAGTTTTACATCAACGAGCGATTGCTTGTTGCTGACCTCATTTGCGCAGTATTCCCAGTTCTTATCCTGACCGACCTGAGTCTCCTCATGCTTCATGGTGAGAGCCTTGTTCCCCTTCTTACCGGGACATACATCGGCACAGTTACCGCAACCGAGACAGTCAAGAACATCCACCTGCTGCACGAAACGAAGTCCCGCGAAGTCCTTACCTATAGCCGGGATTGTATGATCCTCGCCAAACGGAGCGGCTGCAAGTTCCTCGGCATTCAGCAGGAAGGGACGGATAGCGGCGTGAGGACAAACGAATGCACACTTGTTACACTGTATGCAATTCTCCGGATTCCATTCCGGAACGAAAGCGGCGACACCACGCTTCTCGTAGGCTGCTGTGCCCTGCGGCCATGTGCCGTCGGGACGGTCGGCAAACGCGCTTACCGGCAACAGATCGCCATCCTGTGCGTTGATAGGATTGACTACATTGGTGATGAATTCGGGGGCATCGGATTTGACAGGTGCCTCATCAGGGAGCTCTGCCCATGCGGGATCGATCTCCAGCTTATGATACTCATTACCGCGATCGACGGCAGCGAAATTCATATTTACGATATTCTCACCCTTCTTGGAGTAAGACTTAACGATAAACTTCTTCATCTGCTCGACGGCAAGGTCCACAGGTATTACCTCTGTGATACGGAAGAAGGCACTCTGCAGAATGGTATTGGTACGGTTGCCAAGTCCGATCTCCTGAGCAATTCTGCTGGCGTTAATATAATAGAGAGTAACATTGTGTTTGGCAAGATACTTCTTGACACGTACAGGAAGATTCTTGGCCAATTCCTCACCCTCCCAAATTGTATTGAGCAGGAATGTACCACCATCCAACAAACCGCGCGTCACGTCATACATGTGAAGATAAGCCTGTACGTGACATGCCACAAAATTCGGGGTATTCACCAGATATGTAGAGCGAATCGGCTCGTCACCGAAACGCAGGTGGGAGCAGGTGAAACCGCCGGACTTCTTGGAGTCGTATGAGAAGTATGCCTGGCAATATTTGTCGGTATTGTCACCGATAATCTTTACGGAGTTCTTGTTGGCACCGACAGTGCCGTCAGCACCCAGACCATAGAACTTTGCCGAGAAGATGCTCTTACCACCGAGGTTTATCTCCGGTAGCATCGGGAGAGACTTGAAGGTCACATCATCTACTATGCCTACAGTAAAGTGATTTTTCGGCTCGGGCAGTTCAAGATTGTCAAACACAGAGATCATCTGCGCAGGTGTTGTGTCCTTTGAGCTCAGACCATATCGTCCGCCGACGATGAGCGGAGCATTCTCCTGACCATAGTAACAGTCCTTAACGTCAAGATAGAGGGGTTCACCGTTGGCTCCGGGTTCCTTGGTACGGTCAAGTACGGCTATACGCTTGACACTCTTGGGAACGGCAGCGAGGAAATGTTTGGCTGAGAATGGACGATACAAGTGAACGCTGACCAGACCGACTTTCTTCCCTTGCGCACGCAGATAGTCGATTGTCTCCTGGATAGCTTGTGTGACTGAGCCCATAGCGATTATGACATGCTCGGCCTCCGGATCTCCATAATAATCGAAGAGACCGTAATTGCGACCGGTGATCTTGCTGACCTCCTTCATATAGGATTCTACGATCTCGGGAACTGCCTCGTAATATTTGTTGCTGGCCTCACGATGCTGGAAGAATACGTCAGGGTTCTCTGCCATACCGCGTGCTACGGGGGCATCGGGATTGAGAGCGCGCTTACGGAAGTCGGCAAGAGCCTCCTTATCGAGTAAGCCTGCAAGAGCTTCTCCGTCTATGACTTCAATCTTCTGGATCTCGTGCGAGGTACGGAAACCGTCAAAGAAGTTGATGAACGGCACACGGCTCTTGATAGTGGCGAGATGAGCTACTCCGGCCAGATCCATTACCTCCTGTACCGAGCCTTCGCAGAGCATGGCGAAACCGGTCTGTCGGGCTGCCATCACATCCTGATGATCACCGAAGATAGAGAGAGCATGAGATGCCAAAGTACGGGCCGACACATGGAATACACAGGGGAGCAATTCACCGGCTATCTTGTACATATTCGGTATCATAAGCAAAAGACCCTGTGATGCGGTATATGTCGTGGTCAGAGCACCTGCCTGCAGCGATCCGTGTAAGGCACCGGCGGCTCCGGCCTCACTCTGCATCTCCTGTACAAGGACTGTCTCGCCAAAAATATTCTTTCTTCCGGCAGCACTCCAATCATCTACATACTCTGCCATGGTCGATGACGGAGTGATAGGATAGATGGCGGCTACTTCGCTAAACATGTAGCTGACATGCGCAGCGGCCTGGTTGCCGTCACACGTCAGAAACTCCTTTTGTTTGCTCATACGTTTCTTTTTATTTAAGATTTTACTTGTAGTCAGTCTATTCGGATATTATTATAGAAATACCGTGAATATACTCAAATAGTGTCATGATGCCTTAACTGTCAGGACGCGACATTATTCGGGTTATGCCTTAGACCCCATTCCACAAAAAATGTTAAAATCCAGGGCGGACTATTTTTGAGATA
>CAMWUY010000203.1 GCA_947177615.1 uncultured Porphyromonadaceae bacterium
GTTAAGAGGAGACAGACCGGACTTCCCGCAACTTGTTATCTCAGTCGGGGGGGCTCTTGTGTCTCGTATGCTGAAGGAGTATCTGCGGACTATACCTGACAAGGATGACTTGATGCATTGGAGTGTGGGATATAATCACACAACGATCGATTGCTTCAAGTGTCTGACGGCTACAATAGTATGCGACCCCGGCCTTTTTATATCGCGACTTAGTGCTGAGATGGCTCATATTATAAAGACAAGAGGCTATCAATCACTTGCATCGGGTTACGCCGAAAAGATCAATAGCGACCGATCGCAGGCCATCACGAGGATTGACCGTGAGATTGAGGGATGTCGATGGTGTGAAGCTAAGGCGTTTAAGTCGATATTGGAATTGATTCCACATAAAGATAACGTATGCATCTCCAATGGTACGTCCATCCGGTATACCCAGCTCTTTACCCGACGACTCCAACATGCTCAGTATTGTAATCGCGGTGTGTCGGGCATTGATGGGAGCACTTCTACCGCTGTCGGCATATCGCTTGGATATAAAGGAAAAACGTGGCTCATAACCGGCGATATGTCATTGACTTATGACACCAACGGACTTGACGCTGCGCGACAATTGGATCCGCGCCTTAACATTGTGGTAATAAACAATCGTGGGGGTGGAATATTCAGATTTATTAAATCATCACGTGACCTCGAAATCAGGGAAAAAATGTTGAGCGGGGGCGATCTACCCTCTGTACCCGGGTATGCGCAACTGTATGATTTTGACTATTACCGAGCAGAATGTGAGAGTGACCTTGAGAAAGCTCTCACGGATATTATAATGACCGGGCGTCGATCACTTCTGGAGATAGTCTGTGATCCTGAATATAGCGCATCCGTGCTCTGCGGACTTTTAAGACCACGTAAATAAACAATAATACCAACAATAACATATACAACAGATTATGGCTGAATGGACTACCATCAAAGAATATACTGACATTCTATTCGAACAGAAGGGCAAAGTAGCTAAAATCACTATCAACCGTCCTCGTGTCTACAATGCATTCCGTCCTCTTACAAATCAGGAGATGCTCGATGCCATGCGGATATGCCGTGAGGATAACAGCATTCGTGTTGTTATACTGACCGGAGCCGGTGATAAGGCATTCTGCAGCGGCGGTGATCAGCACTATAAGGGACATGGTGGATATGTAGATGCCGATGGCACACCGCGCCTTAATGTCCTGGATCTGCATAAGGCAATCCGTTCTCTGCCTAAGCCGGTAATCGCTATGGTGAACGGCTACTCTATCGGTGGAGGCAATGTGTTGAATGTCGTATGCGACCTCTCGATAGCTTCGGAAAATGCACGTTTCGGACAGACAGGTCCAAAGGTCGGCAGTTTTGATGCCGGATTTGGCAGCAGCTATCTGGCGCGTTGCGTAGGACAGAAAAAGGCACGCGAGATATGGTTCTTATGTCGTCAATATACAGCCCGGGAGGCTCTTGAGATGGGGATGGTCAATGCTGTCGTTCCGTTTGACAAGCTTGAGGAGACCACATTGGAATGGTGTGATGATATCATCAAACGTTCTCCGTTGGCTATCAGAATGATAAAACGTGCGCTCAATGCAGAACTCGATGGTCAGCACGGCATTATGGAATTTGCGGGTGATGCGACACTGATGTACTATCTTATGGAGGAGGCTCAGGAGGGAAAGAATGCATTCTTGGAAAAGCGTGATCCGGACTTTGATCAATTTCCCATGTTCCCATAACGCCCATCTGAGAAAGCTGAATGATATAAAGAATGGGATATGAGATTAGCAGTCGTACCATATATGCTTAAGTTCGCTCAACCGGCGGGGACATCTCGCGGTGTGCTGACGGAGAAGCCTACCTACTTTATCAAGGTCTTCGATGAGCGTATTCCGGAGATTTACGGTCTGGGTGAATGTGCTGTATTTCCGGGGTTATCACCTGAGGCCGACCATCGATATGAGTATAAGCTTGTAGAGCTGTTGGCAAATATTGCTATCGGCCGACCTACTGATCTTAGCCACCACTCCTCAATCCAATTCGGCCTCGAACAGGCACTGCGCGATTACGCCTCCGGAGGTAAAGGCATCTACTACACATCACCCTTTATCCATGGTGAGAGTGAAATCACTATCAATGGACTTGTATGGATGGGGAATTATGATGAGATGCTTCAACGTCTTGAGCAAAAGATAGATAAGGGATTTCATTGCATCAAGATTAAAATCGGTGCTATCGAATGGAGTCAGGAGCGAGAACTGATCAAACTGATTAGGGAGAGATATTCTCCTGATCAAGTGACTATTCGTGTTGATGCGAATGGTGGATTCTGCATGGACAATATCTTCCCGGTCCTTAAACAGTTGGCTGACCTGAATGTGCACTCCATCGAGCAGCCGATACCGGCGCGCAATGCCGAGTTGATGAGCTTTGTTTGTAAGATGTCACCGGTGCCGGTGGCTCTGGACGAGGAACTTATAGGGATATATGATTATGAGACAAAACGAGCCCTGCTGGAGGGGATCAATCCTGCATACATAATACTCAAACCGGCCCTATGTGGTGGTTTCAGTGGTGCCGAAGAGTGGATTAAGATCGCAAATGAGTTTGGCATCGGATGGTGGATAACATCAGCTCTGGAGTCAAATATAGGTCTGAATGCTATCGCACAGTGGACTGCTCATCTTGGGGTCACAGGGGCCCAGGGATTGGGAACCGGAGGACTGTATACCAACAATATAGCTACACCGTTATTCCTCGACGGAGAACATCTGAGATATAATCCGGAACAATCTATTGACCGGACTGCAATAGACGCTCTCGACTGGAAATATTGAATATTAATGTTTGGCCGGGCATAGATCCGGTATACGAACTCACTTTTTCATCAAAGGCCGATATTATGACGTACGACGATTTTTTCGCTCAATGGAATAGTGCTACATCAACTATTACTGCGCACACATCAGGATCAACCGGAACTCCCAAAGATATTTACTTGCCGAAAGAGATGATGATTCGTAGCGCTCAGCGAACGGTTGATTATTTTCATATAACTCCGGAATGGCGTCTTCACAGTTGTATATCACCGGACTT
>CAMWUY010000204.1 GCA_947177615.1 uncultured Porphyromonadaceae bacterium
GGCCTTTGGATTTGGCTGTCAGTGTCAGGTGTCCGGGGTGATCTCCGGCTTGTAGAATGACCGTGGCAGCACCGGCGAAGAGGTCTGTCTCCGGCTTGTGGAAGGGTCGGATTGAGGTGGGGTCGCCGTTGGCTGTGGCTCGGAATGTACCGTCTCCACGGACTGTGAATTTGACTTCGCGTGTGTCGGTCGGTACGATATTTCCGTCCCGGTCAGCTACCTGTACTGTGACATATACGAGGTCTTCTCCGTCGGCTTTGAGTGAGGAGACGTGTGGTGTGAGCACGAGGTGGTCAGGTCGTCCGGCGGTGCGGATGGTCTTTTCGCCTGCGATAGTGTTGTCGTCATTGTACGCTACCACCCTGACTTCACCGGGTTGATATTTCGTGTCCATCCACATCAGCCTGTAGCGGTTCATGTTGGTGCTGTCGTTCTTTTCACGCATACCCTGGCTGATACCGTTGATGAACAGTTCGGCTTTGGGAGAGTCGGTATATACAAATATCGGTGTAACCTCGCCTTCGCGTCCTTCCCAGTTCCAATGTGGGAGAATGTGAAGCGTGTGGTCGTTGTTATTCCATTTGGAGCGATACAGATAATATCGGTCCTTGGGTATAGATGCGAGGTCAATGATGCCGAAGTAGGAGCTGTGTGAGGGCCATGCGTCGGTGTCGTATGGAGTCGGTTCTCCGAGGTAGTCGAAACCGGTCCAGACAAATTGTCCGATGTTGTAATCGAGATCATCGTCGACGGCGAAGTCATCATCCGGAATGTTTGACCAGTAGCAATATTCGGTATCGTAAGAGCTGGATTGATTACCCTCTCTCATGATATTGGCGCCAATCTCCACCGGGAAGAAGTATTGTCCTCTCGATGAGACAGTGGAGGCTGTTTCGGAGCCGAGCAGGATATTCTGCGGGAGCTTGTCAATAGCTTCCTTATATCTATTTACCTTATAATTGAATCCCGGGACGTCGAGCGCGGCTGCGAAACCGTTATTGACAACAGCGTCAAACTGATCCATGCCGCAAGTGACGGGACGGGTGGGGTCCTCGCGATGTACTATATCCTGCAGGAACGTGAGTTCGGCGAGTCCGTCAGGAGCCCATTGTGACGGGACCTCGTTGCCGATAGACCACATTACGACAGAGGGATTGTTGCGGAAGTGGCGGAGCATATTGACCATATCCTTCTCCGCCCAGTCGTTGAAGAGTGTGCCATAGCCGTTCTTGCACTTCGGTCGGAAACCCCAGTCGTCGAAGGGCTCGACCATAAGCATCAGCCCGAGTTCATCGCAGAGTTCGACGAGCTCCTGAGCCGGCATGTTGTGTGATGTGCGGACGGCATCGGCGCCCATGTCCTTAAGCATCTCGAGTTGGTGGCGGAGGGCGGACTTATTGATGGCGGCACCGAGCGGTCCGAGGTCATGATGATTGCAGACACCTTTAAATTTGCGTTTCTCACCGTTGAGGAAGAAACCCTCTCCGTCACGAATTTCGACCGATCGGATGCCGAATCGGGTGGTATATGTGTCAGCGAGTCTGTCGCCCGCGTACACCTGTGTGGTCGCTGTGTAGAGTGCCGGATTTTCGGGACTCCAGAGATCCGGATTATCAACCCGCAGGTTTTGTGTCGGAGTGACCCCGGGATAGATCTTATACAGGTGAGAGTCAGTCGCTACGATCTCGCCGTCGGGATTGGTAATGGTGGTGCGTAGCGTGATCTCCTCACCTTTGGTGACACCCTCGAGTTCAGTGGCGAGTTTTACGGTTGCGTACTCTTTGGAGACGTAGGGTGTGGTGATTTGTGTACCCCATACCGGGACATGTATCTTGTCAGTCTGTAGGATATGCACATTGCGATATAGTCCCGCGCCCGGATACCAACGTGATGATTCCGGCAGATTTTCAAGTGAGATCTCGATGATGTTTTCTCCCGGCAGTACGGCATCATCTATATTGGCGTAGAATGAATTATAGCCGTATGGCCAGTATGCGACCTCCTTGCCGTTGACCTTGACGTGCGCGTGGCTCATTGCTCCATCGATGATGATGGTAGAGGCTTTGCCGGTGGTGTCAGGCATGTTTAATTTGGTGGTGTAATATCCCTTGCCGACGTATGGGAGTCCTCCGGTGCGTCCCGTTTTCCATGTCTCCTCGGTCTCACCATTTTGTTCGACCGCTACCTTTTGCAAGTCGTATGATCGGTCGAACGGTCCGTAGATGGCCCAGTCGTGAGGAATGGTAACTTTCTGCCATGCTGTTGAGTCTCTGGAGAATTGCCAATCTTTGATCAGTGTATCTGTGCGGTCGGCATATAATGTGGACGCTATCGTAATGAGGGCGCCTGCCATAATGGCATGGATATGTCTGTGGGTCATGGTATTTTGATTTTGGTTCAGATACAAATATAATATCTTTTTTTGAGTTGATGACAATAGTGCGGTCTGTTTTTGTCGCTGATCGGGAGAGGGTGTTATATCAGAGTCTGATATAGATCGAGTGCGGCTTTGAGTTGTGCCGGTGTGACCGGGATGTCGTATTTTGGCGTTCCTATCTCCCGGAGCAGCACGAAGTTGGCGAAGTCCCGGGATGAGTTCTTTTTATCGTGGGTCATTATCTCGCAGATCCGGTCATAGTCCTTGCATGATATTGGTATGACGGGATAGTTTTGCTTCAGCCAGCTTGCGTATCGTGTTATGTGGTGTTGAGGTAATGCGAGAATATCAAAGCTGAGTATCAGTGCGATAAGAATGCCGTGGGCAACGGCGATGCCGTGTGGAACGGGTGTTGCACGCTCGAGCATCAATGTCTCAAGAGCGTGGCCGGCAGTATGTCCGAAGTTTAGTATCTTGCGCAGACCTTGTTCGGTCGGATCGGTGGTGACAATTCGTGTCTTGGTGTCGCGACAATATGTGACAAACCGCTCCATACGTTCCTCGAGGATATCGAGTGGATCAGCGGCAAGCATGGTTTCGGTCATATCCGCGTTGTCTATATATGCTGTTTTGACTGCTTCGGCCCATCCGGACAGTATCTCGACCGGAGGGAGTGTCTTGAAG
>CAMWUY010000205.1 GCA_947177615.1 uncultured Porphyromonadaceae bacterium
ATGGCATCAAGTCCGGCCTCCGACATCAGAGGCACAACCCTTTGCAAGCGGAGCTCCGTCTCGTGACGGAGCTCCGCAGATTGAAATTCCTGATGAGAATTCATACGGTTGAATTTCTACAGAATATCGTTTAAATCAATTATTTATTTACCAAGATCTTTTTGCCGTTGATGATATAGAGACCGGCGGGGAGTGCATTCACATCCTTGTTGATCTTAATACCCTGGAGATTGTAGATAGCCTCGGGGCCGGCGGCTACTGCCACAGACTCTACCTTTGACTCCGGACCCTTGACAGTATAGAGGTACTGATAAGGAGCGGACCATACCTGATTGCCGTCATTGAGACGTGTGCATGAGAATGACTTGTCGGCGAGCACCAGGGCATAATCACCGGGCTCTACGACGATCGGCTCCTCGGCAAAGCGCTTTGTCGCCGGATCGATCACCTTGTAAGTCACCGTATTAGCCTCCATATCCCAGCCTGTAGACTTGACATTGCATACAGCCATAGAGGTATCTACCTGACCGTCGAATACAGGATAGATATGGCTGGTGCTCATGGTGTCGGAGAAGAGAAGTTCCACCACACTTGCTTCGAGATGGATCACAAACTCATAGAAATTTTCTACCACTGAGTCATACTCGGGAGTGATCTCCGGCTGTGAGAACGATGGTATCACATAGTGGATATTATAGCGGGGATTACGACGTTCTATCAGGTCGGTAGGATCATTGTCATAGTTCTCACCCTTGCTGTAAGATATAAAAAGACCGGCGGGAACGTTGATCTCATAATTACCCTCATAGAAGAATATCTGAGCGATACCATCCTCGCTACCGAAAGAGATAGCACCGGCCCACTCGTCTCCATCATTGAGCGCTACTGCGGTCAATTGATATTCCGGAGTTACAGCCGAACCGTTGATAGTGCAGTGAGCCAGACAGGTCAGATTGTCAAACTTGGTTTGATCGACCTCCACCTTCACTACATCTTTATCAAAATAGAAGAATACATTATCTACCTGCTCCACGACACCGGCAGCGGGTTCGATAGTGCAGAAGCCGTCTATCTGATAGTAGAGGGTCATCGCCGGCGAAGGCGAGCCACCGATAGTGAATTGACCTTCGGCGACTTTCACCTCATACCATCCGGCCGCCTTGCGTGCGCCGCCGAAACTGATTGAGGCGTTCCGGACTCCCATCGCATCAATATATGCATCCTTTGACTCAGCCAGAAATACACCGTCCTTGTACAACTCTGAATGCACATCCGTCTGAGGCACTACCTCTTCACTCCCTGCGAATACAAAACTGATCTCACCTACACCTAACGGACATACGTCACCGCTGATATCTACAAAGCCCTGTGCCGGACTTACTTTACTAACTGCAGACGGGAGCTCCGCCGGGGGATTTACGAGTGACGGAGCAGCCGCGTATGATAATACCGGTGCCAAAACTACGGCCAAAAGTAAAGATTTCTTCATTGTAACACGTTTTATAGTTTATATTAAGTCATATCCTCATATTGCTCGATATGATATGAATACGCAAACATAATCAAAAAATTTCAATAATACAAAAAAAAGTTGTACCTTTGCACCACTTTACCCGGGGCGACCCCACACGGCATCCGACCCCGGAGCAGTAACAATTCATAAATAGGAGTGGACAAATTTGCCTGCTTGCAACCACAAAAAAAAATGCTAAAATGAATTACCTCTTTACATCCGAATCAGTGTCCGAGGGACACCCTGACAAAGTCGCTGACCAGATCAGCGACGCGCTCCTTGACGAGTTTCTGGCACGTGACCCCATGTCGCACGTGGCTATAGAGACACTTTGCACCACCGGACAGGTCGTCGTAGCCGGTGAAGTCACATCCAACGCATACGTCGACATCCACGACACTGTACGCAAGACGATCACCGATATCGGCTACAATCGCGGTGCTTACCGCTTCGACGGTGACTCCTGCGGACTGCTCTCCGCCATACACGAACAGAGCCCGGACATCAACCGGGGCGTTTCGCGTGACGTGGCCGCAGATGCCGTCGAGAGCGAAGATGACCTTCAGGGTGCCGGCGACCAGGGGATGATGTTCGGCTACGCTGTCGACGAGACCGCCTCATATATGCCCCTCACCCTCGACCTCTCACATATTATTTTACGTGAATTGGCCGACATACGTCGCGAAGGCAAGGATATGACCTACTACCGCAAGGGTCGTCTCACCACCTATCTGCGTCCCGACGCCAAGAGCCAGGTCACTGTCGAATATGACGGGGAGGGTCGTCCGGCCCGTATACACACCATCGTCATCAGCACACAACACGACGAGTTTATCGAGCCTCTCGATGACACACCCATGGCACAGCGTGCAGCGGATGCTGAAATGATAGCCCGTATCCGTCACGATGTCGAAACGGTATTGTTGCCAAGAGTTAAAGCCAAACTCCCGGAGGATATTCAGGCGCTGTTTGATGACCGGCTTATACTTCACGTCAATCCGACGGGCAAGTTTGTGCTCGGTGGTCCACATGCGGATACCGGTCTGACAGGTCGTAAGATAATCGTTGACACGTATGGTGGCCGCGGTGCCCACGGCGGTGGAGCCTTCTCCGGCAAGGATCCCTCCAAGGTGGACCGTTCCGCAGCCTACGCATGCCGCCATATCGCCAAGAACCTTGTCGCTGCCGGTGTGGCGCGCGAGGTGCTCGTACAGGTAGCCTACGCCATCGGTGTGGCTGCACCCGTGAGTCTGACGGTCAATACTTTCGGCACAGCCCGCGTTCCTTACAGCGATACCGAAATCGCGCAACGCGTCAGCAAAATATTCGACATGCGGCCGAAGGCTATCGAGCGACGTCTCAAACTGCGTGAGCCCATTT
>CAMWUY010000206.1 GCA_947177615.1 uncultured Porphyromonadaceae bacterium
GAGATGGGTAGCGTATGACGGTACCGAGATGGAGGGAGTATTGTATAAACCCGAAGGTTTCGACCCGGCCGGCAGTTATCCTATGATATCGGTCTTCTATGAGCGTAATGCTGAGCGTCTTTACAACCATTACGAAATGCAGCCCTCCTGGAGCTGGATCAACTATCCCTTCTATGTTAGCCGGGGTTATATGATATTCGTGCCGGACGTGGTGTATCATGCCGGTCGTCCGGGTGAGGATGCCTACAATTGTATCTGTTCCGGTATAGAGTATCTGTGTGATAAGTATCCGGCCATAGACAAGTCCCGTATAGGTATTGACGGCCAGAGCTGGGGCGGATATCAGACAGCATATCTTATCACCCGTACGGATATGTTCGCCTGTGCAGGATCGGGAGCACCTGTCGCCAACATGACTTCGGCCTACGGCGGTATACGTTGGAGTAGCGGAGATTCGCGTCAGGCACAGTACGAGATTGGTCAGAGCCGTATAGGCCGCAATCTGTGGGACGCGCCTCAGCTGTATATCGCCAATTCTCCTGTCTTTTACGCTGACCGTGTCAATACCCCCTTATTGATAATGCACAATGACAACGACGGTGCTGTTCCCTGGTATCAGGGTATAGAACTTTTCATGGCCCTGCGTCGCCTGCAGAAACCGGTTTGGATGCTGCAATATAACGGTGAGGGTCACAATCTCAAGGAGCGTCGCAACTGCAAGGATATCACCGTGCGACTGCAGCAGTTCTTCGACCATTACCTCAAGGGTGAACCAATGCCACGCTGGATGCGCGAGGGTGTGCCCTATAACAAAAAGGATCAGTATTTAGGTTATTGATTTCATAACGGCCGACTATACAACTATAAAATAAGTGCGGGAGCTGATGGTCATCCTGCACTTATTTTATAATCCTATTCGTAAGAGCGCAGAAAGTTATCGAGGCACCAATTGGTTTCCTGTAGTGGAGGTGGCTGTCAATAAATCGTACAGCATATCGAACCATGCCGACATAGGAGATGGGGCACTGAGTAATCCTCCGTTGTATTGAAGATTACGAAGCGAGAATCGCACTCTGTATTTCGGTTCATATTTATGGTTATACACACTCAGACTATTGCCACCGATATTATTTTCGGCTTTGACTTCCACCGGAATAATGTTAATCTTCCATTGAAGTACAAACTCTATCTCAGCGCGTCCGTCAGATGTCCAATAATAGATGTTGTCCGAATCCATAAGGGGCTTTATATTCTGCAATACTGTATTTTCCGCCAGAGAACCCTTGAATTCAGTGTAATTCGACACCGGATTGAGGATGACTTCCGGTGGTAGTGAGGCGAGACGTCGTAGCAATCCGCAATCGCACGCGTAGATTTTGAAGGCATCATATTCTTGATATGCGGAGAGAGGCATTCCGGGTTTGGATATATCATATATACGGTATATCATACCTGCATCCTCAAGCCACATTAGTGCGTCTTCATAATCTTTGGATCTCGCGCCGCTTTTAACAATTTTATAAACAAACTTGCGGTGTTCCTTGGCAAGTTGAGCCGGTAATGAATGCCATATTGCACTAATTCTGGGTATCTCTTTGGGATCGGCATATTTTGCAAAGTCAAGCTCATATAAATCCAGTATGTCCTGAAGCTTCCTCTCTACCTCAGCCATACCTTTATTTTCTAATAAGGCAACTGTCGATTCCGGCATACCTCCACATATCTGATACCTGCGATATTCGCTGTTAATTTTATTCAGTATGATTTCCGGTAATCTTGAAATTTCATTCAGACTTTCTATATAGCTGTATGTACTAAAATCCGCCGCATATAGAAATTCCTTAAATGTAATCGGGAACATTCTGACCACTTGCACCTTCCCAACCGGCAGAGTCATTCTCTTTTTTTTAACGGCAACCCCGAGAAGCGACCCGGCGGCCATAACATGAAATTGGGGAGCATCTTCACAAAAATATTTGAGACTGTTCAAAGCCTCTTCACATTCCTGGATTTCATCAAATATGATCAAAGTTTTTCCGGCAATGATAGGACTGTCACAATACAATGCCAATTCACGTATTATACGTATAGGCTCTTTGGTAATTTTAAAAATTGATTTCAGTTCCGGTTGCCTGTCAAAATCAAATTTTACTACATATTCGAAACATTCATGTCCGAACTTTTCCATAGCCCATGTTTTGCCAATCTGACGGGCACCCTTAAGTAGCAAGGGTTTCCGGTCGGATGATTCTTTCCACTTTTTGAATATACCAATGATTTCCCGTCTGATATCCATATCGATCTAAGTATTAGAAATAATCACAAATCATCAGACAGTGCATATTAATGTAATAATATACACTAATCCGCACTGTTTGATGTAATTAATTTTTGCAAAATTAAAAAATATATTGATACAGACAAAGATAATCAGCCAAGAATATTTAATGAATGGCAGTAAATGGTGTGGTTAGCTGACGGTGAGCTCTCCGGCGATGGGGGTCATCATCTTCTCTTTGACCTCTTCAGGGGTATAGCCGTTGCCGAAGAGGTGCATCAGTTTGGTAATGGCAGCCTCCGAGGTGAGATCAAGTCCGCATATAGTGCCGGAGTTGTAGATACCTAATCCGGAAGCGTAGGTAGTGGGATTGACCGAACCATTGGAGCATTGTGAGATATTGACCACTACAACCCCTCGGTCTATAACCTCCTTGAGTTCTTTGATAAACCAGGGACTGTCGGGACCGTTGCCTGAGCCGAAAGTTTTCATGACGATACCCTTGATACCCGGTGTGGCAAACAGATGGCGTACTGTGCTTTCCGTAATCCCGGGGAACAAGTCCATGTACATCACAT
>CAMWUY010000207.1 GCA_947177615.1 uncultured Porphyromonadaceae bacterium
GCTGACAGTTGTTTACATTTTTTGTGGAATGGGGTCTAAAGATAAACTGAGTTATAAAACTTACTTATGAATGTAAAATTAATAAATTGTTACTAAATTTGCGTATCAAACCCCGGATATTGCTTGAAAATGAAGAAAAGAATGAAAGAGATATCGGTATATATACTTCTCACGGCGTTGTCAGTGATGCAATTTATCGCATTTGCCGGCGTCAGGGAACAGGCGGCTGTAGACAAGATGGTCGCGACACCCGGTCTGCCTCAGAACATGGCTGTGATGATAACGGATCTTAAGACCGGAGAGACGCTGTGCGCCTCGGGTGAGAAAAGTCCTCTGATACCGGCCTCGATAATGAAGGCTGTCACCATAGCATCTCTTACGCAAGAGATGGATCCCGCCGGATCGCTTGAGACCAAGGTGTATGTAGATGGCGATGTGAAGGATGGTGTGCTACGCGGCAATCTGATAGTGGTGGCCGGCGGTGACCCTTCGCTCAATGCCTCTACCGCTCCCGAATCCGCTGATATAATCGCGGAAATAATCTCTGCGCTTCGCGGCCGTAAGATAGAGAGTATCGAGGGTAGACTGATTCTGGATGAATCAATATTTGACGGCCCGTCAATTCCCGCATCATGGGCCAAGGGTGATCTGATGCACTCGTATGGGACCGGCTCGCACGGACTGAATTACCGTAATAATGCCTCGGGCAAGTCATCGGTCAGCAATCCCGGTCTGATTTTTGAGAGAGACTTGAATCGTGCTCTTGCTCAGGCGGGGATCCGTATTGAAGGAAATAGCGGACGGCAAGGTGAACGACATCTGTTGATGACACATCAGAGTGCGCCGCTGTCGGAGATAATGCGTTCATGTATGATGCGCAGCGACAATCTCTATGCCGAGTCGATGTTGAGACTCTACGCAGACGCAACGACCGGTAAAGGTGCGACAACCGCCGGTGCTGAGGAGGAGATGAAATTCTGGAAGAAACGCGGTGTGAATATGGCCGGGGTCAATATAATCGACGGGTCGGGACTGTCACGCAGCAATCGTGTTACGGCCGAGATGATGACCGGTGTCCTGCGCGACATGGCCGATGATGTCGACTACGTATCATATTTCCCGTTAGCAGGACAGGAGGGTACATTGAAGAGATTTCTCTGTGAAACCCCGCTCGACAGCTATATAGCGATGAAGACCGGGAGTATGAGCGGCATACAGTGTTATGCCGGATATAAATTGGATGAGGACTTTGCGCCGACGCATACTGTCGTAGTCATTGTCAATGACTTCAGATGTGACCGCTCGGTGGTGCGCAATGCCGTAGCCCGGATGCTTCTGGAAGTCTTTGAGGATTAAGTATTGCAACGTGTCGTCGTGACATGACCGCGATTTAAATGTTATGATTTAAGAATTAAGTATTATTATATGGAGAAGAGAGATATTTTGGAGTTGTTGGACCGGGCATACGAGCTCGAGGGACTTCTGCATCTTGCGTTAGCAAGAGTTGATGACATGCCGTCACAGTTGCCGGAGCTGATCTACGCAAAGATTGACGAGCTCGCGGAACTCCGGGAACAATCGGGTAGATCGGATGATTCGGTTAGCTCGGATAGCTTGGATAGCTTGGATAGCTTGGATAGCTTGGAGGTTACTGATTGTCCTGAGCCTCTGGAAGATCATAGTACTGGTGCCAGACCGACCGGGATATTCAGTCTCAATGACAGGTTTCTGTTTATAAGAGAGCTTTTCGATGGTAAGGCCGCGGCTTTTGATGACTCCCTGACCGCATTGGCCTCAATGGAGAATATGGACGAGGCAGAGGAATACTTTTATGGTGAATGTGGTTTTAATCCTGAAAATGATATTGTCGCCGACTTCATGAAGCGCGTGGAACTTTATCTCGAACGTAAATAGGACTCCGGAGAATATAATTATGGATAACAGTAATTCGGTATACGGGCGGCTCTATGTCGTACCGACGCCGGTCGGCAATCTGGAGGATATGTCGCCTCGGGCACTCAGAATCCTTTCGGAGGTGGATCTGATTTTGGCCGAGGATACGCGCACATCGGGCAACCTGTTGCGGCATTTTGAGATAGTGACGCCACTTCGTGCGCACCACAAGTACAATGAGCATACGACCCTGTCGGTCCTGATAGAACAGTTGAAGTCCGGTTCCGATATAGCGTTGGTCAGCGATGCCGGTACGCCGGGTATCAGTGACCCGGGCTTTATGCTGAGTCGCGAATGCCGTCGTAATGGTATTGTGGTTGAGTGTCTTCCCGGGCCGACAGCATTCGTCCCCGCCTTGGTCAACTCCGGATTGCCCTGTGACCGTTTCCATTTCGAAGGTTTCCTGCCTCCGAAGAAGGGGCGTCAGTCGCGACTGCAATATCTGTCCGAGCTTCCCGAAACGATTGTGATATATGAATCACCGTTGCGTCTCGGTAAGACATTGTCTCAACTTGCCGAAACGTTCGGTGGAGAACGCGAGGCCTCGGTGAGTAGGGAGATAAGCAAAGTGCATGAGACCACATATCGTGACACGTTGCTGAATCTGAGTGAATATTTCACGTCGAACCAAGTGAAGGGGGAATGTGTTATAATAGTTGCCGGTATGGAACAATCCGCAGCAGTCCGTAAGGATAAGTATGCTCAATACAAAGGAGCGTCAATTCTGAACAATCTCGACGAGGTGGATGACTGTACCGCGCAGACGGATAACGACTTTTAGACCCCATTCCACAAAAAATGTTAAATCCAGGGTCGCAGATTTTAGTCAT
>CAMWUY010000208.1 GCA_947177615.1 uncultured Porphyromonadaceae bacterium
TTTTGAGATAAATAGTTCATTCTCAGAAGGAGCAGCCTAAGGCTGTGACTGATGATAATGGGCTATTTAGCCAAAGTATCTAACTATTGTGAATATGCCGAGCTGTCTGCTCGATATCTGAAAGATGTCGCTTGTCAATGATGCAATCTGATGGTTTTGAATCCGGATATATCGGTCGGGAGGAATCGGGATGTTATATCGGTTCCGAAATGCGGGATGTGGAGATACTGCACATCACTTCAACCAATATCATAGCGCGGGGGCGACGCTATGGCCGTCAATGGTTCATCAAAGGTCTGCGAGAGGAGTTTCGTGACTCAACCTCCATGAGGCGACAGCTGATCAAGGAATTTGAGATTAATTCGAGGTTGCGACATCCGGCGGTGGTGGAGGCTGTCGGTCTTGAAGATATAGATGGGATTGGTTTGTGCATCGTGCAGGAATGGATTGAGGGGAAAACCCTTGGAGAAGTATTGAAAAAAGGGACTCTTAAACCGGCAGAGAGAAAGCGGATTATGCTCCGGCTTACTGAGGCTGTGGCCTATCTCCAAAGCAGAGGCGTCGTGCACCGCGATTTGAAACCGGCAAATGTGAATGGAGAGTGGTCTGTTCGTCCGGCACGCGTCTGGAGCCGGGCGACACATTCCGCTGTCCGAAAAGCGCAAAGGTTAAGAAATGTATTGTAATAAATCAGAAATTGCTTATCTTTGCATTTGTATAGCATAGGGACTTCGATAATCCTATGTTGTTCATACATATAAAAAGCGTTTACTTGACGCTCTTCCTTGACACTGCGAAATCCGGTAAATTTCAAATTGGAGTCAGGAGAGAGACAATAGTAGACGCCTTGTGTGGATATGATTATTATGTCAGCACACCTGATGCGTGAGCATCGGGGAGACACATCATATCTTGCGTGAGGCCTCTACGTTGTCTGTTTCAACTCCAATGGGCAATACCAGAGCCTCGCAGTGTGGGAACGGACCACAGGTACGGCTCTCGCGCTTTTTTTATAGCTATTAATCTGCAGCCAAATGAGAGAGCCGGGCTGCAAAAACACTTACAATGACCGGCCCACGACATAATTCGGTGCAAAAACAATTTACCGAGCAGGACCTCCGCAACGCCGGAATTCCCATCCTGATGCTCAACATTCCCGTATCAGCTCAGATTCATATTCCAAACACATTGTGCGGAGAAGTATTCAACACAGACCCTGTACAGGCCTGTGTCAAGGAATCGTGGCGCACATCTCCTCAAAATCTCAAACGCGCAAAACTTATTCTTGCTACGAAAAAACAGGATAACGCTCCGACATACACGCGAGAAATTTTAGGGGTATTCGAATACACAGATGCCGGACAAGATAAACAGCCGAACAATAACGGATACCGGTGCAGTCATTTCATCGGTGTTCGTCCCGCCGCGGAAGAGTGGATTGAGAAGTTTAAAGATGGCGTTATTGTCGGACTCAATCCGAGAGCGACCAACCCCCTCCGCTACTTTATCGACTCCGCTGAACATAAAAGCCTATCACACAAGAAATCAAATAAAGACTAACCAAAAAAATTTACATTGATGAAGAAAAAACTATTACTAATTCTGTTGGGCATTGTACTCGCGATGCCGAGTTTTGCCCAAGACTTCACATTCTCGTACTATTACGAGGGGCAGACTCTGGAATACAACGTTCTCGACTGGGATGCAAAAACGGTACAGACAGCAAGTGGAGCTAATATAGCCGGACATTATAATTCCGGAAATTATGTTAGTGGAGAATTAATCATACCGTCTACTGTCGAATATGGAGGTGAAAAATACACTGTAACCCATATTGGCTACCTTAGTTTCTACGATAACCACTACCTTACGGATATAATAATCCCCGAGTCAGTCACTGGAATAGGTGCTTACGCTTTCTATTATTGCAGTGGCCTGCGTTCTGTGACTATACCCGAATCAGTCACAGGAATAGGTGATTACGCTTTCTACGAATGCAGTGGCCTACGTTCTGTGACTATACCCGGGTCAGTCACTGGAATAGGTAACAACGCTTTTTACGAATGCAGTGGCCTTAGCTCTGTGACAATACCCGAATCCGTAACCTCAATCGGTAATGAAGCTTTTGTGTTGTGTGAGAATTTACGGTCTGTCTATGTTAATTGGACAAATCCTATTGACTTAACCATTTCCGATATCTTTGATTATAACACTTACACCGAAGGTCGCCTTTACGCACCGGAAAATACCTTTGATGCTTATACAAATTCGTCATGGGCGAGGTTTAATAACTTCACATTCGGGGATAAACCCGCTGTCAAATTGACAGATGGTGTGTTCACATATCTGGTTCTTGAGGATAGTGAGAATAATGATGCCTTGCTGTGGCGCGGAGATTATGAGGAAATGACTGAAGTATCAATACCCGAACGATTCACGGATGACAGAGATTCCGCCAATCCGAAACGTTACTATATCAAGGGTATCGGCTATCGCGCCTTTCTCAACTGCAGCAATCTCAAAGAGGTACATTTCAGCCAGCGTTCCCAGATTACTCTGATTGGCAGGAGCGCTTTCAATCGGTGCAGTAACCTGACCACGATAACACTCCCTGAAACCGTCACTGAAATCGGTTCCCTTGCTTTCAGTGGGTGCTCGAAGCTCAGCTCGGTGAACATACCTGAGCACGTTACAACTATCGGCTCGTCAGTATTCTACGGTTGCGAAGCCCTGACATCGGTGACTTTCCCCGA
>CAMWUY010000209.1 GCA_947177615.1 uncultured Porphyromonadaceae bacterium
CCCGTATAGCACGTAACACTCAAATCTATATTCAAGAGGAAACATACGTCACCAAACAGGTTGATCCCTGGGCAGGTTCATATTATGTCGAAGCACTCACTGACGAGATAGCACGCAAAGCATGGGCGCATATTGAAGAGATTGAGAAACTCGGTGGTATGGCTAAAGCTATTGAAACCGGATTACCCAAACTCAAGATTGAAGAAGCCGCAGCTCGTACACAGGCTCACATTGACTCCGGCAAGCAGACAATTGTCGGCATTAATAAATATCGTCTGGAGCATGAAGATCCCATCGACATCCTCGAGGTGGACAATACCGAGGTACGTAAGGAGCAATGTGCACGTCTTGAGGTTTTGCGCAAGGATCGCGACGAAGAGGCTGTCAAGAAAGCCCTCGAAGCTATCACTGAGTGCGTAAAAGATCCATCTAAGGGTAATCTGCTTGATCTTGCTGTCAAAGCAGCCGGATTGCGTGCATCATTAGGCGAGATATCTGACGCATGCGAAGCTGTTGTCGGACGTTATAAAGCTGTTATCAAAACTATTTCAGGCGTGTATAGCAATGAGGAGAAGGGCGATCCCGAATTTGAGGAAGCTCGTAAGGCCGTGGCCGATTTCGCTAAGCGCGAAGGTCGTCAGCCTCGTATTATGATTGCCAAGATGGGCCAGGATGGTCATGACCGTGGTGCTAAGGTTGTAGCAACAGGTTATGCGGACTGTGGCTTCGACGTTGATATGGGTCCCCTCTTCCAGACCCCGGCAGAAGCTGCCCGCCAGGCTGTCGAAAATGACGTTCATATCCTGGGTGTATCTTCACTGGCAGCAGGTCACAAGACACTCATCCCGCAGGTCATCGAAGAGCTCAAAAAGCTCGGTCGCGAGGATATCCTCGTAACTGCCGGTGGTGTAATACCGGCACAAGACTATGACTTCCTGTACAAGGCCGGTGTTGCTGCCATCTTCGGTCCCGGCACACGCATTCCAAGGAGCGCAATAGAGATGATCCGCATTCTTAATGAAGAAAGAGCTGAGTGATCTCAGACACACCAATTGTTATAATCAGTGTCGTGCCCACGAGGTACGACACTGTTTTTTAAAACCCTATCTAACGAAAAAATGGTAAATTTGATATGGCCTCAAGATGCCGATCTATGACAAAACCATTTTCAAAAGGATCGCGATGACTTCAATTTTACACTCTTTGTGAGACAGGGTATAGATAATGTAAATAATATGCTGAAATTCAGAACTGAATATAAAATATCGAAAGGTAAATGGATGCTGGATCCAAAGCAACCGGTAATATTGTTAGGTTCCTGTTTCACCGACTATATAGGTACACGAATGAGATCATGCAGATGGCGTGCATATCCTAATATCTGCGGCACTCTGTTTAATCCCGCGTCCATAGCCAAAATATTAAGAATTGCTGCATCCGGAGATAGCTTTTCAGATACGATTTCTGAGTCTGTTGCTCATAATGATAAGCTCTGGGTGACATGGCTCTCCGACAGTCAGTGCTCCGCTTACGATAAGACAGATACGATATCGGCAATACACCACAAATTATCAACATTACAACAACGGCTTAATGATACAGCTACAATTATTATAACCTTTGGGACCGCCTGGGTATATCAGCTTCGTAACCGAGAGGAATACATCGTAGCTAATTGCCATAAATTTCCCGCCGATTATTTCATTCGTAGAAGACTGACTATTCAAGAAATTGCTGATCAATGGAGAGTGCTGATCGAATATATTCATCAAAAGTTTCCAAAACTCAGATTTATTTTCACAGTCAGTCCTGTCAGGCATCTCAAAGATGGATTTGAGGGTAATAGCCGATCTAAGGCTATTCTGCAGTTAGCATGCGAGGAGATATGTCACGACTGTCAAATCGCTGACTATTTTCCGGCGTTTGAAATTGTAAATGATGACTTGAGGGATTACAGATTTTACGAGACGGACCTTGTACATCCTTCATCTCAAGCTATTGAATATATATGGGAGAAATTTAAAGACCAATATCTGTCGGATGAATCAAAATCAATACTGGATGAGGGTGAAAAAGTAACCAAGCGACTCCAACATCGTCCCATCATCAGCCACGGTAAGATATCCTCAGAATATCCGGAATCTATTGAAAGGCGCAAATCATTAGATTTATACCATACATTTATGTCTAAATATCCGGATATGTTACCTATTGAAGAGTGATTGAAGAGTGACAGAGTCTCAACAATAAAAAAATGCTTAACAAAACATCTACCTGAAAAACATATAATATTTTTTCGTAATTTTGCAGATTATGACACAAAACAACTCAGAATACGATCTGGAAAAGGAGGAATATTATATCCTGGATAATGAGCCTGATAACACTCCGAATGAAGATCCTGAAAGTGACAATGAGGATTCCGGTGATAACGAGAGCAAAAACGATGACAGTGCACATAATGAGCAACATAAAAAGAATCCCATATTGTTGCTTTTACTTATGATGATCAATCCGATAGAGGGATGGAAGAATATAAGAAGGGCACATTATAGCATTGACGATGTCACCTCAAGATGTTTCTATCCACTTATTGCTGTCGCCGCCGTCTCAGAATTTATGAGCTACATATATCGTGTGCCGGAGAGGAGTGGGGCAGTCCTGATACCTGTCTCGTATGCACATCTCCGAGCCCCCGGGACAGGAGGCCGGGGCGTTGG
>CAMWUY010000210.1 GCA_947177615.1 uncultured Porphyromonadaceae bacterium
CATCTATGTTACGGTCAACTATCTCAAGGAACAGATTGTCGAGCATTTCAGTCAGGATCGGTATCGTGAGGTAGTGACCTGTGTTGAGGAGCCGATGCGTCTCGGCACGATGGGGAGTCTTGCGCTGTGTGAAGGTCTGCGTGAAGATACCGTACTGGTGATGAACAGTGATTTGCTGACCAATATGTCGTTTGAGAAGATGTGGTTGCAGCATATCGGGAGCGGGGCGGCCCTGACGATGGCCACGGTTCCTTATACGGTGTCGATACCCTTCGCCATAATAGAGTCGGAGGGACGTCGGATCACGGGGCTTAGCGAGAAACCGACGTTCAACTATTTTGTTAATGCCGGTGTTTATATGATGAGACGCGATGTGGCTGAGTCCATACCCCGCGGGTCTTATCTGGATGCTCCGGATCTGATCGAGGAGCTGATCGGTCGTGGCGAGCGTGTGGAGTATTATCCTATCGACGGCACCTGGCTGGATATCGGCAGTCCGCGGGATTATGAGGCTGCCTGTTCGGGTAATAATTAGAGTAGAGTAAGAGTATGGCAGACAGCAATTTTATTGATTACGTTAAGATATTATGCCGCTCGGGCAAAGGTGGCGCCGGCAGTCGTCATTATCATAGAGCGAAGTATATACCCAAGGGGGGACCTGACGGTGGAGACGGTGGTCGCGGAGGACATATCATCCTGCGTGGCAATCGCAATATGTGGACCTTGCTGCCGCTCAGGTACACACGCCACATATTCGCTACCGACGGTGAGTCCGGTGGCGCCGGGCGATCCTTCGGCAAGGATGGTCAGGACCGTATCATCGAGGTGCCTGTGGGCACGACGGTATTTGATGCCGAGACCGGGGAATTTCTGTGTGAGGTGACCGAGGATGAGCAGGAGATACGCCTGTTGCGTGGCGGCAAGGGTGGCTTGGGCAACTGCCATTTTGCGACTTCGACCAATCGTGCGCCGCGATATGCACAGCCCGGACAGCCCGCTATCGAGAAGGCTGTGGTGCTCGAGCTCAAACTCCTTGGAGATGTCGGTCTCGTCGGTTTCCCGAATGCCGGCAAGTCAACATTGCTGAGTGCTGTCTCGGCCGCCAAGCCGAAGATCGCGGATTATCCCTTCACGACGATGGAACCTCAGTTGGGCATAGTAAGTTATAGGGACGGCAAGTCGTTTGTGATGGCGGATATCCCGGGTATCATCGAGGGTGCCTCGGAGGGCAAGGGATTGGGACTACGCTTCCTGCGTCACATAGAGCGCAATGCCGTATTGCTCTTTATGGTGCCCGCCGATAGCGATGATATCAAGCGTGATTATGAGATATTGTTGCGCGAGGTGCGCGAATTTAATCCCGAATTGGCCGACAAGAGTCGCGTGCTTGCTATCTCCAAGTCAGATATGCTTGATGACGAGCTGATGGAGGCTATACGCGAGGAATTGCCGGAGGATGTCACGACGCTATTTATCTCGGCCGTTACCGGTCAGGGACTTACGGAACTTAAAGATATTCTGTGGCGCGAGATCAACAGTGAGGAGAACGCCGTCCCCTCGACGATCACTCACCGTGCGCTTGATCGCCGTCACCGTGTTGAGGATGAGGATGCCTTTATCTTCGAACAAGATGAGCCGGAGGATGAGGATATGCCGATCACTGACGAGGACTGGAATGATGAGTTCTGGGATGAGGAGTCATCTGTCAACGGTTAATTATTATCAGCAATAGGCCGGATGGGAGCTCAGGTTATTGATTTGACATCGATAATACGTGATCGTGTCGGTGGATGGAAGGGTCGGCTGATACCGGGTTTTCTGTTACGCGGTCTTGAACGGCTGGTGCGTCAGCGCGAGCTCAACGAGATGTTGCGTGTGGCATATCCGGCGCGTGGCGCTGCGTTTGCGACACGTATTATTGAGCATCTGGATATTACCTTGGATGTCGATGACACGGCGATACGTGACCTGTCGCGTGATCGCGGTGTCGTTTTTGCATCCAATCACCCGCTGGGTGGCCTGGATGGTATCGCGCTGGTGTCAGTGATAGGCGGGATGTATGGCGATGACCGGATCGCCGTTCTGGTCAACGATATGCTGATGAATGTAGATCCGTTGCGCGAAGTGTTTCTGCCGGTGAACAAGTATGGCCGTCAGCAGCGTCAGGCCGCGGCTGATATCGCTGCCGCTTACCGTGAGGGTAAGCAGATGGTGATATTTCCGGCCGGGCTGGTGTCGCGGTTGCATCCCGATGGTGAGATACACGATCTGCAATGGCAGAAGGCCTTTGTCAGCAAGGCTCTGGAGTATGACAGGCTCATAGTCCCGATACGTTTTGAGGCGTTGAATACGATGCGTTTTTACAAGACGGCCCGTTGGCGCAAGAGACTCGGATTGAGAGTAAATATCGAACAGACATTGCTGCCGTCGGAGGTGGTTAAGAGTCGAGGCAAATGCTTTAAGATCAAGTTTCTTCCTCCGATAGATCCGCGACAGTTGGTTGCTGAGGGTGTCCCTGTCCCGGAGATAGCGGCCCGTGTCCGTGACATGGTCTATGAAAAAAATAGTTGCTGCCCGGCGTGATGTAAGCCTCGGCATTAGAGCGCGCTCTTAACAAATATTTGGTAACGGGGTTCTAAGACCCCATTCCACAAAAAATGTTAAATCCAGGGTCGCAGATTTTAGTCAT
>CAMWUY010000211.1 GCA_947177615.1 uncultured Porphyromonadaceae bacterium
CAGCTATGCACAGCACAATGAGCATAGCATTGACCAAACGGCTTATAGCTGTAAGTACATGACCCTCGACGGCGTCAATGACACATGTGATAAGTGGAACTCCGGGAACTAAAAACAGGGGACTGGTCGCTATTGCCGTCTGCCATGTGCAGTCAATCAACATGGCTGAAGCAGCAGTCAAGGATGAGACAAACGAACATGATGCAACGACAAAGAACAGATTGATACGTTTCTCTGTCAAAAGTAATTTAAGACCATATCCGATAGCCGTAGCAATAATGACGCATGCGACGGCTATCCAATCTCCGTCGAATAATCTGCAGAAAGCTCCGTTGGCCAGTGAGAGAAGAGTCAAAATCTGCCACCGGGGTATTCGCGGACGATTAATTATCGCGTGATATCGTTCGCGGATCTCCTGAAGGGTAAGGTTATCATCGAAAGCAGCCCATGACAATGCGCTGAGTTCAGAATTGAGCGCAAAACTGACAGGCATAGGGGAGACGCTGACCACTCGCGTGACAACCTCAGCTGTCTCGGCGTGCCGCAGTGTTATAATCAAACATCTGACGGTAACAAAAATATTGATGTCGGCTGATTGCGATGATGCAATTCTGATAGCATTGCGAATCACACGAGAGGTGTGTACACCCGAAGCAAGAAGTCGCCTGGTGTATTCAACGATGAAATCCAATATTTCGATCAGTTGAGGTGAGGCCTCACAACCTGACGTCGTTATATTGCGAGATGAAATCATGATGCAGATACATGTTTGATACAAAATTACAAAATTTTTGAGCGTTTGTCTCTTTTCGATTGTTATAATTATATATTATTCTTAAAATTTATATTTGTAAATACCATTATGGCCAAAATTACCAAGCAGAGTGCCCTTGACTATCATGAATATGAGCGACCGGGCAAGATAGAGATTACTCCTACCAAACCATATAGTTCACAGCGCGATCTGTCGTTAGCTTATTCTCCGGGTGTCGCTTATCCGTGTATTGAGATAGAGGATAATCCGGCGAATGCGTATCGATATACTAATAAGGGAAATCTCATAGGTGTTATCTCCAATGGTACAGCAGTGTTAGGACTTGGTAATATCGGGGCTCTGGCGGGCAAGCCTGTAATGGAGGGTAAAGCGTTGTTGTTTAAAATATTCTCCGGACTTGACGCCTTCGATATTGAAATTAATGAAACGGATCCGGACAAGTTTGTCGAGATTGTAAAAAGTCTGACACCTACCTTTGGTGGTATTAATCTTGAGGATATCAAGGCTCCGGAGTGTTTCAAGATTGAGAAACGTCTGAAGGAGGAGTGTAACATTCCTATCATGCACGATGATCAACACGGCACAGCTATAATATCAGGTGCCGGATTACTGAATGCACTTGAGATCCAGAAGAAGAATATTGGGGAGATAAAGCTTGTCGTTAATGGGGCAGGTGCAGCCGCCATATCGTGTACACGGCTATATAAGGCACTTGGAGTGCGGGCTGAGAATATTGTGATGTGTGACTCAAAGGGTGTGATACGTTCCGACCGGGAAGGCCTGAATGAGCAGAAACGCGAATTCGCTACCGAACGGGATATTAATACACTGGCAGAGGCTCTGGTCGGTGCTGATGTATTTCTGGGACTGAGTGTAGCCAATGTGGTGACACCGGAGATGGTGAGAAGTATGGCACCTCGACCCATTGTTTTCGCTTTGGCCAATCCCGACCCGGAGATAGAATATGATGTTGCCAAAGAGGCTGTACCGGATGTTATTGTAGCCACCGGACGCAGTGACTATCCCAACCAGATAAATAATGTCATAGGTTTCCCATATATCTTCCGCGGTGCTTTGGATTCGGGAGCTACTGCCATCAACGAAGAGATGAAGATAGCTGCCGTATATGCTATAGCGGAGTTGGCCAAAGAGCCCGTGCCTTCTATAGTAGACGAGGCCTACGGAGTGAGTGATATCAAGTTTGGCCCGGACTATATATTGCCCAAGGCTCTCGATCCCCGATTGTTGCTGAGAGTTGCGCCCGCAGTAGCCAAGGCTGCCATGATGAGTGGCATCGCGACTCGTCCGATTGAAAGCTGGGAAAATTATCAGCTTAAGCTTAAGGAATATATGGGTGATGACGGCAAGTTCATGCGTAGTGTCGCAGACATAGTCCGTAAACAACCTGCAAGGGTCGTGTTCTCTGAGGGTAATAATGATAATATGTTGCGGGCAGCCGCAAGACTGCATCATGACGGGATCTTGCAACCGATCCTCTTGGGTAACGATGAGATGATCACCAGACGTGCCGAGCGTCTCGGTCTTGATATCAGTGCAATTCAGATTGTCAATCCTCGCCATGATTGTGAAGAAGCACGTCGAGACAGATATGCCAAGCTGTATTCTACTAAAAAGGAGAGAGAGGGCGTAACTTATTCAGAGGCATTGGATAAGATGTACGACCGCAGCTATTTCGGCATGATGATGGTGGAATGTGGAGATGCCGAAGCCTTCCTTGGAGGTGTGTATTCAGCCGCTAACAAGATGGCAGAGCGCGCAGTGTCGGTAGTGGGTATTAAATCAGGATATGCCCACGACGCCACCAAGCATATCATGATAACTCGTCTGGCGACATATATCCTTGCAGACTCGGCCATCACTCCTCTCAGTGATGCG
>CAMWUY010000212.1 GCA_947177615.1 uncultured Porphyromonadaceae bacterium
CAACTTTCAACATATTTGATTTACAATATTATTTATCACCTGGATATTTTCATCATTGGCCTTAGACCTCAATATTTCTAACACAATTGACTCGGATTTGGTTGTCCGAGATACGCTTCGCATCGCGCAACTGCATACGGTGCGAAAACTCGGAAAAACTCTCACTGCCTAAAGTGGCCGGACCGATACACAAGACGAGATTGATCAGGTTGCCGTCATCCGACCGGCCATCGTGCATCAGTGTCGACTGTGGATTATATCCCACGATGATATTCAGTAACACTGAGAGCACCAGCAGATAATTGAACATGCAGAACAATGCTCCGATGATCGAGTCCAGAAGACTCGTGCCGAGCATACCGGCGGCTCGGCGCACGATCCCGGTTATACTCCTGAACAGCATATACACTCCGCCATAGATTATCAACGCCGCGAGATTTTCTGTCAGAAACGTCCCCCCCTCGGCATAGTGATTGCGGCCTACGATTATCTCCATAAAATCACTGACTCCGGGCAGGAATATATGTGTACACACGACACCGAAGGCCAGGCCGAGCACCGATGTCACCTGTCCGGTCAGACCGCGACGATAGCCTCTGACCACAGCCAGAAGTGCCACAACTATGACTAACAGATGATACATGATGCAAATTTAATAATTTTTAAGCGATTTTTTCCCTACAATAAGTTATATTTGCACTCGCATTACTAATACCGATATCAACCGACATGCAATTACCCACACATCTTGGGTCTATACAACGTGTAAAAGATACCCGCGTCACTATCGCCTTTCTGATAGTGTCGCTCGCATTGGTATGCGCCGCCATCTGGGCTTATCACAGCTTCATCACCTCACCGCCGTTTGTCGACCCGGACAGATATCCCATACGAGGCATTGATATCTCACGGCATAACGGGATGATGAATCTTGATGCCGCTGCCGCAGACGGTATCGATTTTGTCTTTATCAAGGCCAGTGAGGGTACCACACTGCGTGACCCGAACTTCCGCATCAATTATGACAAGGCTTCCCACGCCGGACTTAAAATCGGAGCTTACCACTTCTTCAAATTTGATCAGGAGGGTATACCGCAGGCAAAGAATTTCCTCAACGCCATCGGTGACCATCATCTTGACCTGCATCCCGTCATCGACTTTGAGAAAGCATATAATCACACCGGAGATGATCCGGAGATCATCAAACAGCGACTCATTGATATGGCTGATTATCTCAATCTGTCCGGATACAGCGTCATCGTCTACACCAACAAGGAGAGTTACGAGATGGTGCGCGATGCGCTGCCCGGCACGTCGCTGTGGATCTGCTCATTCAACCGTATACCCATAGATGCCGAGTGGACATTCTGGCAGTACGACCATCACGGACGTGTCGCCGGAATACGCGGAGACGTTGATCTCAACGCCTTTGTCGGATCAAGAGAAGACTGGCAGAAATATCTCACTGCCGGCACGCTCTGACAATTCTTGAACCCTCTCCCGCAATATTTTTCATAAGAGCGCGTTCCTTAAAATTTCGGTTTTAACATTTTTTGTGGTAAGCAGGCTAATAATTTGACATTTCTTACGTTAAATATGTGGTGAAAAATACCCGGTTGATACCGGCTTCTTTTTAGGCTTTTCACCCCTGAATATTGTCAATCTTAAAACAGAACATCCTACGTGAACAGCAGGACTTACCATATTATCAGTACTTTATCACGATCATACGCTCGACACGATTTTGTCAGGAGAATTCTCTTTGTGGTTCTTCTCCTTACCGCTTATTGTCTGCCGGCTATATCTCGTGAACCGGATTATTATGCCGCCTCATCAAAACTGGCATCCGGCAAGTGGGCTAAAATCAAGGTCGAACGTACCGGTATGCAATTTGTCAGCAATGCTACACTCAATTCGCTCGGATTTAAAGACCCCTCCAAGGTTAATGCATACGGATATGGCGGTGCGCTGATCTCCGAGGAATTGTATGGCATACAACCGGACGATCTTCCCATCGTTCCGACTGTTCACACGGCTACGGGTATATTATTCTTCGGCAACGACATCGTAAGGCGCACGGAGTCAACCGACAACGAAACCATGATGTTCGCTCACTCCGCCAACCCGTACTCCGACGACTCATGGTACTTCCTCAGTGACATAGATGTCAAGGAGAAAGCCATTGCACAGGCCGAACCCCTCACACCCACCGACCGGATAGTCACCACATTCACCGAACAACTCATATACGAGAAGGATCTGGTGGCTCCGTCCAATACCGGACGTGTCCTGCTCGGTGAAGACTTCAGATCCCCCTCCTCCCGCACCTTCCCCTTTCAGCTGCAGGACAATGCGGGACAGGACGTGCGTTTCAGAGTCGGCTTTGCCACTAATACTCCATCGGCTTCTTCATCGCTGATATTCTCGGTTAACGGCACTCGTCTGCCGGCCATCAACTCGGACGTTATACCGGCCATCACCAACGTAGAGCAATTCATGCGCTACAACACGACGGTGCATACTGCAAAAAATGCCGGCAATAACATGCAGCTTACGATTCAGTTCAACGGACAAGGGACAATACAGATGGCTCGGCTTGACTATATCGAAGTGGAGTATGACCGGGAGCTGAAACTTACAGATGGAC
>CAMWUY010000213.1 GCA_947177615.1 uncultured Porphyromonadaceae bacterium
GAATACGAATCCACCGTTATAGTCGGTATGCTCGCCGATGAGATTGATACGGCCGGCCGAGGCATAGAGAGTGCCTTTACCGCCGAAATGCTCCTCGAAAGCTTTGATTACTTTTGATTTCAGTTCCATGGTATAGAGTTTTAGATATGATTTTTAAAACATTTTATCAGGATATACTCCGGCGGCGTGAAGCTGAGCAAATTTCTCGACCACACCGGGACGGTCGGCGGCATATGTTACGCCAAACCAGCGTGAATCGGTGTCAAGCACCTTTACGGTTGCCTCACGGTTGTGGATAAGAGTGTCTACGCATAGAGGGATGAAAAACTCCGACTTGGGTGTATTGATATCCTTGGCAAGGACGTTGCGGAACTCCCGCTCGCTATAATCGAAATAGTCAGGTGTAAAGCCCCAGAGATTCATTGACACGGGAGTTTCCGGATCAAGACGTTGCTCGATACCATGTTCGTCGGTGAAGACGATGTCTCCGTTGGGAGCATAACTGATAGCTGTACGCTCCACCACGTCCATAAGATTTCCATTGGCACCTGTGGTGCAGACTCCACGTGATACAGAGCCGTTCTCTGTCATTGTATTACCTACGCGGAAGCCCACCATCGAGTAGTCGCCTTTGCCTTCGCGGGGACGCATGAGGTCCTGAGCCATCACGCGGAATGCATCGCGACCATAGAAATCATCGGCATTGATAACGGCAAAAGGCTCCTTGATGACATCCTTACCCATAAGTACGGCATGATTGGTACCCCACGGCTTGGTGCGGTCGGCAGGACAGGTAAATCCATCGGGGAGCTTATCGGTTGACTGAAAGACAACCTCGACAGGTATATGACCTTCATATTTTGAAAGTACCTTCTCACGAAAGTCCTTCTCGAAATCTTTACGTATTACAAACACGACTTTCCCAAACCCGGCCTGAATGGCATCGTAGATGGAGTAGTCCATGATAGTCTGTCCGGAGGGGCCAAGGGGATCAAGCTGTTTAAGTCCACCGTAACGGCTACCCATTCCGGCGGCAAGTACAAAGAGTGTAGGTTTCATTGTCACTGTGGTGGTGTAGATTATCTGAATTATTGATGATTAATTGGTGAAAAGCATTATCAGCAGCCGAAACTGAACTTGATAATCTCCTCATATTTCTCGCCGGGATTGAGGCGCGGCGATGGAAAATTCGGTTTATTAGGAGCGTCGGGAAATCCCTGACACTCTATAGCTACGCCGTCATAGTCGGCATACTCACCGCCTGAAATACTCTCGGGGCATCCGGCAAGCCAATTACCGGTATATACCTGCATACCGGGCTGGGTGGTCGACACATTGAGTGTGCGACCGGATTTCTCGTCGGTAAGAGTGGCTACCTGTTGCAGTTTACCCTTCTCATAACCGTCAATCACCCAGCAATGGTCGTAACCTTTACCTATCTTGAGAGCCTCGAAGTCGGCATGAATATCCTTGCCTATCTCCTTTGGCGAAGTAAAATCCATCGGTGTGCCTGCCACAGGTGCTATCTCACCGGTAGGTATCTGTGTCGTATCTGTCGGAAGCCAACGGGAGGCTTTCATGCACAGCTTATGGTCAAGCACCGAGCCGGACTCTTCTCCTGCAAGATTAAAATAAGCATGATTGGTGAGATTGACAACGGTAGGAGCGTCCGTGACAGCTTCAAGAGTTAAAGTAAGCTCGTTATCCTCGCTCCAAGTGTATGTAGCGACAACTGTGAGATTTCCCGGATATCCTTCCTCTCCATCGGCTGAGAGATAGGTGAATTTCACCGTGTTGTCTCCAACGGTCTCGACATTCCATATACGGTTCTGGAAACCGGTAGGACCACCGTGCAGCGCATTCGGACCATTATTGATCGCAAGAGTATACTCCTTGCCGTCTATCGAGAAATGACCGAGAGCAATACGGTTGGCAAATCGTCCGGGGACTTTTCCGGCACACGGACCATCAGCTATCCACGAAGCGGGATTGTTGTATCCAAGTACGACATCGGCCATTTTGCCGTGACGATCAGGCACATTTACAGCAGTTATTCCTGCACCGAGCGACGAAAGAGTCACACTCGCTCCTGAAAGATTGGTGATGGTACAGAGTGTTATTTCGCCCAATGGCGACGATGATTTAGTCAGGTTTATGGCCATGATGATTATTTCAAGTAGATAAGTTTTGTAATTGCAAATATAAGCAATATTTACAATCACGCCAACATAAAATTACCTAAATTGTATGGCCGTTTAATGAAAGTTTGTAAAGGTATCTCACCGATATTTTTTACAGTGAGCGTTCACGGCGGGATGCATCGATACGCAACAATACGAACAGAAGGAATGTGAAGCCCCACAGCGAAGAACCTCCGTAGCTGAAAAACGGCAGAGGAATACCGATAACAGGGCATAGTCCTATTACCATGCCGACATTAATCACTATATGGAATATGAGGTAGCTTGCCACGCAATAGGCATAGACGCGCCCGAACACTCCCGGTTGTCGCTCAGCAATGGTAATGACCCTAAGTATAAGTATCACGAAGAGCACAAGCACGAG